>CAYQDF010000009.1:15894-62254 GCA_964416175.1 uncultured Anaerolineaceae bacterium
CTCGAGAGATTGAATCAACAGCAGCTTCCCTGGATCGCCCCCGTGAAACAGCCACCGCTCCCAAAGGGGTGCCAGCAGGGTGATCAGGTGCTCGATAATCAGCAGGCTGGCAATCATTACGATCGGAATCGCAGCCGGGTACAGATTGCCAAGAGATTCATTGACCCAGCGGACGCCAGTAGTCATAGCCAGGACGCAGAAAGCGGTGACCGGGCCGCGCATCAACCATTTGAACAGGCGTCGTTTGACTACCCGGTCCGGCCAGGCAACACCGAAGAAGGCGACCGCGTACGCCATCACGACCAGCAGGAATGAAACCAGCAGGTTGCTGAGGTTGGCTGCCAGCCAGAAGAAAAGCGGATGGTTCGCTGCAAAACCTGAACCAAAGAGCAGGAAGGGGTACGTGCCCAAAACGGGTGCCAGGCTTCCCAGCAGCAGATATCGCATCCGCCTGCGGCTGGTCCGGGTCACCGTGCGCCGGTACGCCCGCCAGACGTTGACGATTGCAAATGCGATCATCGCCAGGTAATACGCCGTGAAGATCCACGCCAGCCAGTTGCGCTCCAGGTGCGGCGCCGGACCGGTATCCAGGATGAGCGGTCCAACCAGCCAGGGAGTGAACAAGGTCAGCGCAAAACCGGCTGATACCAGATATCCGGCACGCACCAATCGGCGGCGGCGCCCCCGCGACGGCCTTCCGGTTGTCTCGAGGAGCGCGTCCGAAAAGTGAAGGTAGGCTGGCGGCAAGAACAGGATCCCAACCCACTGCACCCTCATCCAGAACTCAATCCCGCTCCTCGAAGTGAGCTGCCCTGAGATGGCATCCCCCACCGAGACCACCACGACGCACATCAGAATGAATGCGAACGATCGCGCCACCCGGTCGCGCAAATTAAAACTCATCGCATATACCAGCAGGGAAAAACCAATGATAGCAATCCCTGCTGTAAGGAGCTCGTTGCTTACCTTCAACCCATTAATGATCGTTCCAACCATGCTCAATCAGCGCTTTCCACCCTCTATATTATCCACTTTGTGAATAAAATTGCAATATCCCGATTGGGGTAATAATGGTCGATGTACCCACAGAAATCGAACCCCAATTTCTGGGCCAGGCAGATCGCCGGGTGGTTCTTCGGCTGCATCTCCAGGACCAGGCGGTGGTTCCCCGGATGCGCTGCGGCCCATTCAAGTGCAGCCAGTACCAGGGCCGTGCCTATCCCCTGTCCTCTCACGCGAGGAGCGACAACGAGGTCTGTCATCCAGACAGTGAAGGGGACACTGTCGCGCAAAAGGCTGGCATACCCGACGGGCTCGCCCTGGAGCACGGCCACCAGGTTCCCCGAGCGGTGCTTCCAATGCTCGGCCAGCGCCTGCGGAGGTCGCGGGTAGTCCACCCGCACCTTGCGCGGCAGGCGCACTTCGTGAAATACAGCTCCCATCTGGCCGGACTCGAACTGGGGAGTCATTTGCCAGACATATTCGCTGGTATAGCTGTGGTCGATCCCGGTCAGGCGGGGGATGTCTGATTCGACTGCTGGACGGATTTCGATTTCAGGCATGGCTGGTCTGTTCCCTAGATGCTCTGCCGCTAGGGTCCTACCACCGGGTTGTTGACCCTCACCCGGATCACACAGGGTTCGGTGGACACGCCCTGGTTATCAATCACCACCAATCGTAACATATAATCTCCAGATTCCAGAGTCCGGGTATCCCACTGCCCCAAATCGCCATTCTGTTTTAACTCCCGCCCTGCCTGAATGGTCAACCAGACGGTCTCGCCGGGACGCGCCACTTCGTACTTGTAGAATCCGAAATTCGGGATATCGGCCGTTCCCTTAACGAGGACCACGCCGCTTATCTCTGCACCATCCCGCGGCTCAGTAATGACCACCTGGCCCGGTGTGCAGCCCTCGCCCAGGATTTCCTCGGTCGGCGTGGGGGTGTCACCCGGTTCGGCCATTTCCGCTGAGACGTTTGCCAGTGCTTCCGGAGGAAGAGTGGTCGTCGAAGTTGCAAGGAGGTTCAGGGTGGGAGTCAGGAGGGGGTTCGAACCGGGGTATGCCGGGGCCACAAAAGAGACTGCCACAAACACGCCAGAAGCCGTGAAAAGGAGCATGACCAGGATCAATGCGGATTGGTTCAGGCGCTTCTGGGCACTTTCTCGCTCCAGGCCGAATGCAGCCGCTCGCATCTCATCCCAGGCCAGGATGAACCTGCGCACATAGACCAGACCTGCCAGGGCAAGGACCAGGTAGATCCAGATTTCATAGATCCTGAAAAATCGGAGTACTTCTTCCATGTCACGCAAATACCGGCATCCGTCTTTCTGCCTGCTCTGATCATCCTGTCATCCCGGGCGCCAGGTGTGACGGTTATCACCTGTCTGGGCCGCAGTCACAAGCAACGCAGCACTCCGAGGATTAGGTTTGTCAATCGCGGCAAGACGATCCGGCCGGCCGCGAGCACTTCTTCGTGGCTCGTGATCGTATCACCGTCCAGATTCGCCTTGTTGCTGATCGTCGAAAGGCCCAGCACACGCATCCCCCCGTGTCGGGCTACTGTCACTTCGGGGACAGTGGACATCCCCACCGCATCAACCCCGATGGACCTCAAGAAACGCAGATCGGCGGGGGTCTCGAAGGACGGCCCGGCCAGGCATATGTAGACGCCCTCTTTGAGCGGAATCTGCCCTTCCTGCGCCACGCGGCGGGCGATCTGACCAAGTTGGCGGTCGTAAGCCTGGCCCATGTCAGGGAAACGCGGGCCGATCTCGTCCAGGTTCGGGCCGCGCAATGGGCTGTGCCCGGCCATGCCGAGCAGGTTCAGGTGGTCAGTGATCAGCATGACGTCCCCCGGTTCAAATTCCGGGTTGACCGCCCCAGCAGCATTGGTTACGAAGAGCATCTCCACACCCAATCGCTGCATCACCCGCACGGGAAAACCCACCTGCGCCATTGAGTATCCTTCATAGTAATGGACTCTCCCCTGCATCACCACCACCGGTTTTCCTTCGAGCTGGCCGATCACCAGTTGCCCCTGGTGGCCTTCGACCGTCGAAACCGGCCAGCCGGGGATTTCTCGGTACGGGATGGTGACTGCCCGCTCGACGCCATCTGCCAGCGGACCGAGACCCGACCCCAGGATGATCCCAATCCGAGGCAGCTGTTCGGACTTTTCACGGACCGCGTGTGCAGCCTGATCGATCTGTTGCAAACTGATAAAGTCATCCATCTCAGGCACCTCTACATTTCCGGGCACTGCGCGTCCAGCCGGCGCATCAAGGCACGCGTCGACAGCGGGTTGCTGTGGCCGAGAAGGACCTGGATCTCGGCCAGCGGCCTCCCAGCCTGCGCCATCCGCCAGGCTGCGGTGTTCCGAAGCAGGCGGGGGGAAAGAGAAAAAGGCAGGCGCGCGCTGCGCCCCCAATGATTGAGGATCTGCCAGATCCCCTGGCGGCTCACGCGCTCATTCATCTGGCTGATGAACAGGGCCGGGTCGTCTGGCCTGCGGATCATGTCCTGGCGGCCTCCAAGGATATATTTTTCCACATAGCGGCCTGCCACCCCCATGGAGAACCAACCCGCCATCCCGCTGTCACTTCGGACCCTCAGGCAGTTGGCTCCCAGGTCGATATCCACGAGATCGAGCGCTGTCAGGCTGCCCACGGAAAGCCCTGTTTCGAGCAGCAACATCAGGATCGCCTGGTCACGTTGGGCGCGTGGGCTGGGGGATTTTTTCATTACCTCCAGCAGGTTCGCCACCTGGCTGTTAGAAAGGCAGGCGGAGTGGCAGGGCTCTGTGGGCGGTCCCAGCCGTGCTGCGGTCACCACTGTATCCAGGGATATCCTGTCCGCCGGGATTGCTCCTGATAATACGAGGAACTTCACGAAGCGCTTAAAAGCGGCTAAACGTCGCAGCAGCGTATTCTTCCGTCGGCCAGAATTGATCTCTGCTTTCAAGAAATCAGCGACGATCTCTTCGTCGAGGTCTTCAATCCGAGGCGTTCGCTGTAATCTCTTCGCCACATAAGCCAAAAAAACACGCAGATCGCTGGCATAAGCCAGCCGCGTGCTTTTCGAATAAGCCGGTCCTCCCTCAATGCTGGCCAGAAAGGCTTTGACCAGGCTATCCATCAAAACCACGTTGTCCTGCACACGTCTCTTGGTAGTGAAAATTATATCATACTCTTTTCGAGCGCTGCTTCGAACGCGGCCACTGCCCGCTCGATGGCTGCGTCATCAATCCCAAGGTGGGTAACCAGGCGAAACCGCCTGGCTTCCACGAGGCCCGCTCTTATGCCCTGGTTTTCCAACCTTCGGAGCATTACCTCCGCGCTGAGCGGGACCCAGTCTGCCAGGGAGAGGAACACCATGTTGGTCTGCGGAGGGTCAGTCTCAATGAGTAAACCAGGGACCCTGGACAGACCTTCCGCCAGGGTCCGCGCCCGCCGGTGGTCTTCAGACAATCGGTCGACCATCTTTTCCAGGGCAACGATGCCGGCCGCCGCGATGATTCCCGCCTGGCGCATTCCCCCGCCCAACATTTTGCGCATCCGCCTCGCCCTCTGAATGAACTCTTTCGTTCCGCACAGGACCGATCCGACCGGCGCGCACAGCCCTTTGCTGAGGCAAAAGGTAACCGAATCTGCGGGGGCGGCCAGGGCCGCGGCCCGGACGCCCAGCGCTGTTGCCGCATTGAAGATCCGTGCCCCGTCCAGGTGCAGGCGCAGGCCATGCCGGTGAGCAAGCTCCCCAACAGCACGGGTGTAATCGACCCTCAGGACCACTCCTCCGCAGCGGTTGTGCGTGTTCTCCAGAGAAACGAGGCGCGAGATCGGATAATGAGGGTCGTCCGGGCGGATCGCCGCCTCGATGTCATCCAGGTCCAGCGTGCCATCGGCCTGGTTGGGCAGGGTATGCGGCTGGATGCCTCCCAGGGCAGCTGCACCGCCCGCTTCGAAAAGAAAAGTATGAGCCCTGTCTCCCAGGATCATCTCGTCTCCTCGCGCGCAGTGCGCCAGGATCGCTGCCAGGTTGCCCATTGTCCCGGATGGAACGAACAGGGCGGCTTCTTTTCCCATCAACCCGGCAGCCATTTCCTGCAAACGGTTCACCGTCGGGTCTTCCCCGTACACATCGTCGCCAACCTCGGCTCGTGCCATTGCGGCGCGCATCTCTTCAGTTGGCTGTGTGACCGTGTCAGAACGCAGATCAACAATATCCATGGCTATGCCTCCTGATCGACCGTTATTGGCTCATCTCAGCCAGCACCTTTGCCAGATCTTCCGGGAGTGGCGCTTCGAATTCCCGCGGTGCTCCTTCCCCCGGCAGCACCAACCGCAGTCGGGCGGCGTGGAGAAACTGCCGTCTGATCGGCAAGGTGGGGTTCCGGCGTCCATAGATTCTGTCGCCCACCACAGGACAGCCCAGAAAAGCCAGGTGCAGGCGGATCTGGTGCGTGCGCCCCGTAAGCGGGTGGACTTCCAGGAGTGTATGGCCTGGATAGGCCTGCAGCGTCTTATAATCGCTAACAGCTGCCCTCCCTTTCGCTGGCGGTACGACCGCCATGCGTTTTCGGTCCCTGGGGTCTCGCCCGATCGCTGCTTCCACGCGTCCCTGAGGGGAAGGCGGTGCGCCATCCACCAATGCCAGGTAGGTCTTCTCGGCCTGCCGGCTGCGAAATTGGTTCTGGAGCCATTGGTGAGCTCTGTCATTCTTCGCCAGGATGATCAGGCCGGATGTGTCTTTATCCAGGCGGTGCACGACCCCCGGGCGCAACTCACCGCCCACACCTTCAATATCCGGCGCATGGGCCAGGACTGCGTGCACAAGCGTGCCCGAACGGTGGCCTCCTGCCGGATGCACAACCATCCCGGCTGGTTTATTCACAACCAACAGGTCCTCGTTTTCGAACACGATCCGGAGAGGGATGGATTCCGGCAGCAGACGGCCTGGGTCTGGGCCGGGGATGGACACCGAGACCATCGCCGACTTATCCAGCAGCTGCCCGGCTTTCCGTGCCAGGAACCCGTCTATGGAGACCCGCCCTTCCCGGATCAGGGCTTGCAGGCGAGACCGGGAATATTCCGGCAGCTTCTCGACGAGAAACCTGTCCAGTCGTTGCGGTTCACCCCCCGAAAAATGAAATTCATAGAAGGTATCCGAAGATGCGCCGCGCGCCTCGAGGTTCATTCAAACCGCTCAGAGACTGGATCGGGGGACGGCTCCGTTTCCAGCTTCTGGCGTCTGTCTCTCCACCACATCCCCAGCACCAGTACAGCCGTCCCGACCGAGATACAGGCATCTGCCACGTTGAACACAGGGAAACTGCCCACGGAAATGAAGTCCGTCACCCAGCCAATGGTCAATCGATCGATCAGGTTTCCCACCGCGCCGCTGAATTGCAGGCTCAGCGCCAGCCTTAAGATCCATTCTTCCTGGGGGACCTGGGGGAAATAATACAGGATAGCGCCGCTGACCACGAACGCCAAAACAGTGAAGACATCGCCGAAGCCCTGAAAAATCCCAAATGCGGCCCCGGTGTTCTTCCAGTGGACGATGCGAGCGTACGGCTCCAGCCATGCCCAGGGCGACCAAATCTCTCCGAGCCCCAGGTTCCCCCGGACGATTGCCTTGGTGATCTGATCCACGAGGAGGATCGCCCCCGCTGTCAAGGCCAGCACCAGGTAGCTTCGGATAACTTCTTTCCAGGAAAATATCTCTTTACCATCCATGTTCCCGATTTTACCCCATCCGCTGCGATGTGGTAATATCCTGGCAGATCATCCCTCCATGTTCACGCTCCGCGACTTCTTTCATCTGCCCCAGCTCGACCCGCTGGTCGATCGAATGCTCGCCGAGCCAGCCGGTTTGCTGGTCGTCGCCGGAATAGACCCGCTCCTGGAAGCCCGCTCTGGGTTAAGCGGATTCCTGCCCAGCGGTCGCCAGGCTCTGTTTGGCATGCTGATGGATGCCCTCCTGGCAAAATATCCAAAAAAGAAGTGCATCGTGGTGGCTCAAGACAAGAAGGTGCTGCGGGTCCAGAGGCAGTTCCGGCGGCAGGTGCAGTTCGACCTGATCGACCCTTCTACAGGATACGCGGATCGGATCTCCGCAGATGCCCTGCTCCAGCCCGGGCTGTTGGTGATTGACCGGCTGGAACCGGAAAACGCCCGCCCGGCTTTCGAGGCCGCCCAACGGTGCCTGGTGCTTTCCCAGCTGAACACGGTTTTCTACGGAGCCCAAGTCGTCCGCCAGCTGGCAGAGATGCGCGGAGCCGCCGAGGCTGCCGCCGTAAGCTGCTGGGTGCTCACCGTCCAGCGCATGCCCGCTCTGTGCGTGCACTGCAAAGTACCGGTCGAGCTCACCTCAGAGCAGAAGGACCGCTTGAGTTCGCGCTTTGATCCCGGCTCAATGACCGCTGCTCCGTCCATTTCTTACCAGGGAAGGGGCTGTCCGAAGTGCAGCCACACCGGACGTTTCGGCGACGTCGCCGTTTTCGACGTGTTCTACCAGGAAGGCAAATCCGTTTCAATTTCCAACCCTGCCGAAAATCCCAGCCTGCTCGGGATCGAAACCTATATTTACGAACTGGTCCGATCCGGTTACCTGCCGGTGGAGGATCTGCTCAACTTCGAAGCGGCCCAGTTCAGGCGCACTTTTGACCTGTTCCAGAAGATGGAGCGTGCTTTTATCGAAAAGAAATCCTCGCTGGAGAGCCGGCTCGTCCAGCTCGAAGCCGCCCACAAGGTTCTCCAGAAGCGCACCGAGGCGCTCATCACCCTCCAGACCATGAGCCAGGGAATGATCGCATCGGGGGACCTCGGCGAACTGGCCCGCCACATCTGCCGGTATGCCTGCCAGCTGTGCAATGCAGATCGAGCGATCCTGTATTCCCAGGGGCAGGAGGGAAACACGGAGGTGCTGGCCGTCTTCGGCTGGGAGGCGGCTCTTGTCCGGCGGCGCCTGGACATGGACGCCATCCTGGATGCCCAGGTTGGGGCAGAGCCAGCCCCCTTCGACCGATTGCCTCCCGGGGTGCCCCCCGCATTCGCAGACCAGCGACCATTGGGAGCAGGGCTGGCCGTCTCTCTCTACATCCAGCACGAGTGGGTCGGGCTGATGATCCTGCACGCGAAGGATAAAAACCGGTTCCTGCCGGGGGAAGTAGCTTTGCTGCAGACTTTCGCCAACCAGGCTGCCCTGGCGATCCAGCGCGCCGGGTTGGTCGAACAGCTGCGCGCCAGACTCGACCAGCTGGAAGCTGCCCAGGCGCAGCTTGCCCGAAAGGAGCGCCTGGAACGTGAAATGGAACTCGCCCGCCAGGTGCAGCAGAGCCTGCTCCCTCAGGGGTTTCCAGACCTGCCCGGCTTCCGCTTCGCAGCACAGTGTGTCCCGGCGCGGCAGGTTGGTGGGGACTTCTACGACGTCATCCCGCTGGGTGGAGGAGCCTTCGGCCTGGCAATCGCCGACGTCTCAGACAAGGGCATGCCGGCGGCACTCTACATGGCGCTGGCGAGGAGCCTGCTGCGGGCGGAAGCGCAGCGGGAGCGTTCGCCGGAGGCCGTCTTGCGAACGGTCAACCGGCTGTTACTGGAGCTCGCCGCCCCAAGCCTGTTCGTCACGCTCTTCTACGGCGTCGTCGAGCCTGGGACACGGCAGCTCACCTATGTGCGCGCCGGGCACGAGGCCCCCTATATCCTGCGGGATGGCAAACTCCGTCCGCTGAGCGGCGAGGGTATCGCCCTTGGGTTGCTGGATCCCGGCGGGTTCCGGGTCTCCGAAGAACAGCTGGAGCTTTACCCGGGTGACCGGCTGATCCTGTTCACCGACGGCCTGACAGATGTCTTTGATCCTGCCGGGCAGATATACGACCGGGAGCGGCTGGAGCAGCTGCTGCTCGGCAGCCGCGCTGTCCCGCTGGAAGCGCTGTGCGAGTCTGTCTTCGCCGCCCTCGCCCGCTTCCAGGGAGAATCCGATCAGTTCGACGATATGACGATGCTGGTGGTGGAGGTCGGGTGATTTAAGCCGTGCTATAATATAATTCCAACGCCTGAATCAAGGAGCGATCAATGGCTGAGAAAACCCAGACCGAAAAGACGTTCCGAAGCCCCATCCCGGAGGAGACGCGTGCGCATTTCCATGCTGCCCGTGAAGAATTTCGTAAAGGCTTCGAAGCCCTGCTCCCGCAAGGCTTCGTCGAGCACCAGAAGAAGGCTCGCAGAGAAATGCTGCTTGCCTGGCGCAGCTGGATCGACGCCGCTCTTCAGCGCATAGAAGAGCAAGTCTGAGGCTCACTCCCTCCGCCGGAACACGATCCAGAGCAGGAATAGCCCGGATATCCCCAGCAGCCCCTGGCCGAAGAGGGTGTTGCCGGCATTGTAAAGCAGCACTCCGCCGATCAGCAGCGCCCCGAAGATGAGGCCGAATGCCAGGCGGTCCACCGACCGATCGATCGAAACCAGAGCCTGGAGGACCTGCGGGGAATCCACAACCATTTCCCCTCTTTCCACGCGAGCCAGCGTACGGCTCATCTGCGCAGGGAGGGCCAGTAATCCCTTTAGCAAATCGCCGAGCTGAATGAAGAGTGCGTCCAGCATGCCAGGAGCCTCCTCAGCGACCAGCTTCCGTGCGTACGGGGAGATTTGTTCCCAGACATTGAAATCGGGATCAAGCCCTGTGCACATCCCGGAAAGGATCCCCACCGTCCGGACGAGATACAGGAGGTCCTGGGGCACCTGAAAAGGCATTTGCAGGATCATGTCTCGGTACTGGTGTGCGAATTTGCGCAGCTCGCCGGTATCCAGCTGGCGCAGCTCGCTCATGGACATACCCCAGAACCGGTTGAAGATTTTCGCCTCCATCTGCTCGATCGCCTTCAGATCTGCGCCGGGGAGAAGCATGTCCAGCATCTGATAGGATTTGACGACCCGGGCAGCATCCCTGGTCCCCACACCGATCACCATCTCCCGCAGACCGGCGCGCACGCTCTCATTCACCCGGACAGTCATCCCGAAATCCACGAAGGTCAGCTGCCAGCGGGGCGGGGCTTCCCCAGCGGGGCCGACCGGCGTCACGAACAAGTTGCCGGGATGCGGATCGGCGTGCACGAAGCCGTCCTCGAAGATCTGCTTCAGATACGTACCCAGCAAACGCCGCGCCACCTCCTTCCTGTCGATCCCCGCGGCCGTGATGGCGTCGTAATCCGTGATCTTGATCGCATACACGTCTTCCAAAGTGAGCACGCGGCGGGTCGTGAGGACCGAGACCACTCGCGGCACGTGCACGTCCTCGTGTTCACGGAAGTTCTCGTAAAACCTGCGCGCGTTCTCGGCCTCTTGGAGGTAATCGATCTCCTCCCTGACAGTGGCCGAAAACTCTCGCAGCAGTGCAGGAACATCGGCGCGCTCCCGGACGATGCGGAAGCGCATGAGCATCTCCCCCACTCTCCTCAATGCAGCCAGGTCCACTTCCACGATCGATTCGATGTGCGGCCGCTGCACTTTTATGACGACTTCGCTGAATTCCTCACCCTGATATTCTCCCTCGTCCATTCCTCCAGTCGCCGGATCGGGGCTATCACTCATGATGAGTTTCAGCCTGGCGCGGTGGACCTGGCCGAGGGAGGCGGCTGCCAGAGGCTGTTCCTCGACCCATTCGAACCGGGTTTCGAGCGGGATGCCGAGCTCACGCTCTGCAAGCTGGCGGATCTCCGGGAACGGCACGGCGGGGACCTCATCCTGAAGGCCGGCAAGTTCCTCCGTAACATCTGCCGGGAGGACATCCAGCCGGGAGGACAGGAACTGCCCCACTTTGATCATGACCCCGCCCATCCGAATCGCCAGATCACGGAAGCGGGTCGCTTCCTTTCGGAGGCGCCTGGGCCTGGTCCGACGGATCCAGGTCCGCAGACCAAGGCGGGCGAGGATCACTTCTGTGAAGATGAGCCGCAGGAGAATTCCGATGAAAAATGTGAGAATGCGGAGGTAGCGAGTTCGCAAGAGGGAAGGTTTCATGCAAGGTTCTGTTTTAATAACGTCAGTTCGGGATAACGGGAAAATGAGGGCTTTTGTTGTCGATTGGGGCGGCTGCGCCGCCCCAATCGACAACAAAAAAACTCTTATCCCGTACTCACGTTTATTATTATATCGCCGGGAGACCTGCCCACAAAATCCAGCTGGTGAGCGGCGTACACCAGCTTGCCCTCCTCGACCTGGGCGTGCCGCATTCGGATCCACTCCTCGAACCGCTCCGCGTCGAGCCCCGGGTGCCCTTGAAGCGCCTGATGGATGATATGCACGATGAAGTGCAAGAAATAGGCTTCGTCGTTGGGATAACTTTTCTTTCTTGGATAAACTACCCAGTCCGAGCTGCCCGCGGCGATGATCTCTGCACCGGCCTCCTTAAGATAACCGAACAAATGCCGACCGGTCCGGCTGTCCCCAGAAGGCCAGCCCTTCGTCATTCGCGCGTCCATCGTCTGGTGGTAGCGCTTAAGCACCAGTTCGTCGAACCCTGGATCGACCTCCGGTTCCATGATCGTCAGGCCGTCGTAAACGATCGTGAAGTAGTACAATCCCCCTGGAACCAGGAGCTTGAAAAGCAGCGGCAGCGCCGAGGGGATGTCTACCAGGTCAAGGAAGGCGTGAGCGACAAGGAGGTCCCAGCGTCCGTTTTCCCCTGTGCTGGCTGCCAGATCGAACAGGTCAACCACCTCCAGCTCCACTGCCAGCTGCCAATCACCGCCAGAAAACACCATTTGACCTCCGGGCCTTTCCCCCGGCTCGCCAGCCATGATACTGGCTCCCTGGGCTGTCCCCCACTGGACCAGCCTGCGCCTGGCCTCGGCAATGTTTTCACCTTCGGAATCGATCGCGGTGTATCTGGCATACTTCAGCATTCCCCAGTCCACCATTCGCTCGACCATCGTCCCGATCCCCGCTCCGATCTCCAGCACGCGCACGGGGTTCTCAGGTGTAGATAGGGGCATTTCAGTTTGTAAAGCTTCCCAGACGCCCCGGTTGAGCGCTCTGTCGTCGACGCTCTTCTTGGCCGCAAGATAGCGGGAAAATCGAAATTCGATTGGAACAGTCATCGAATTTACTGCACCTTCGCTACCGGAATTCAAAATGAGAATACAAGCCGAATATAGCAGCCTTTCCGTACTACACCGATCGATACCGGAATTTCTCTCCCAGGCATCCTGACAAGAACTGGCGGATGCGTCGCCCAGTCTCTTCCCATGTCGGATGCGACAGGTAGCGGGCGCGCGCGGCCAGGCTCATCTCCTCGAGCAGCTGCCGGTCTTGCGCCAGCAGGATCAACCTGTTCGCCAGCGTCTCGGCATCGCCCGGTTCAACCAGGAATCCGTCTTCCCCATTCGTGAAAATCTCACGTGCACCGCCTGCCGTCGTCCCGATCGCCGGCAGCCCAAAACCCATCCCCTCCAGGTACGCGATCCCGAATCCTTCGTAGATCGAAGGCACTGCCAGTACGTGGTGTGTCCGCATCGCCTCGATTAACTGTCCTTCATCCAAAGGCCCGGTGAAACGCACCAGCCCCTGCAACCCTCGGGTGTTGACGAAGTTTTGCACTTTCCGGGCATAGCGCGGCTCCATCACCATGCTTCCAGCAGCTGTCAGGCGCCACATCCCCTGCGGGAGCCTGGAGAGCGCATCGAGCAGGGTATGCAACCCCTTGCGGTGGATGAGGTTGCCAAGGAAGATCACCCGCAGTGGGCCAGGTTTCCGGGCGCGGGCCGCGATCACCTCCGCAGTTATCTCTGCCTTCAACCGGTCACCCCCAGGCCGGGCGATGATCCCCGGCTCGCCCTTGCCAGCGAGCTTCACGACCTCCCGGCTCGTCGCTTCACTGTTGAAGATATAACCATCCACGCTTCTCAGGTAGGCCTTTTCCACGCGGCGGTACACCCGCTTGAGCAAACCCGGATGGGGCTCGCTGATCCTGAGATGGTGCACGATCGACAAGATCGGGAAACCAGTCCGCCCACTCATGGAGCGGTTGATGCGGATAAGCGAGGGGTGGTTGAGCTCATCCTGCAACAGGGCGTCTACCTGGAGGCTTCTCAGCCTCGATTGGATCGCAGGCGAGAAGTTATCGAAAAGGCAGCCTGCATAATTCCGCCAGGGCAGGGAAATGACCTCCACCCGATCCCCGGACGCCTCCAGGTGCTCGACCAGCTTGCGGTCGTAGAGGAAGCCGCCTGAAAGCGAATCGAGCGAACCGTAGATAACCAGGCCTATGCGCATTCCGCGCATCCTGTAATTCGCCCTTCCTCACTCCTTCCGGAGCGTTTCCTGAAAGGATGCCCAGGCGATCTCGTTTTCCCACACCTTGACCGTGACCGCGCTCAGGTTGACATCCCGGAGGCGGGTGGACAGCGCCTGGCATAAGATGCGGGCGAAATGCTCTACGCTTGGATTCAGTCCCGCAAATTCGGGCAGATCATTCAATGTCTGGTCCCGATAACGAAGGACCAGGTTGTCCAACTCTCGCTCGATATCAACGATGTCCACGAGGTACCCGTGCTGGTCAAGCGATCCACCCTCCAGCTGGACTTCTGCCTGATAATGGTGTGCATGCAGATCGTTTTCCGGTCCCCAATCCCCTCCGATCAGATAGTGCCGGGATATGAAATCGCGTTTTACAGCCACAACATACGTCATTGTTCTTATAACTCGCTACTCAAATCTGAACCGCCACACCGAGAGCACGACGAAGAGGGCTGTGAATCCCAGCAAGACCCCCGCTGGCAGGAGCGATTCGGTGAAGCCAGCCCCGCGGAGCAGGATATTCTTGTAGCCATCCATGATCCAGGCGACCGGGGAGAAATGCCCAATCGTCTGCACTGTTTGCGAGGTAAATTCCAGCGGCACCCAGGCGCCTCCCAGGCCCGACAGGACGAACATCGGGATCAATGTGAAGATAACTACCTGGTCCTCGGTTTTCGCCAGAGTCCCGAGCAGCAGGCCAAGGCTGGCCGCGAACAAGACCGCCGCCACAGTGATTATCAGTGTCGCCCAGGGCTGGCTGAAGTAGTCCAGCCGGAGAAAGAGCTGCCCAAAGACGATCAGCAACGCGAACTGGGTGAACACCATGGCGGCCATAGCCAGGAAGTGACCCAGGATGATTTCCCCTCTGCCGATCGAGGTCGTCAGCAGGCGGGAGAGGGCACCCTGCTTACGCTCCTGGACGATAACCCCTGCTGCGCCGATCAGACCCGCGATGGCAAATTGAGCCATCATCCCGGGAGAAGAATGCGCGAATGCGTTAACGAAGTCCTGGTCGGGTCGGGCAGAGACGCGCGCCATACGGGTCTCAACAGCCAGCGGCGGATCCTCCCAGGCGCTGAAAGCCTGGTTAAACGCCTCATCAAAGTAGCCTTGGGCAGCGATGTCATCCGGGAAGGCAAGTGCGTTTTCGTAAGCCTGCACTGCGTGCTGCGCAGCCCGCACGGCGGATCGAAGCCGGTGCAGCCCGGCCTGGATCTCGCCGAGGGCAGTCATGCCGGCGCTCGTTTCTTTCTCAACGATCACCGTGGCCGGCAGGGGCTGTTCGCTCCGCATCGCGGCGCTGAAGCCAGCCGGGAGGATCACAGCCGCCGCCAGCTGCCCCTGCGCAACCATCTCATCCGGATCGTCACCCTGCGCCAAATTCACGGTTCTCAAAACGGCAGAGGCGCCCAGGAAACGAACCAGGTGATCTGCCATCTCTCCGCCATCCCGATCCAGGTAACCGACTGGCAGCCGTGGGTCTTCATCAGTCTCGGCGCTGAAGCCTCCGAAGAGGAAACCGAATAAAAGCGTGAAAGCTATTGGCATGATCACCAGGAACAAAGCAGTCTGCTTGTCCCGCAGGATCTGCAGCAAGTCATTGTATGCCAGGTCAATTGCTCGCATTCGATCCTCTCATTCGAAACGCCGCCGGAGCCTTAGAATCCCAACTCCGAAGAAAACCCCGCTCCAGATCAGAACACCTCCGAGAAATATCAACAGATCCTGGATTGGGGAACCTCCCATCGCCAGCTCCACGGTGCGCATCGCCCATCCCTGCGGCACGATCAGCGAGACGACATCGGTCACCTCCGAAGCGGCGGGTGAACTGGCGGTGAAGACTCCAATGATCCCGATCATGCCACTGAATGTGAGCACACCTCCATATACCACGCCCGCCTGCCGGGTATTCTTAAGGAAGGAGACAATGAACAGTCCGCAGGTGGAGGCCAGAAGTATCAGTCCCAGCGCGACCAAGAGGACCTGTAACGGCTGCCCCCAATAGATTCCAAAGACGTATCGTGAGAACAGCAGCAATACAGTTACCTGCACCGACAAGATCAGGAATACCGAGAGGTATTTACCGGTCAGGATTATCGCCCGCGGGTTGGGCGTCGTGAAAAGTCGCGGCAGGGTTCCTTTCTCCGTCTCAGTCAGGATCGTTTGGGCGGAGGCGGCACCCGTGAAAAACGCGTACAGCACCATCATCCCGCCCATGATCGGTCCAAGGATGCCAGCCAATCCACTGTTTCCCTGCGCCTGGTCTTCTCCCACAGGTTCTCTCGCCACGAGGACCTGGCTGTCTTCACTGCCAGCCTGAGCGGACGCGGCAATGAAGGTCAGGAGCACTTCCTCGACCAGTGCGTCATCGATGGGCACTCCTGCCTGGGTCAACTGCCCCAGGACTACTTCGACCCCGATCTTCGTCCCAGCCAGGCCGTCGATGAACTGGCTCACGATCGATTTGACGATGCCCGGACCCAGGGTTAGAGTAGGATCCTGGTAGAGCTCCAACCTGGCGCGCTCACCCGGAGTGGTCATCGCCTGGCTGAAATTTTCGGGGATAACGAGTAGCACATCCACCTCGCCGCTTTCCACCGCTTTCCGGGCATTCGCTTCGTCAGGAACACTTGAGACTTCAAGGATCTCGTCGAGCGAATCAGAACGCAGGAAATCCAGCAGGACTTCGCCCATCGATCTTCCACCTGCCGGATTAATCCCCGCCTGAGCCAGACGATTCGCAAACTCAGCTGACAGCCCATCACTGGAGAAGTCCTGGCTGCCCCGATCCAGGTTCACGACTGAGACAGACGTGCGCGGCAGGTCGAATCCTTCGTCCTCGCCGCCTCCGCCGCCGAACATGAAATAGAACATGCCGGTTACCAGGATCGGCACTCCGAACATAAAGGCCAGCGCAAAATAGCTGCGAAATGACTGGCGTAGATCCTTAAGCGCGATGTCCAGCACCTGCATGCTCAATCTCGCAACGCCCTGCCTGTCAGGTGGAGAAAGACGGCTTCCAGGTTCGGCTCCTGGATCTGGATCGAAGTCACCCGCACCCCTTCCCTGCTCGCTGTCTCGATCAACGCTGGAAGCGCCAGGTTGCTGTCTTCTACCAGCAGATGTACCGCACCGTTTTCGACGTCGACCTTGCGCACGCCCGAAATGTCCCGCCAGGATGAGACCACGCGTTCCGGCTCCGCGCTTAAGGTCAGCACCATCCGGTCTAACTCGCCGACGATCCGGACCAGCTCCTCGTGGGTGCCGTAGGCGATCAATTTCCCATGGTCCATGATGGCGATGTGATCGGAAAGCTCCTGAGCTTCTTCCATGTAGTGAGTTGTGTAGAGGACCGTAGCCCCCTCCCGGTTGAGCGCTTTCACGCTCTCCAGGATATTCCGCCGGCTCTGCGGGTCGATGCCGACCGTCGGTTCGTCCATAATCAACAAGCGCGGCTGATTGAGCAGCGCTATCCCAATGTTCAGGCGGCGTTTCATTCCACCAGAAAATTTCCCCACCCGGCCTCTGTCCCGTTCTGTTAATCCGATCACTTCCAGGACCTCATTCACGCGGCTGTTCAACGCAGCACCGCGCAGGCCGTACATCTTTCCCCAAAAGACAAGGTTCTCACGCGCGGAGAGGTCTTCGTAAAGGGCGATCTCCTGCGGCACGACTCCCATCTGCGCTTTGGCTTTCTGCGGCTCAGCCAGCACGGAATGACCCATCACCCACGCTTCACCCCGCTCTGGCTTGATGAGGCAGGAGATGATTGATATCGTGGTCGTTTTTCCCGCCCCGTTAGGACCCAGCAGGCTGAAAATCTCTCCAGCCGCGACTTCAAAGCTGACATCAGCAACGGCCTGTATGTCGCCGAAAGATTTATACAACCCACGGGCGCCGATCGCGCTCTCGCCTGGCATCAGACTCTCCTTTTTTAAAATATATAAGGGCGTACTGCAATTCCGGGGATGGATCTCCAGGGATTATACACAATTTCGTGTTTTCTATGTCCGTCATGCCGATTGGTCCGGGTTCCAATCAGGATGCTTCAATCGGAAAAATGTCAGGTGGCTGGATAATCTATTAAGACCTGGATCGTCTCTGCCGGGTTTTCGTCGATGAGCCTGTAAGCCTCGCGGGCCTGCCGGAATGGAAAGGTGTGCGTGATCAGGCCTCTCTCCCCAGAGGCTCCAGCAGGCTTGATCTGCCGGAGCATCTCCCAGGCGACCTCCATCCGGCGGGTTTTGTCCCAGCGACCGCTGTAGCCAGGTTCGATGGTGCTGACCTGGCTGCTAACCAGGCGGATCCGTTCACGGTGGAATTTTCCACCGAGATCGATCGCTGCCTGCTTCTCCCCATACCAGGAGCCGATCACGATCCGGCTGCTGAAGCGGCACAGGGCGATGGCGAGGTCCAGGGCGGCAGGGTCTCCAGTGAGCTCATAGACCAGGTCGAATCCCGGGGAGAAAGGTACCACTTCGTCCGGCGCTGACGGGTTCAGGCTGACTTCCGCCCCCAGGCTCAGCGAAGCCTGGCGCCGGCGGGGGAACCGGTCGAACGTCACCAGACTCTCCAGGGGGAAGCGCGCCAGCAGGGCTGTGGTCAGCAGCCCAACCACCCCCTGTCCGAGCACGGCAACCCGCTCCCCGATCAGCGGCGCGCCGTCCAGAACAAAATTGACTGCCGTTTCCATGTTAGGCAGGAAAGCTGCATCTTCGTCCCGGATGTCTGGGGGGATAGGGAACAGATCTTCCGGCCTCGAAAGGAAATGGCTGGCATGCGGCTGGAAGGCGAACACGCGTTTTCCCGCCCACTCCGCGTCCACACCCGGCCCAATCGCCGCGACTCTCCCCACCATCGAATAACCATACTTCAAAGGGTACGCAAACTCCCCCGTCAGCGCTTCGATCGAAGCATCCACTTTCATCCCGGACGGGAATTCCCCCCGGTAAACCAGCATCTCCGTGCCAGGGCTGATGGCGGACAGTCCAGCCTGCACCAGGACCATCCCCTCTCCGGGACCTGGCAAGGTTTCGGATATCAGGCTCACCTCTCTGGGAGCGGTGAAAATCAGGCTGGCCGCTGCGAAGGAATTCGGGCGCATGGGATCGAGGGGTATTATAAACCCCCTCGCCCGACGTGGATTTTCCGTTCCGGGGGGTCAGATGCCCGGCGGCCTGCCCGGCAGATCTAACAGACCATCTGCCCCCAGACGATCAGATCTCTCCCCATCCGCAGCGTGTTGAATTCTCTCAGAGTCGGGTGATCATCGAGCCTCTCCCCATCTCCCTCCGCCAGCAGATTTACGATAGCAGGTTGCCCACCCACCAGCGCCGGGGCAATGGTCAGGACCAGGTAGTCGACCAGACGCCCGGCGAGGAAGCTGGTGATTACCTCCGCGCCCCCCTCGACCATCAAACGTTTTACACCAACCTGGTAAAGACATTCCAGCAATGCTGGCAGGCTGACTTTGCCAGCTGAATCCGCCGGGAAAACCATCACCCGGGCACCCCGCTCCTCCAGAGAAGCAGCTCTCCTGACATCAACCGGAGGTGTGGTCGCGATCCAGGGCTGGCCGCTCTGGAGCAGGCGCGCACCCGATGGGAATCTCAGATGGCTGTCCAGGACGATTGGCTGTGGGTTTTTTCCAGAGACCTCGCGCACAGTTAGCTGGGGGTCGTCTGCCAGGATCGTCCCGATCCCGACCAGGATGGCGTCGTGAGCAGCCCGCAGCCGGTGGGACATCCTCCTCGATTCGACTCCGCTGATCGCCAGGGGAAGGCCGCGTACTGCGGCAACGCTCCCATCCAGGCTCTGAGCGTAGCTGAGCGTGACGGACGGGCGTCCGGGAGGCCCCTCGGTCCGAATGAGATCTTCGAGGATTCTATCAACCAGATCCAGCGCTGGTGCCATTCCCACCCTGGCTGCCATCCACGGCAAGCCGGTCAAGGTTCAGCAAGTGGTGCATTCGGTGCACCTTCGTGGACAGGTAGCCGGCGTTTTGCGTGTTGATGGTCGGTTCGAGCGGCATCCGGCGGGTGACGCGGACACCCAGATCCCGAAGATGGGTGATCTTCGCCGGGTTGTTCGTCAGCAGGCGCACCGAACGCACGCCCAATTCTTCGATGATGCAGGCTGCCACCGTATAATCACGCTCATCCGCCTGATGACCCAGGACCAGGTTGGCGTCGACCGTGTCCAGCCCTTCATCTTGCAAGTTGTATGCCCGCAGCTTATCCAGCAATCCAATGCCCCGCCCTTCCTGGCGGAGGTAGATCAATACTCCTTCCCCCCTCGCCGCGAGCAGCTGCATGGCGCGATGCAGCTGCTCGCCGCAATCGCAGCGCATCGACCCTAGCACGTCCCCCGTAAAGCACTCCGAGTGGATCCGCACCAGGACATCCGATTTCCCCTCCACGTTTCCCATGACGAGCGCCAGGTGCTCCTTGGAATCCAGGTTATTCGCGTACAGGTCCAGGTAATATTCCCCATCCGCGGTCGGAATGCGGGCGCGGACTTTCCTTTCCACGCATAGTTTTGTCATCAATTTCCTTCCACGCTGATAATCCTTCGAGGTCGATTGACCCGAATTGTAATCCATAACGTACCCTTTCCCAGGCGAGCTTAGATGTGATCGAAGACAACCCCGGAGATCAGCTCCGGCGCTGATCAAGATAGAGCATTACTATCAGTACGATTTCCACCAGCTTGGTGCCGTACCCGAGCAGGTCCCGGGATCCCGCAGGAATCCAGGCCAGGATCGTCAAAGCTGTGTAGCCGATGAAGACCCATCGGATCAGGCCGCGGTTATTCTGAAGGACTGGAACTTGCAAGAAAAAGGCGGCCAACAAAGCCAGGTAGCCAAGCCCATTCAAGGTGAAGATGATGGATATGCCTTCTTCTGCAAACAACAGGACATTCAACACGACCAGATGGACGATTGCAGTGATCAATCCTGACAATAAAATACCGACTTTCAAGGGTCCGAAGCTGGAAGATGTTTCAATCATCGCTTGATCTCCGATTATGCGCAATTTATGAAATCAGCCTGCTTTATCTCTAAGGAGCAGGACAATCAACGCGACATCGACTATCTTGAGGACGAATCCGGCGGTGTCCTTAGCGTATCCTACGGAACACGCGGGGGTTTGGATTTACCGATAAAGAATACTCTGCCCCCCAGGACCCCTCCGAGCCACAGGCCCAAACCAGCAAGGAGGACATCGCGACCACGAATCAGGAGCGCCAGGCTTAGACCCACGGCAGGATTCGACCCCAGGGAGCTCATCGCCATGACCTGCCCGGCTTCCAGGCTGCCCAAACCCGCTGGAAAAGGTAGCAGGAAAGCCAGGCGGGCGGCGGTCAGGGCTGTCAGCACAGCGGACAGGCTCAAATCAGTACCCAGGAAACGCAGCATCAGGCCGAACTCGACCACCATCAATGCCCAGATGAATCCAGAAAGCCCGGCTGCCAGGTACAGCGTCCCCTGCCGATCCCGGCTGAAACGCGTTACCCGCTGCTCCGTCGATCTTGCCCCCAGCGCACCGTCTTTCCAAAGTTCTGTCCCGGGAAAACGCCTGGATAACCAAGCGAGAAAACCGGCGACCGGTGTTCGACCTTGATGCAACGCCAGCAGGTAGCTGGTCGGAAGGATGAGCAGACCTGCCAGAGGAATCAGCAAGGCATACCTTGCATAGCCCTGGCCGAACCCAGAAACCAGGATAACGGCAGCGCCCAGGAGCAGGAAGGTGAAATTGGCGATCAATTCCAAGAGTTTGTCCACGGCCACGCTCGCCGCTGCGGTCGCTCCAGGGATCCCTTCTCGCCGGGTCAGCAGGTACACCTGCAGCGGCTCGCCTCCCAGCTGCGGACCAGGGGTGAAGTACGTGACGCCAAATCCTGCCAGCCGGTAGCCGATGAGCCTGAAAAGCGGGAGGGGATGCCCCAGACCTCGCAAGATCAACCACCAGCGGCTGCTGATCAGAACGAAGATCAGTGCGTTGACCCCTGCCAGGGTCAATATCCTGTCACCGCGCAACTGCCGCAGCGTTTCGAGAAGCTCCGGCAGGGTCACGCCACGCAGCGACCACCAGATTACAAGCGGGATCAGCACCCAGAGAAAAAGCCAGAGGTAGCGGCGGGCCGGCTTTCCCACTACCGCCGTATAGACCTCGATATCCGGCGTGATCGTTCTCTCTGGCTCAGATCTCATCCCCTGCCATCTCCCAGGCGCCTGTCCAGGAGTCGCCGCTCCGGAACCCAGAGTGACCAGGGACCGCTGCCAGCATGGAATAAGATGATTGTGACGGCGATTAAGAGAATATCGAGGATTCCCGGGGCTACGGGTCCAAGGTTGATTCCGATCACGAACAGGACTATCAACGCCGCCAACCGCCCCGCAGCACCAGCTGCCAGCATGAACCCGCCCAGTACAGCCAGGGTCATCAAGCCTGGCGAGACGGCGCCTGGGCCTGACATCCAGGCGGCCAGCAATCCTGCTGCGAAGATCCTCAGGATCAGAGGGGACCAGCGAAAGAGTTCCGCCAGGGGCGATTTTCGTTCTACCAGCCTACCAGACCTGCCCCGGTGGGACGCCGGGATAAAGGCACCGCTCACGGTCAGCCAGTCGCGCAGGAAGCTCACCAGGAAAGGCAGGGCAAACAGCGTTGCTGCAAGGGCGATCCCCGGCGGCGAAAATACCGGGGACAATGCCGCTGCGATGAAACCCATTTGAGCGCCCGCGAGCGGTCTCCGCGCCGGCCTTTCCGCGAGCTCGTAGACCGGTTTCCCAAGCCTCCGCCTGATCCAGATACCGATCAGGAAGAGGTAGCGCGCCAACCCGACCAAGAGATAGAACCAGGGCGCCTGCCCGTACTGGACAATCAGCAGGCTCCCCACGAACACCCCCAGCCCATCGAAACTCATATCCAGGGTCTCCCCAAGCCAGGTCTCCTGTTTGAACCTCCGCGCCAGGTAGCCGTCGAACAGGTCAGCCAGTGCAGCAACTGTATAGAGGCAAGCTGGAATCCACCCTACCCAGCTCCCCGGCCGCGGCAGGAACAGAAATCCCCCCAGTCCGGCGATCAAGATCCCCCGGGTCGTGGACAGCAGGTTGCCAGCCCCTAGCGTCGGCAGCAGTCGATCTTCGCCTGGCCGGCGGTTGAGCGGCAGCCCGCGCCACAAGACCGCAAGCGGGAACACGGACAGCAACGCGGCCTGGAAAATCCACTGCCAGGCATATCCCGGCGACCAGGCTGCCTGCAAGGCGGCAAAGAAGATCCAGACAGCACCGATGGCAGCCACGGTAAACACAGCCCACTGCAGCCGCAGCCTGTTCAGGGGGTGCATGAATTCAGAATCGATGGCAGACATTGCTCCCAGATTCTACCATTTCAGGATATATTCAGATAAATAAACGCAAATTTGTTTGAATTGGATTGCCCGGTCTGCCTCTCCGTTGCCATTTCACAGGCTGAATCTCCCGGAAGAAGGCTTAACATTTGGCTCGCCTATTCGCCGGATGTATCCTCTTTGCGCTGCAACACAGCCACCACACCCCGGTGGTCGGACACTCCGTCGAAGCGCGCCACCCGCGCGGAGAGGGTCTCCCAATCCCCTGTATGAAATACGTAATCAATTCGGGCCAGCCACTGTGGGACATACCAGCCGCCGATATGCGGTCGGTCGCTCTCCGGGATGTCGCTTCCCGGAAATGTGTGCCCCAGCCCAAATCCGGCTTCCTGGTAGGCATCCGATAAATCGCGCGTCAGGATGCGGTATGCTGCGCTGAGCGACGAACAATTTGCATCGCCGCCCACGATCGCCGTCCCAGCCGAGACAACGACCTGGGCAAGCTGGCGCGCTTCGGTCTCCCTCAGGCGTATGCTTCGCTCTGCCTCACTGAGCGGACGCACCCCGGTAGTCGGCCACATATGGAAGTTTACCAGGGTAACCTTCTCACCATTCCAGTCCAGCGTCATCATCTGCGGGCCGCCCACCCAATCTCCTGGTAGGCGTTCGCCGGTCAATCGGATCGGATACTTGCTGATAGTGCCTATCCCGCGCGGATCGTCTTCCGGCTCGAGTACCTGGTAGGGATATACCTCGCCCAACTGCTCCTCGAGCTGGCGAGCCAGTGTCCAGTTCAACTCCTGGATCAGGACGATATCCGGATCTTCGGCGCGAATCGTGTCCAGGATCGGTCTGGTGTGGGTGTGCCAGGCCAGGACGTTGTAGGTCATCACCGTCAGAGTGGGGTTCTTCGCCCGCGGGGGATCCAGGCGCGGCATGAAAAGCGCACCCCAGATCCAGGCGTAAACGATCACTCCGAGAGCAAATCCAGACCCCAGAGACCGGCTGCTGCAGACCACTGCTCCCAATAAGACCAACGGCAGAGGCAGAAAGAGATAGACAGCCAGGTAGTCGATCATAGCCATAATGGCGAAGGACTCCCCGGTCAACAGGTACAGCGCCAGCCAGCCGCCCAATACACTCAAGTAAGCCCAGCAGCCAATTCTTACCAGCCAGCATAACGCTTTCTTCATCATAGGTCCCGTCTACCGAACTGCCGGATCGCCAGGAGCAGAGTCGCGCTGGCGTAGAGGATCCCATAGACTACCATGAGGGAGCTGGGGACAGACGGTGCAGAGAAAGGTGAATAGCCCAGTGCGCCGACCAGGGGTGACTGCATTTCGAACGCTGCCCGCCGCCACAGTGCTTCGCTGGGGAGGATCAGGCTCGTCAGGATGCCGATATCCACGGCAGTCTGATTCTGGAGTAAGGAGCCAATGTGCTCGATCCATCCGCCGACGAAAGCCACCCCGTATAGCCCAAAAACCAGCACGCCGTTAGCCAGGGTCGATAGTGTCGCCCCGCCGAAAAACGAGACGCCAAGCAGGAGCAGGCCGTTCAACCAGATCAGGGAAACGCCGCGCAGGATGTTGGGCGGGCTGTAGCCTGAAATGAAATACACCGCTGCCAGCACCCCTCCCGCCATCAGGGTCAGGTAAAAGGTGAGCATCCCGCCGAACCCCAGCCATTTCCCCAGCACGATCTCCCAGCGGCGCACTGGTTTGGCTACCAGCGTGTGGATGGTGCCTGAGGCGATCTCCCCGGACAGCGTATCTACGGACGTCAGGACAGCCATCATCACCGTAAGGAAGTTCACCACGTACAGGCCGGCCATCGTGAGGAAGTTGCGGATCTCATTCTGCTCCAGCGGCCGGGTGCCCTCTCGGCGGATTTCAGCATTGACGAAGTAATAGCCGACAGCGTAAACGGTGATGAAGAGAAGACCGAGCAGGAGCGCTGCCAGCAGGATCCTGCGCCGCGCCGCTTCGCGGAAGGTCAACCGGGCGATGATGGTGATAGTCATAAACCGCCATCCGTCCCGACGATCTTGATAAAAAGGTCTTCCAGGGAGAGCTGATTGGGTTTGAGGCTATACACGTCAACCCCCATCGCCACCAGGTACCGGTTGATCTCCGGCAGGTCCTGCTCCCCGGTGAGAGTCATGGTCAGGCGGTCGCCATCGGCGCGGACGTTATCGCTCCACCCCCTCAGGCCGGCGACCACCTCGGCGGTCAGATTCCGCGCCCGCACCTCCACGGTCAACTCCCCCGCCATCAGACTCTGCAGCGAGCTGCTCTGCAACACCTCACCGTGCTTGATAAACGCCACCCTGTCACAGGTGATCTCGATCTCGCTCAGCAGGTGCGAGTTGAGGAACACCGTCGTGCCTTTCTCCTTAAGGGTGCGGATGATGTCGCGGACCATCCGCCGCCCCACAGGGTCCAAACCTGAAGTTGGTTCGTCCAGGATGACCAGCTCGGGTTCGTTGAGCAGCGCCTGCGCCAGCCCAACCCGCTGAAGCATCCCCTTCGAGAACGCCCGCAGCCGCTTATTGGCATGTGGTGCAAGTCCCACCAGCTCCAACAATTCAGGAACACGGCGGTCGGATACAGCACCAGCCATGTGGTACAGGTTCCCATGCAGCCTCAGGAATTCCACAGCGGTCAGCCAGTCGTGAAAGCGAAAATGTTCGGGCAGAAATCCGATCTTCGCCCGCGCCCGGTGGTCCCCGAGCGGTTTCCCTAATACGCGGCCGCTCCCGCTGCTCGGAAAGATCAATCCCAGCAGCATCTTGACGGCCGTGGTCTTCCCGGCCCCATTCGGCCCGAGGAATCCGAAGACTTCCCCCCTTTCGACATCAAGAGTCAGATTTGCGACGGCGACTTTGTCCCCGAATTCCTTGCGCAGCTCCGTCACCCGGATAGCTGGAGGTGGTTTCATCGACATAAACTGCAACAGACCTCATGGGTCATCAAGATGTCTATTTTAACCGCCTTATCGCTGCGGACCTGGCAGATTTTTGAAGATCTGCCAGGTCCGCAGAAAATCTTATATTTCGACTTGGGATTGCGGATTCCGCGGTTCTTATTCGAGCGATCCGGCGATCTGCATGGCGGTGGAAATATCCCCACTCCCGGTCAAGGCGTAAAGCAGACCGTCTTTGACCCAGACCAGCATGTACTGCGGAGCATGGCTCTCCAGGGACTGCTGAATAAACGTACCGGTCACTCCATCCACGCTGACTTCCTGGTATTCCACCCCATACCGTGGGACCGGGACCACCAGGGTTGTGGTCCAGTCGACCTGTTGGCTGAACTCTCGAGCTTCTTCCGGCGTCATGCCCATAGCGACCAGGAAAGCTTCGCCCAACCCGGCAAGGTCAAGTCCTGGAGGCGCGTTGATGGCGGGACTTTCCATCTGCACCAGGGTCGTGCAATTCGTCCGGCGCAGCGCAGGCGCATCCGGATCGATCCCAGGTTCTTGCTCTGGTTCCGCGACAATCGCACAATCGCCATAGCTGGCGGTAACCGCCCGAGATAGTTCCATGGTAACGAGTGCGCCATCGAGCTGGTCCGGAAGCTCGATCCCTTCCATACCGACTTCCCGCAGCAGTGTCCGGATTCTCGCCAGGTCCACCCTCAGCGAGACCCTGGTCCCGGGCTGGACTTTCAGCTCCATTGGTCCCGCAAGCATGGTCGGCAGGCGTACAGGGATGCCCGCCAGGCGGCTCGCTTCTTCTGCGTCTTCTACGGTCTCGGCCACGCCAACCTCTTCAACCTGGACGTCATCGGCGATCAGTTGCTCAAACTGCGACGATGAACCCAGTTGCTCAGGGAGATCTCCAGGGTTGACCGGCACCACTGCAACCTGCTCAACCCGGAAGAGGCCGAGGAAGCTGTTAGCGATCGCCCGAACCGGTGGAAAGACCAACGCCGCAGCCAGGATTACCACGACTGCCAACCCAAACCACGCCAGGCGGTACTGCCTGGCAAAGATTCTCTCGAACATCGAATTCACCTCCTTCGTCAGGTATTGGACCTTAAAACGGGTGAGCGCCCGATCGACAGCAGCTGTCTCCTCTCCGGGGAGCAAAGCAAGGCTTCTCAGTTGCTGGTTCACGGATTCTGCCCGGCTGGCCAGCCGCGCGGCCCTCCGCCGGCAGTACAGGCACTTTTCCAAATGCAGCCTCACCCGGCCAGCCGTCTCAGGCGCTGTTTCTCCATCAGTATACGCACGAATGTCCCCATCCGTCAGGTGCATGGCTACCTCCTCAGGAATACATGCATTCCAGGCGCCGTCCCTGGTGTCCGTGCAGGGAGCATTCCGGACGGCTTGCGATCCACGACCAACGCCTCATCTTTCACCAGGGCCAAACGACTTCCGGTAAAGCCGCTCAAATTCTGCTTCCGCCCGGGCCAGGAACTTCCCGACGGACAAAGGGTTGATATTAATCGCGGAGGCAACCTCCGCATAGCTCAACCCGGAGTGGCGCAGGATTAGCAATTTTGCCGATCGAGGATTCATCTGCGCGAGGACCAATCGCACCTGGCGGCGCTGCTCAGATTGTTCGACCTCCTCCGCCGGGTCAGGGGCAGCGGTCTCGTCTAGAACCAACCGTCCTGCCCGACCCTCGTAATTTGCCCGTCGCCTTCGCGCTCGGAGAGCGTTTAACCCGAGGTTCATCGCCGTCCGGTACAGCCACCCGATAACGTTATCCTGGCTCCGAGGAGGCCGCCGGTAGTAGCGCCAGAAAGTCTCCAACGCCAGGTCTTCCGCCTCCTCCCGGTCGCCGACCAGGCTGAACAGCATGCCAGCTAACCTGGACCAGTTTGCCGTGAAAAACGCCTCGAAATCCGGCGAAAGGTCCTCGGCGGGATGGGCGTCGAGATCCGCTGCATTGGTAGGCACCAGTCTGCTACGCGCGTCCTTTGACACGCCTGATACTATAACACCGCCCATGCTTTTGTTGTGACGGTGGTCCCCTGGCTGGCCTCAGCCTGGAGCTGGTTCGGGGGCTGCGGCAAACCGCCAACTCCTGGCACTGGATCCGGGTTCTGGCGCTGGTCCTCTCCATCGCCCTGCACGCCTGGCAGCGGCGGCCTCGACCCCGCAAGGACGACCTGCTTTCCCGGCGCGCCGCTCTCCATGGGATCGGACTTGAGATCGCGGCCCTGGCAGGATGGCGGTTCTCGCTTTGGCTCGGTGAACGGCGCGCTTTGGCCGAATCCCCCAACCGCGTCACCGGATCGAGCCTCGCGGGGGCTTTCACTGGCAACCGCTTCCCGGCTACCCACATCCTGTCCATGGCTGAAGCGAAGGATATCCTGCTCGCCACGCACATTGGCGAAGCGGTCCTGGATCACGCCCACGGTTTTCCACTCAGAGCAGTGGCGCCCTCCCGCCGCGGCTGGTTCTGGGTGAAGCGGCTGCGGAAAATAGAGGTAAGCGGGCTGTGAATAAGTACTTTATAATTACCTTCGAAGTTCGATTACACCCCCGTAGTAATCTCGCTTTCCAGGATCATCTAACTATTCACAGGAGCTTCCATGCGATTTGAAAATAAAGTCGCCTTGGTGACCGGAGCTGGTCGGGGCATCGGGCGGGCGATCGCTGAGGCTTTCGCTGCTGAAGGGGCCTGCGTCGCCGCCAACGACATCTCGCCGGATAACCTGGTGGAGACAGTCCGCCGGATTTCCGACCGGGGCGGTACCGCAGAGGCGTTCCTGGCAGACGTCGCTCGGCAGATGCCAGTTCAGGAGCTGGTCAGGCAGATCCTCGACCGGTGGGACCGCATTGACATCCTTGTAAACAATGCCGGCGTGGAACCGCACGCCCCCTTGCTGGAGCTGGACGCCTGGGATTGGCAGCGCACCCTCGATGTTAACCTGAGCGGACCATTCTTTCTGATGCAGGCCGTCGGGCGCGCCATGCGCGCATCAGGGGGCGGCGTCATCGTGAACATCGCCAGCATAGCCGGCCGCGCCCATGGATTGAAAGACCGCGCAGCTTACGTCGCCAGCAAAATGGGCTTGATCGGGCTGACCCGCGAGGCTGCCCGCGAGCTGGCGGCGTACAACATCCGCGTGAACGCCGTCTGTCCGGGCGTGATCGAGACAGAGATGACCGCTGTTTTGAGACAAAATGAAGCAGTGGTGGCAAAGTGGCTGGAGGATATCCCCCTGGGACGCCTTGGGAAGGCGGGAGATGTCGTCGGGCTCGTCCTCTTCCTATGCGGCGACTCGGCCGCCTACATCACCGGGCAAGCGATCAACATTGACGGTGGGAAAGTGATGAGCTGATATCCCAGCGAGTAACCTGCCTGCCCGTTTTCACGACTTGCCGAATCCCCAACCCACAAAGGAGAAAACCATGAAAGATTACACCTCGATTTTCGTTGAAACTCGCGGGCGCGTGGGACTGGTGCGTTTCAACCGCCCGCAGGCGCTTAATGCCCTGAACACGACCTTGCGCATGGAGCTGATGGCCGCGCTGTCTGATTTCGATGCGGACCCCGAGATTGGGGCCATGGTGATCACAGGGGACGAGCGTGCCTTTGCCGCTGGCGCGGATATCAAGGAGATGGCCGAAGCTTCGGCGGTGGAAATGCTCCAGCGGGATACGATCTCCACCTTCGATGGATTGTTGAAGATTAAGAAGCCTGTGATCGCCGCCGTCTCGGGCTGGTGCCTGGGCGGAGGGAATGAGCTGGCCATGTCCTGCGATTTGATCGTCGCATCGGAGACTGCCCGGTTCGGCCAGCCGGAGATCAACCTGGGGGTCATCCCTGGGGCGGGAGGCACGCAGCGCCTCACCCGCGCTGTGGGCAAGGCTCTCGCCATGGAGATGGTGCTCAACAACCGCACTCTGACTGCAGAGGAAGCGCTGCACTTCGGTTTAGTGAACCGCGTTGTGCCAGTAGAGCAATACCTGGCAGAAGCGTTGACGCTGGCTGGAGAGATCGCCGCCCGTGCGCCGCTCGCAGTCCGGCTGGGAAAGGAATCTGTCAACCACGCGTTTGATTCTTTTCTGAGCGATGGGTTAAAGGACGAACGGCGCGCCTTTTATTTCCTCTTCGCCAGCCAGGACCAGAAAGAGGGCATGCAAGCGTTTCTGGAAAAGCGACCGGCAAAATGGAAGGGGAAATAAAGCCCCATGATGCATTGGATTATTCTATGTTGACGTGACCGCGCTTTCCTGGTCCGCCTCAGGCGGCAGCACCTCTCCGATCTCCACTTTCTCTTCCATGGTCACCTTGCCCCTAAGGAAAGCGCCTTCTTCCGTCGAAAAAGCAGCGGTGACGACATCTCCCCAGACCCGACCTGTGCTGCGGATTTCCAGCTTCTCAGCCGTGATATCCCCGCGCACAGCTCCCGCCACGATTACCACATTGGCGCGCAGCTGGTTGCAGGTCACCCGCCCGGTTTCTCCGACCACCAGCAAGCCGCGCAGCGCAATGTCTCCCTCGAAAGGACCTTCGATGCGCACGCCTCCAACGCCGTTCAGCGACCCCTTCCAGGTGATGTTCGGCCCCAGAACAGAGGTGATCCGGTCTGGGGCGGGCTGGACGCTGCTCAGGGGCTGGGTATCCTGCCGTCTGCGAAACATCCCTTTCTACTCCAGGTTTTCCGGGACACCGAGGATATTGTAGCCTGAGTCGACATACAGCACCTCTCCAGTCGTCTTTGCTGCCATGTCTGAACACAGGAAGACCGCCGCACTTCCGATATCTTCGATCGTGATCGGTTGATGCAGCGGCGCGATTTCGGGGAAGCGGCGGTACATATCTTTAAATCCCGCTACGCCAGCTGCCGAGAGGGTCCGGATTGGGCCTGCCGAGATGGCGTTGACCCGCACTCCCTGCTTCCCGAAATCGTATGCCAGGTAGCGCACAGACGCTTCGAGAGCCGCCTTGGCGATGCCCATCACGTTGTAATGCGGCGAGACCTTGACGGCGCCGTAATAAGTCATCGTCAGCAGCGATCCACCCGGGCGCAGGGCTGGCTGGAATGCACGCGCCAGAGCCGTGAATGAGTACACGCTGATGTCCAGCGCCTGGTGGAAGGCCTCGCGCGTCGTGTTGTAGTAAGGTCCAGTCAAGAACTCCCGCCCGGCGAAGGCAATGGCGTGGACCAGGATGTCGATCTCGCCGAAGGACTCCATCGCCCGCTGGGTTACCCGCTCAATGTGATCGTCCTTCGTGACGTCGCACTCTTCCACGAACGCGCAGCCGATCGATTCAGCCAGGGGGCGCACCCGCCGCTCAAGGGCTTCCCCGGCATAGCTCAGGCCTATGTTAGCGCCCTGTTCGGAGAAAGCTTTCGTGATCCCCCAGGCGATCGAGTGATCGTTCGCCACGCCAAACACCAATGCGGTCTTTCCGCTTAATAAACCCATTTCTCCTCCAACTCGGTCATTACTCTAAATTCTCTGCGATCGCTGTGGTAAACAATCCTTCAGGACCCTGAACCTCCACGGGATGCTCTTCCACGGTTCAGGCACATTATTTAAACCCACGCGGGGGCCGATGGTCACGCTTTCTTCCGCGATTGGTTTCCCGTCTTCCACGAACAGCGCTGCATCGGGCGCGCAGAGATCGCTCCCGTGGAAGTCGCCGTCGATCTGTAGCGCCAGGCAGATTTTAGCCGGTCCATCCGTCCATTGAGCAGGAGGCCTTCCGGCGCGCCGGAAGGCGATCCTTTCGAACCCCTCGACAGGATAAAGACCGCGGATCAGGACCGCGGCTGGAAAACCCTCCCGCTCGGTGACGAAATTTAACATCCAATGCATCCCATAAGTAAAGTATACGTAGGCATGCCCCGGGGGACCGTACATGACCCGGGTCCGCCCGGTAAGCCCGGACCGCGCATGGCACCCCTGGTCTGCCTCGCCGATATAAGCCTCGGTCTCGATGATCAGTCCAGAAATGCGCTCCCCGTCTTCGATTTTCACCAGCCGCTTGCCGAGCAGATCCCGCGCCACCTGAAGCGTTGGCCTGGCAAAGAACTCTCGCTCTAACCGGGTGTTATTTGCCATGGGATTATTGTACAATGGAAGGAGAGATTTGGATTTTTGATTTTGGATATTTGATCTTGGATCTCTGATTTTCGAATTGAGAGATGGGAGTAGTGAGGCGCATGAACCTGAGACAAGAAATTGGCCTGACTTACGACGATGTGCTGTTGGTGCCCCGACGATCAGCCATCCCAAGTCGTGCGGCAGTGGACACCTCCACGTACCTTGTACCCGGCATACCGCTGGCGATCCCAATTATCAGCGCCAATATGGACACAGTGACTGAGGCAGAGATGGCCATCGCGATGGCCCAGGCTGGCGGGATCGGCATCTTGCACCGGTTCATGCCGGGCGAGCGCCAGGCGGAGCTCGTTCAGAAAGTCAAACGCGCTGAAAGCTTCGTCGTCGAGAAGCCGATTACTGTTCGTCCGGACGCTACACTGGCAGAAGCCCGCCAGAAAATGGCAGAGACGCACATCGGAGGATTGGTGGTCATCGACGAGACGGGTCACCTGCTTGGGATGCTGACGACGCGCGACCTGCTTCTCGCGCCGGATTCCACTGCGCCTGTGGCGTCGGTGATGACCCCACGGGCGAAAATCATCGCTGCCCCCGCGAACGAGCCTCTTGATGCCGCGCGAGTGAAACTGCACGAACACCGCATCGAGAAACTGCCCCTGGTAGATGCCGAAGACCGGGTGGTCGGTCTCATCACTGCGCAGGACATCGTCAAGATCCAGGAGCACCCCCAGGCGACCAAGGATGCCAAGGGCCGTCTGCGCGTTGGGGTTGCGGTCGGTGTGCGACCCGAGGATCTCGACCGCGCCGCCGCCTGCCTGGAGGCGGGCGCTGACGTGCTGGTGGTCGACGTGGCGCACGGTCACGCCGAGTACGAACTCCAGATGGTCAGGCGGCTCAAAAAAGAATTCCCCGGCGTCCCAGTCATCGGCGGCAACGTCGCCACCCCGCAAGGAGTATGTGACCTCGCCGAGGCCGGGGCGGATGCGGTCAAGGTCGGCGTGGGCTCCGGATCGATCTGCATCACCCGGGTGGTGACCGGATTCGGCGTTCCCCAGCTCACCGCAGTCTCCGAATGCGCCCGGGCGGGGAGAGAGCTGGGTGTGCCGATCATCGCCGATGGCGGTATCCGGAATTCCGGGGATATCACCAAAGCACTGGCAGCTGGAGCCAGCACGGTCATGCTGGGCAGTTTGCTCGCCGGCACGGAGGAAAGCCCGGGGGCTGCGGTCATCCGCGATGGCAGGCGATATAAGATCGTGCGCGGCATGGCTTCGCTCACTGCCAACGTGATCCGCAGAGAGATTGAGATCGGCGGGGAATTGGACCCGGAGGAATGGCAGGAAGTTGTGCCGGAAGGGGTGGAAGCGGTTGTTCCTTACCGGGGCCAGGTCGCGGACATCCTTCACCAGCTGCTGGGCGGTCTGCGTTCCGGGATGAGCTACGGCGGGGCACGGACGCTGAATGAGCTCTACAGCTACGCCGAATTTATCCGGATCACAGATGCTGCAAAAGAGGAATCCGGCGTGCACGACGTTAGCCTGCTCTGATCAGCGTGTTGGCCAGGTCTAGACCTGGCGGCGCACGGGGCGCGTCGGCTCGTTCTTAAAACGCGGGTCCTTTTCCAGGGTTAATCGCAGACCTTCCGCCAGCGAGACGCGCGGCTGGTATCCCAACTTTTCCCTTGCCAGGGTGAGGTCTGCGCACATCCGTGAGACCCCCGGGTCTGTGCGGGGATTGATGATGACTTCTGCGTTGCTGTTGGTCACCTTAAGGACCAGGTTTGCCAGCTCGCGCACGCTGGTTTCCGTCCCAGCCCCGATGTTAATCACAATCCGGTTTACTGTCCGCGCCGTGGCTGCGGCGACCATTGCGTTGACCACGTCGTCAATGTAGACATAATCCCGCGTTTGGCTGCCGTCGCTGTGTATGACCAGCGTCCCGCCGCGCACCGCCTGGCGGAGAAAATTGGGGATCACCGGCGGATGCGAGGGCGGAAGGTGTTGGCCCGGACCGTAAGCATTAAAAACCCGCAGGCTGACAGTCTCGATGTTCCATAGATCGCCGATCGTGCGGACGTAATACTCAGCGCACAGCTTGGATACAGCATACGGCGAACGAGGGTTGAGCGGCGCGGTCTCCTTCAGCGGCTGGACGCTCTGATCTCCGTAGACCGCTCCGGAGGAGATCAACACGACGCGCCGGACACCCACGTCGCGCATCGCCTCCATCAAACTGACCGTGCCGCCGACGTTCACCCCATTGTACTCTCGCGGGTAGAGGACCGATTCTGCGACCAGGACCCGCGCGGCCAGGTGGTAAACACAGTCCACGTCTTGCAGCAGGGTCCACAGTTTCGGCCGGTCGTTCACGTCCCCGCGAGTGAACATCACGTCCGGAGAGAGAGATTGGGGGTCCCCGGTGGAAAGGTCGTCTAGGCCGCGCACCTGGTGTCCCTCACGCGCCAGCCGGTTTGCCAGCGCAGATCCCAGAAACCCCGCTGCACCGGTGATTAGAAAATTCATAGAGAGAGGATTATAGCACGAGAATTAAGAAACCTTAATCCGGCAGGTTTGACACCGGTTCGAGAAGAATGTATCATCCCTCCGATGAAATTCGTAGTTTGGCTCAAGTACTTCTTCCTGATCGCCGCAGGATCAGCGCTGCTTGCATTCAGCAACAACCAGGCAGGTGACCCGCAAGAGCGCGTGCGCGCCTTCACCCGGCCGATGGAATTCGATTATGTCTCGTGGACTTTCGAGGCTCTGGGAGTGAAGCTCGGGCAGTTCGCCTTGGGAATCACAAAGCGATTCCCGGTTGAAACCCAAAGGCAGGTCGTCTTCGATTATCTGCTCCTGGTTGAAAACATCCAGGGCCTGGAAGGGGAGCTCTACCGGCTTTACAGCGATCCGAATGTCCGTGACCCCGAAACTGCTTCCAGATCTGTGCGCGAGCAGCTCGCTGGATTGCAGTCGCAGCGCGCCAGGCTGGGTCCGCTTGCTGAATCGGTGCTGCAATCCCAGATCGCACACGTCGTCGCCGATCTCGACCTCGGTCTGGGCGGCGAAGCGCTCCCCCCGGTCCTCTTCCATACCACACCTTTGCCGACCGCCCTGATCGTCTCCCCGCGCAACATCATCCGACAGGAGTACAACATTTCCCTGGTCCCGGACCTCCCTGTCGACCAGCGGGAAACCCTGGAAGCCAGTGTCGACCAGGCGGTGAATATGTCCTCGCTCGTGGTCGATATCGGCGGGATTGGAGTGTACCCGACCATGGTGATCGAGACCACAGACCTCAATTACTTGACGGTCGTCGCAGCCCACGAATGGATTCACAATTACTTCACTTTGCGACCCCTCGGTTGGAATTATTTCGCCAGCCCGGAACTGCGCACCATGAATGAGACGGCTGCCACGATCGCCGGGAACGAGATCGGGCGCGCTGTCATGGAGCGTTACTATCCCGACCTGCTTCCCCCGGCCCCCGTCCCCTCAGAGAGAGACAACGAGGATCTCCAACCCCCGGAACCTACTTTCGATTTTCGCGCGGAAATGCGGGAGACCAGAGTCAGGGTCGACCAGCTCCTCGCTGATGGGCAGATCGAAGAAGCAGAGGCCTATATGGAATCCCGCCGCCAGGTCTTTTGGGAGCATGGCTACGCCATCCGCAAGCTCAACCAGGCTTACTTCGCCTTCCATGGAGCCTATGCCGACCAGCCCGGCGGTGCTGCCGGGGAGGACCCGGTCGGTGCTGCCGTCCGCGCCCTGCGCGCCCGCAGCGGTTCCCTGGCAGCTTTCTTGAAAACTATCGCCTGGATGACTTCTTTTGAACAGCTCTGGGAAGTGGTCGATGACGATGCTGGTTAAGATGGCTTATCAACTGGCAAAGTTGTACTGGTTCATCGTTCGACCTGTGACGCTCGGCGTGCGAGTGCTGATGATCTCCAATGGGAAAGTGCTCCTGGTGCGCCATACCTATCGGCAGGCCTGGTTCCTGCCTGGCGGCGGAGTCAAACGCGGCGAGACGGTCGAAGCGGCTGTGCGCCGGGAGGCTGCCGAAGAGTGCGGTGCACGCCTCGGCACGCTTCAATTCCTCGGGTTATACACGGATTTCGTCGACTTCAAAAGCGACCATATTACTTTGTTTTTCACCAGCGAGTTCGAACTTCAGCCCACCCTGAACCGAGAGATCGCTCGCGTCGCGTTCTTTCCCCTGGACCAGCTCCCTTCGGAGATGAACCCCGGCAGCCGACGCCGCATCGAAGCTTACATTACTGAGAACCTTGAGCCATGCGGTTTATGGTGAAATTCAATCACGCCGCTCCATTAAGGCTGGTAAAATTGAAAATCTTTACCAGCCAGGAAGATTTCTGCACTTCATGTCTAAATCCACTCTGTTTGTGATGCTCCTCACCGCTCTGTTTGCTTCCGCGTGCCAGGGCGCCGGCAGCGTGTCTACGACTGAACAGGCGGATCGGACCCTCACTCACCAAACAGAAACTCCTGCTCCTGCAAACATGGCGCCTCCGACCGCTGCCGCAACCCTGCCATCGACCGAGGAGCTCTCTGCCGCGCAGTGCACGGTCGTGAGCAGCCTGTCCGCAACACCCGCGGAATCGCCTTACCCATCTGTTGGCGAAGGAGACTGGAGCAGGGGTCCCGCGACCGCCGTGGTCACCATCATCGACTACAGCGATTTCCAGTGTCCGGGCTGCGCCGCTGTTGCGCCTGTGCTGGCGCAGCTCCAGGAGGATTATCCCGACCAGGTGCGGATCGCCTACCGCCACTTCCCCCTGCTCAGCATCCACGACAAGGCTGCCCTCGCCACGCAGGCTGCGGAAGCTGCCGGAGTCCAGGGCAGCTTCTGGGAGATGCACGACCTGCTCTTCGAACGCCAGGGGGAGTGGGTCAGCCTGTCAAGCGAGGAATTCCATGAATGGCTGATCGCGGCAGCCGGGGAACTGGAGCTGGACGTGGACCGATTCGCTGCTGACCTGATCAGCGAAGATGCCGCCGCCCTGGCCCAGGATGCCTGGGACGCAGGCGTCGCTGCGGAACTCCCCGGCACCCCATTCCTGCTCATCAACGGGCGTCCCTATGGCGGACCGCGCGATTTTTACAGCCTTGAGGCAATCCTCAAAACCATCCAGCTCGAGGAACGCCAGTTCACTGAATGCCCGCCGTTGACGATCGACCCTACGCAGCAATACATCGCCACACTGAAGACAGAAAAAGGCGATATTGTCCTCGAACTCTTCCCTGACGTGGCTCCTCTGGCAGTGAACAGTTTCGTCTTCCTGGCGCGCCATGGCTGGTTCGACAACATCACCTTTCACCGCGTCCTGCCGGGTTTCGTCGCTCAGGCCGGGGACCCATCCGGCACCGGGATGGGCAGCCCCGGCTACGCCTTTGATAACGAGATATCGCCTGACCTCAAATTCGACCGGGCAGGGGTGCTGGGGATGGCAAATGCCGGCCCCGGCTCCAACGGCAGCCAGTTTTTCATCACCCTTGGTCCGGCGCCTCAATTGGACGGCGGTTACACCATTTTTGGAAGCGTGGTGGAAGGGATGGACGTGCTGGAAAGCCTCACCCCCCGCAATCCGCAGGAAGACCCCACCCTGCCGCCCGGTGACGTTATCCTGACCGTCACCATCGAAGAGAATTAATCTTTAAGATGTCTCAAAATTAATGGAGGGGTGCAATATTTAAATAACCTCTTATTACTTCGCGAGACCAGGAGAAATAAATGGAAATCATCTCTACTGTTGTGGACTTCATCCTCCACCTGGACAAGCACCTCAACGAAATCGTCATGACTTATGGGGCCTGGACGTACGCCCTTCTGTTCCTGATCATCTTCCTCGAGACCGGCTTGGTCATAACGCCGTTCCTGCCCGGCGATTCCCTCCTCTTCGCCGCCGGCTCCTTCGCCGCCCTGGATTCGCTCGATCCGGTCATCCTGTTCGTCCTGCTGGCTGCTGCCGCCATCCTCGGCGATACGGTCAACTACTGGATCGGGCACTTTATCGGGCCCCGCGCCTTCAGCGGCAATATCCGATTTTTAAAGAAAGAGTACCTGGTCCGAACGCACGAGTTCTACGAGAGGCACGGCGGCAAGACGATCATATTGGCCCGCTTCATTCCCATCATTCGCACCTTCGCCCCCTTTGTCGCCGGGGTTGGCGCGATGACTTATTCGCGCTTCATCGCGTACAATGTTATCGGCGGCATCGCCTGGGTGGCGTTGTTCGTTTTCGGGGGTTATTTCTTCGGCAATCTGCCCTTCGTCAAGGACAACTTCTCACTGGTCATCCTGGCAATCATCCTGATCTCGGTCATGCCGGGGGTGATCGAGTTCTTTCGGGAACGTGCCAGGTCCGCGAAGCGCATCGAAGCTTGAACTACACGGCTTTCATGAGCGCCGCCTCCCTGTCCTTCGATCACGCAGTCCTGGTTGTCAAAGACCTCAACGCAGGGATCAGTCAGTTCAAAGATCTCGGCTTTACCATATCGCCCGGGGGCGTCCATGCGGGCGGTCAGACTCACAACGCGCTGATCGGCCTGGCCGACAACACTTATCTGGAACTGGTTGCTGCTACCCGGCGTTCAATCAGCGCCCTGCTCCGATTTATCCGGCTCGCTGGCGCATGGCGATTCTATCTCCCGACCCGGACCTCAATGGGAAGGCGTTTCCTGGGTCTGGTCGCCGCCGGACCAGGAGTCGGAGATTTCGCACTCCGCACCCAGGACCTGGAACTCACGATCAACTCGATCCGGAACCGCGGGCTGATTATGGGCGATCCCGTCTCAGGCAGCCGAATGCGGCCCGACGGGCAGGTGGTCGCATGGCGCACTTCAGTCCCTCAGACGAACGACCTGCCTTTCCTGATCGAGGATATCACGCCGCGCGACCTTCGCCTGCCGGCAGAAACATCCCGAAACCATAAAAACGAAGCCCTGGGTATCACAAAGATCACGGTGATGGTCGCTGAGTTGGACCGGAGCACAGCCCGGTACCAGGCGATGTTGGGAACTGAACCCTCCCTGCCGCTTCAGACCGGTTCGTATGGACTCCAGCCTGTCCTCTTCCAAGTTGGTGAAAGCACGACAATTGAACTGGCAGCCCTGCCAGCGACGGACGCCGGGGGACGGCGACACCTGGCTTCACGCCAGGGACGCCCGCTCCAGATTTCACTGACCACAAGAAGCGGCGAAATTCTATCCCTGGAACACACCCCACAGACTGGCAACGGGCTATCCACTTTCAGTTAAGGAACCAGCCTCAAGGTGCCTTCTGCCGATGCTTCGACCTGCTCCCGCGTCCATAACATCGGCAGGTACTCGATGTTCCGCCATAGATCGGCCATGTCCACATAGTGGCGGTGGTAGGCGTGGCCAGACTGCCCGCTGGTGTGGATCATGAGCGCGCGGCTCAAATCGCTCAAATCCACGATCATACGCATCGAAGGCAGACTGCGGACCTCATAGGTTTCAGCCGCATCCCAGCCGGTGGCGTTCACGATGCCGCTCCCCCCTGAAGTGCGGAACTTTCCCCGGTTGAAGATCGCCTCCACCTGGGCGATGCCGGATGTTCCGAGAGTCTGGTTGGTCAGGGTCAGCGTGTGCAGGCCTCCCCAGGTCCAATCTGCCGGATCTCTCCCCTGTAGATCTTCCAACTCAGCGACTGCTGCAGCCAATGCCTGGTTGAAGATATCGTCTCGGGTTTCCACCTGGGGCGTTCGCCTGTCATCCCACCAGGCGTTCTCTGGCTGTTCGACCAGGTCGGCGAAAACGACAAACCACCGGCTGTCCCCACTGGGCCAGAATTCTTCCGGCAGTTCATCGTGGAAAGTCAGGGCGAGCAGGTTCTTCCAGAAGGTTTCAAATAATGCAGCTGCCGATGAGTCCATGTGTGCCTGGAAATCCCAGTCTTCCAGCAGCTGGCGGGCCGGTTCCAGAGCGGGATCGATGGGTGGGCCGAGCAGGTACGGCACCAGTTTTTCCGCGTTGAGGTCCATATTGTCGCCCTGCATGCGCTGCACGTAAGCAATATCGATCAGCCCTGGAGCGTTCTCGATCAGGTCAACGATGCGCCTGGCGCGGTGTCCATGATCATTGACAACGTGGATCAGATAGGGGTAATCTTCTCCGACAACCGTATTGTTCGCCGTCACGATGTAGCCCTGCGGTGGGTTTACGGAATACGGCAGCTCGTCAAACGGGATGAAGCCGATCCATTCGAACTCGTCAGTCCAGCCGGGAACTGGCATTGTTCCGTCTCCGCTCGCGCGAATCGGGATCCATCCAGGCATCTGGTAGCCGATGTTGCCATCGATGTCGGCATAAATCAGGTTTTGGGCTGGCGCGGCGAATTCCTCCGCCCCCGCGCGGAACTCCTCCCAATCGGCTGCCTGGTTGAACTTCCAGATGGCGCGGAAGATGAAGCTCGGTTCCAGCGCAGTCCAACGCAGAGCAATCGCATACGGATCGGGAAGATCCAGACCAGCAGCTTCCCCGAACCCCTCCGGCAGGTACGTCGTATCTGAGATGATCGGGCCGTGACGGGTGTAGCGCACCGTGAGTTCCACGGGTTCACCCCCGCTCACCAGGACGGTCTCGTGGACCAGTTCCATATCGCGCCACTCGCCGTTGACCTCGTACTGGTTTGGGTTATCCGGGTTAACTTTTTCAATATAAAGGTCCTGGACATCCGGGCCTAAATTCGTGAAACCCCAGGCGATCCGGTCGTTGTGCCCGATGATCACGCCGGGAGCGCCGGCGAAAGAGACCCCGCTCACTTCGTACGGGCAGGCCTCGCCTTTCGGTGTGCAGTGCAGACCCACCTCGTACCAGATGGAAGGCATCTGAGCGGCCAGGTGTGGGTCGTTCGCCAGGATGGGACTCCCGCTGCTGGTCAGTTTACCGGATATCACCCAGCTGTTGGAGCCGAGCCCGATCGCTCTGTCTCCCAGGGTCTTTTCGAGCCCAGCCAGCCTGGCCTGCAAATCGGTCAGGAGCGGGACTGCAGCCTCCAGAGGGAGATCCTCCCCTTCCCGTGTCAGCTGGAGTGAGGGCTTCCCTCCCAGCTGGAAGTCAGGCACGATCAGCGGATGGCCGGACGGGTAGCCTGGAGAAATCGCCGCCACCTGTTCCGGCGTGAGTGTTTGCAAAAGGATGGCGCGTTCGATCTCTTGATCCATATTGCCGCCCAGGTCCCATGCCATGGCCTTCGCCCAGGTGAGCGTGTGCAGTGGCTGCCATGGTTCGACCTTGTAATCAGGATTGAGGACCTTCAAGAAAAGGTACTCGAGGCTCAACGCGGTTCCCCCGTGATCAACCAGATAGGCGTTCACCCCGTCCGCGTATGCCTGGAGGATAGCAAGGCTGTTCTCGTCCAGGAGAGCAAGCTCCTGCCCGGCAATGCGCGCCCACCCCAGGGTGCGCAGGAAGATGTCATTCTCCAGCTGGCTCTCCCCGAACATCTCCGCCAGGCGCGCGGACCCGATATGCCGCCAAAAATCCATCTGCCAGAACCGGTCCTGGGCGTGCACGAAGCCCTGCGCGAAAAACAGATCATGCTCCGTGCTCGCGTAAATGTGCGGGATGCCATAATCATCCCGGATGACTTCCACCGGAGCATCCAGTCCCTCCAGCCTGATCTCTCCCTCGGCGCGCGGGAAAGAACGCCGGATCGTGTACGGAATGAAAATCGCTGCTGACAGGGCGATCAAGAGGAAGATTACAAGCAACCCGATCAGGACTTTCCGAATAATGCGAGACATGTGATTCCTCCTTAGATCAATGATGCCCTGGGCACTGCTCCCACCCCGGGCTCGCGGCTGCTCTGGTGGGTTGCAGGGTTCATTCTCCCAAGGCAACTACGAATGCGATCGCATGCGTCTGGCTGTGGCTGAGGCTGAGGGACCAGCAATCCAGTTCCAGTTCTTCTGCCAGGCGCGCTGCCTCCCCGTGGAGTCTTAACGTCGGTTGCCTTTCTGGCCCCCGCAGGACCTCGACCTCGTGCCAGCTTATTGCGCCGATTCCTGTGCCGAGCGCTTTCGCAACCGCCTCCTTCGCTGCGAAGCGCGCGGCAAGAGAGGCCATATTCTCGCCCACATCCTCGAGCTCCCGCCGGGTGAAAACCCGATCCAGGAAGCGCGCTGGATGGCGCACCACGGCCTTCTCAAAGCGTTCGATCTCAACCAGGTCTACTCCCGTTCGCAGCTGCTTACTCATGGCAGGTCAAGGCCCGGCGATCCCCACACCGAGGCGCTCGGGAGACAGGTAGCGCCGGCCTGTTTCGAGCACCTCTTCTCGGGTAACTGCCCTTACCAGGTCCGCGTACCGCTGGTAGTAATCGAGACCCAGCTCGTACCGCTCCAAATTGAGGATGGCGGAAGCCATCCCGCTGTTCGTTTCGAGTGAGAGCGGCAACCGGCCGATGAAATTCGACTGACTGTCTGACAACTCCTCCGGGGACACCGGCGTTTCGCAGAACCGGGCGATCTCCTGATGGATCAGCTCCAGCGCCCGTTCAATGTTTTCTGGATCCACGCCAGCCGAAACGTACCACGGACCGGGTCCCATCCCTCCAGAAAGGCTGCTGTAAGCGTAATAAGCCAGGCCGGCTTTCTCACGGACCGCCTCACCGATCCGTCCCATCATCCCGAACACGCCGAGGATATTGTTCCCCAGGGCAGCGCTCAAGAAATCCGGAGAACGGCGTTCGGGCCCTGCTCCCCCGACGACCAGGTCAGCCTGGTACTTGCCCGGGATATCCACCTTGCGCCAGGCAGGATTAGCAGGTGCCGGGACCGGCGGGAGGGGAGGCACCTCGGGTTGCCTCGGATTCTCCCAATCGCCGAGGTATTTCGTGACCTTATCGATCGCCGATTCGGGATCGACTGCACCGACCAGCGTGAGGACAGCTCCGCTTGGTCCGAAGTGAAAGCGATGAAATTCGACCAGGTCCTGGCGGGTGATGGCTTGAATCGTCTCCGGGTAGCCGTCCTCCGGTCGAGAATAGGGGTGACCCGGATAAATGATCTGGTCGAATGCGAGCGAAGCCATCTCCCCTGTATCCTGGGCGCGAATCGCCAGACCGGTCAAAAGCTGGGCACGCAGGCGTTCCACCTGGTCTTCGGGAAAGGTCGGTCGGCGTAAAGCATCCGCCAGGATCTCCAACAGCAGATCCAGGTCTTCAGCCAGAGATTTCCCACCAAAACCGGTCGAGTGCGTGCCAGCGCTGAAGCTCAGGCTGGCAGCAGCCGACTCGAGCGCCTCGTATATCTCCTGGAACGAGCGGTGCTCGCTGCCGCGCAGCAAAGCCTGGGCAGCGAAATCCGCCAGCCCCAGCTTTTCGTCGCGATCAAACAGCGCTCCTGCCAGTAAGTAACCCTGCACGACAACCGAAGGACTGTTGTAGTTCGCCCGCACCAGCACAACCAGTCCATTGGGCAGCTCCCGCCGGGTGATGTTTTCCGGTCCGGGTATGGCCATACTCGGCGCCTCATTTCTCATCCGCCCCCTCCTCGCCATCCTCCTTGGGTAGGCCGGTTGGAAGATAAACGCCAAGCACACGGTTGCCAGCCCGGAGGTACTTCTGGGCTATCTGTTGCACGTCCTGGGGTGTGACAGCAGCCAGGCGTTCCAGGTAATTCATGAACCAAGCGTAAGTGGCGAACATCTCGGCATAGCCCATCCAGAATGCCTGGTTGGTGATGCTCTCGCTCCCGTAGGCAAAGAGAGCTCGGGCCTGCTTGACCGCGCGCGCCACTTCCGCTTCTGGCGGTGGTGCATCCTGCAGCCGTTTGATTTCGTCATCCAGCGCTGTGATCACCTGCGCAGCACTGGCATTCGGATGAACCGTAACCACGATGTTGTGGAGATAAGGGTCGATGGTCGCAGTCAGGCCTCCCGAGACACTTACTGCCAGCTCCTTTTCCACCAATGCCCTGTAAAGCCGGGAAGTCTTGTTCGAAATCCCGGCGCTGAAGAGGTTCAAATTAGACGGACCTGTAAGCAGGCTGTCCGTGACGAGGTAGGGGAAGAAATCCGGGTCTCTGGCCGCGGGTGCGTGGTAAGCAGCGTTGACATAGGTCGTCTCCCCTGGACCTTCGACAGAGAGGCGCCGTTCGCCAGGCTGCCTGGGTTCAGGGCGTGCCTGGGTGACGCGGGGCGTCCCGCCAGGTAGCTTCCCAAAGTACTCAGCGATCCGCCCCAGCATTTCATCTTTGATGAAATCGCCAGCAACAGTCAGTACAGCATTCGCCGGGACGTAAAAATCCCGGTAGTGCTGGTAGAGGTCATCCCGCGTCATCGTCTGGAGGTCGATCAGATCGCCGATCACCTCGTGGTGGTAGGAATGCACTCGAAAGGCTGCCGCCTGGACTTCTTCACCCAGCAGGAACAGCGGATTGTTTTCATTCCCCTGGCGCTCGGAGATGATCACCGTGCGCTCGGATTCGACGTCTTCTGGTTTAAAGAGGCTGTTTTGCAGCCGGTCAGCCTCGAGGTCCAGGGCCAGATTGATCTTCTCTGCAGGCATGGTCTCGAAATATGTCGTCCAATCGAGGAATGTCATCGCGTTGCGGTAGCCTCCCTCCCGCGCGACTGCCTTATCAATCCATTCCGCCGGGTAACGCTCGGTACCTTTGAACTGCATGTGCTCGGTCCAGTGCGAGATGCCCGTTCTGCCGGGGCGCTCATCGCGTGATCCGACCCGCAGCCACAACCAAAGGCTGATGATCGGCGCTGTGTGAATCTCCTTAAGCAGCACCTTCAACCCGTTGTCCAGTTGAATTGATTGAACAGAATCCTCCATAATGTTCTCTACTATAGCATAAGCGAGAATTTTGAGCAACGAAATCAATTTATAATTGGCTTGTGAAAAATTTCTCCCCGGGCTATAATCCCGGTGAAGGATAAACGACGGCTGAGGGCCGTCTTTTCATGCTCACGAGGGAGGGCGTTCTATCGATGAATGAACGAAGCAAGCACCTCTGCGCCGTGATCGGCGCTGGCCCCGCCGGCCTTTTCGCAGCCAAAGAGCTGGCCAACGCCGGTGTGCACGTCGTCTTATTCAATCGGGATATCAAACCAGGGGGGCTTGCGGAATATGGCATCTACCCTTCGAAGCACAAAATGAAAGAAGGGCTACGTAAACAGTTCCGCCAGATTCTCGAGCTGCCGAATATTGAATACTACGGGAATGTGGTGATCGGTCAGAAGGGCGATTTGACCCTGATGGAGCTGCGCGCGCTGGGCTTCCAGGCGCTGCTGGTCACCGTCGGTGCCCAGGGGACCAAGTGGCTCGGATTGCCGGGTGAAGACCTCGTCGGCGTTTATCATGCCAAAGATCTGGTCTACCATTACAACCGGCTGCCTCCCTTCAGTACACGAAACTTCGAGATCGGGAAGCGGGTGGCTGTCATCGGAGTCGGCAACGTGATGCTCGACATCGCGCACTGGCTGATCCGCGAGCTCAAGGTTGATGAGGTGATCGCCGTGGCGCGCCGGGGACCGGCGGAAGTCAAATTCACCAGGAAAGAAATGGAAACCGTTGCCCGCAACCTGGACCTGGATGCGCTGGATGCAGAATTTGTCCGGATCGCGCCGGTCATGCGGGCTGTCGGGCAGGATGTGAACGCTGCCCGGGCTTTCTTCCTCTCCGCCTTGCCGAAAGCCCTTGAGCCGGTATCGAATACACGGTTCCGATTCGAATTCCTGGCCTCACCCAGCCGGATCATCGGCGGCGAGCGCGGCGTCGTGCGCGGCCTAGAGGTGGAAGACACCACCCTTGTCCCCGATGGCGCCGATACCAAGGCGAAACGCCTCGGCACAAAGCGGATCATCCCGGTCGATACCGTCATTTTCTGCATCGGCGACCGGGTCGACGAAAATTTTGGGCTTCCAATCCGCTGGAATGAATTCGTCAAGAACCCCGAACCAAAGTTTCCTGTGGATGGCTTATCCTTCGAAGCCTTCGATCCCGACCTCAACCGACCCGTCGACCGCGTCTTCGTTGCCGGGTGGTCACGCGAAGCCAGCAGCGGCCTCGTCGGGGTCGCCCGCAAGGACGGAGAACTGGGCGCGAACGCGGTGCTCCAGTTCCTGCAGACCCAACCCCCGCTGATAAATTTCGACCGCATCCTCGAGGATATACACGCCCGCCTGAGCCGGCTGGGGAAGCACATCGTCTCCAAAAGCGAATGGCGGCGGCTGGAAGCAATCGAACAGGCGCAGGCGGAGCGCCGGGGCCTGGAAGAGTTCAAATTCGGCTCGAACGAAGAGATGCTGGCAGCCCTCGCCAGCGCAGCTGAAGAACCGGTGGGATAAAACTGCCAGTGTAATAAATCGGACCTTCTCTCGTTAATATAGGTAGGAATCTGGTAAGAGAGGAAGGTCAGGATTTGCGACGAATTGTCCAGCTGTTGATTTTTATCTTTGCTTTCACCTGGTTAGGTCTGTGGGCCGCCTCATCTGCTGTCCAGGATGACCTTCCCACCGGCCTGATCTGGGCCTTGCTCTCCCTGGGCGTGTGGTGGTTAATGGGCAGCGCCAACCGGGAAGACCAGCGAAACCGTTGAGCATCTGCTCCTGCTGGCTAACTTAGATCGCCTGGGTGGGGAATGGCATCTCGATCTTCTTCGCTTTATATGCTTTCTTGATCGCTGCCAAC
>CAYQDF010000010.1:0-52894 GCA_964416175.1 uncultured Anaerolineaceae bacterium
GATGATCCGACTCGCCAGGCCGTCGCCCAGGCGCTGGGTGTTGGATTGGAATTCAGGCCCGATCTTTGGGATCAGATCCAGGTTCGCTTTCGGCGTTTCAGCCGAACGCCAACTGAAAACAACCAGCGGCAGGCTTACCTCCCGGCTGGAGCTATCCCGGTCGAGAACCCGGTGGGTACGGCTCCAGCTTTCATCTGCGAAGTCAATGGCGCTGCGATTATTGCCTTGCCGGGCGTCCCCCGCGAGATGGAATACCTGCTCGAAAATGCGATCACCCCTTACCTGCGGCGCAGATTTCGCCTCGATTGGATCATCAAGACCAGGATCTTGCACACGGCCGGCGTTGGAGAATCGCAGATCGATGACCGCATCGGCGACCTGGAGACATCCAGCAATCCAACGATCGGATTGGCGGCGCACTCCGGGCAGGTCGATGTGCGCATCACCGCCAAAGCAGCTTCCGAACCGGAAGCAAACCGAATGATCCAGGAAATGGAAAGTGTGATCCGGGACCGTCTGGGCGAGTGGATCTATGGGATGGATCAGGAGACTCTGGAACAGGTCGCCTTGAATGCCCTGCTCGAACGGGGTTGGCGGCTGGCTGCCGTCGAAACGGGACTGCGGGGGGAGCTGGTCCGCCGATTGTCCGCGAATCCGGGTGTTTTTCTCAGCGGAGAAGTCCTGGCAGGGCAGCTTTCTCCGGAAGACCTGCTACGGCGAACCCAGGCGTACCGCGCCGCACAGCAAGCAGAAGTTGGCCTTGGAATCACGCTTCTCCCTGCTGTTGAAAGACAGGAAATCCACCTGGTCCTGATCACCCCAGAGGGAATTGACCACTTCACCAGACCTTTTGGTGGTCCGCCGGGATACGCCGGCCGGTGGGCTGTCCACCACAGCCTGGACATTCTCCGGCAGATCTCTAAAGGTGCCCCATGACCGAAACCGCCGATTTGATGCTGACGAACGCCATCTTACTGACAATGAGTGAAGCCATGGCCGTCTACGAACCTGGCGCATTGGCAATCTCCGGAGACCTGATCCTGGCTGTCGGACCCGAAGAGGCAGTAAAGAAAAGCTTCACCGCCAGCGAAACCATCGACTGCCAAGGGGCGATCCTCATGCCGGGTCTGGTAAACGCTCACACCCATGTCCCGATGACTTTGCTCCGCGGGCTCGCCGACGACCTGCGCCTCGACGTGTGGCTGCTCGGGTACATGATGCCGGTTGAACGGCAATTTGTCTCCCCAGAGTTCGTCCGGCTCGGCACGCGGCTGGCGTGCGTGGAGTTGATCCGCTCCGGCATTACGTGCTTCGCAGACATGTATTACTATGAAGAAGAAGTAGCGCGGGTGACCGCAGAAGTCGGACTGCGAGCAGTCTGTTCGCAGACTGTGCTCAAGTTTCCATCCCCGGATGCCAGTTCATACGAAGAATCGCTGGCTGCCGCCCGGGATTTCATCCAGCGCTGGAAAGGGCATCCCCTGATTGTGCCCTCCGTTGCGCCTCACTCCCCATACACCTGCACCAGGGAAATTCTCCGCGCGACTGCTGAGCTGGCTGTCGAATTCGATGTGCCCCTTCACACCCATCTTGCGGAAACATCGCTGGAGGTGGAAAACTCACGCGCAGAACACGGAATGCCGGTAATCCCCTATGTAAAAAAACACAACCTGTTCGATGCGAAGGTCCTGGCTGCGCATTGCGTCCACGTTGACGAGGGTGAAATCAACACCCTGCGGCATCACTCTGCCGGCGTGGCACACTGCCCCTCTTCCAATTTGAAGCTGGCCTCCGGCGCAGCACCGATCAGCAAGATGCTGGAGCTCGGCCTGGATGTTGGGATCGGCACCGACGGGCCGGCTTCGAACAACGACCTCGACATGTTCGAAGAGGTGCGGCTGGCAGCGTTCCTGGCAAAAGGCATCACGGGAGACCCCACCACCGTCCCCGCACCTCTGGCCCTGTCCATGGCAACCCGCCTAGGTGCGAAGGCACTGCACCTCGGCCGTCTGATCGGATCGCTTGAGGCTGGCAAGCGGGCCGATCTGATTCTCGTCGATCCTTCCCCATTGCATAACACACCTCGCTTCCGACGGGACACTTCAAGCGTGTATTCCCAACTGGTGTACGCCGCAAAATCCACGGATGTCTTATCCGTGATGGTCAACGGCCGCTGGCTCATGCGCGACCGCCAGCTGGTCACCATGGATGAAACCGGCCTCAGGCAGCAGGCTGAAGAATATGCTCACCGCATCGATGCCTTCCTGGTTGAGCGCGAGAAATCCGTCCTCACAAAACTCATCGCGATCGGCGGGGCTGCGGAGGAGGAGAGCTTCGAAGTCCAGGCAAAGGTCAAGATTACAGACGTGCAGCCCGTACTCGATTCCATTGGTCCACCCAGGTTGGAAATTCTATATTCTCGCCATTACCACGAATACGATGTGTACTTCCTTTTTGAAGACCCCTCCCAGGGATATTTAAGATACCGGGAAGATGAATATATCGACGATCACGACCAGATCACGAATATCCGCTACCGCCTGACACTGATTGGAAGAGCCAGGGAAGGCCAGCTCGCCAGCGACGTGCTGCTTTCACGCAGCCGCTATATCGCTCCCGCAACACACAGCCTGCGTTTTTATCGGGAATACTTCACCCCCGCCCAAGAGATTGCAATCGAAAAACACCGCCTTCGCTGGCGGGTATTGTTTCACGGAACTGAATTTTATATAAACCTGGACCGCATCGATGATCCCCCGCTTGGACATTTTCTCGAGGTAAAAAGCCGCACCTGGAGCCGGCGCGACGCGGAATACAAGGCGCAGGTGGCGTCCGAGTTATTGAGCTATCTCGGCGTACCGCCGGGAGAGTCGCTCACCCAGGATTATCTCGAGATCGTGACCGCAACGGAAAATAGGGGATCCTGACCTCACAGGTCCCCTCCGAGGACTTTTTCCCCGGTCGGTCCAGCGCTGCCCCCCTTGGGTTCGATGGTTACCCCGAATGCTGCGTAGCTGCTCAGCGGGTCGGGTGAAGACACATAAACTGCCCCGTATCCATCTTTGCTGACAGAGAACACCGCACCGCTGATCCGCTGCTCATCGCGGATCAGCCAGAGCTGGTATTCTGATTCATCCCCTAAATCTGGCAGCTGATCGACGACCAGTGTACCGTGTCGACCATCGCGGCTGATAACGATGATGCCGGTCGCGGCAGGCATCCGTTCAGTGCCGCTCAACGACACGACCTGCAAGGACTCCCCCTGCCCGCTCTTCAACTCCTGGACCTGCCGCCACAGAAAGAGATTGCTCACTCCCAGGACCAGGATCAACACCAGGCTCACCGCTCCCCAGGCGGGCGAAACCTTCCGGAATCCGCTCATCAACCGCATCCACCAGGAGCTTTTCTCCCCCGCCCGCTTCCGGTGGGGCCTGGCACCTTCCACCCTGGCCATCAGCTCCCTCTTCACCCGCTCCGGCGGATCGATCTGAACCAGGGACGCGGCAAACAGTGCAGAAACTTCCTGGAAGGCAGCCAGCTCGCGGCGGCAAGCCTCACAGCTCTCCAGGTGTTCCTCCACCCTCACAACCTCCTCCGCTTCCAGGCATCCTAACAAATAGCCGGGGAGGTCTTCCACGATATGCAGTTCCCTCACCATTCACCAACCTCGATTCAGTCCAAGTGGATTGTAGAAATATACGTTATGGTGATTTGTTTGGATTTTCACAGATGAGTCATTCCTCTAACAATCCACGCAGTTTGATCACGGCCATGCGGATCCGCGTTTTTACTGTCCCTAAGGGCTCCTGTAATTTTTCCGCGATCTGGCTGTGAGAATATCCATAAAAGAAAGCCAGGATCAAAGCGGACCGCTGTTCCGTCGGCAAACTGGCGATCGCCGCTTTCAATCGGCTGTTGGCCAGGCTGCGATCGGCGATTTCTTCCGGCGTCCGCCCTTCCACCTTCGGAACGCTGTTGGGGGTCAGCGTCCCCCAGCTGATGCTCTGGCCTTCTGGCCTCACCCGGCGCTGCCGTAAGACGTCGATTGCCCGGTTCCGTGCGATGCTCGTCAACCACGTGCTGACTCTTGCCTGATCCGCCCGGTAAGTATCCGCTTTTCCCCAGACTCGCCAAAATACATCCTGAGTGACTTCCTCCGCTGATTCACCATCGCCCAGGATGTGGAACGCGAGGCTATACACCAACCGCCCATACCGATCGTAGAGTTCGCTCAGCGCATCGCTGCGAGCTTGTGCGATCATTCGGAGCAAATCGGCATCATCTAAATCTGAAAAATCCAATTTAGAACCTTGCGCCTCAATAATTGGTTCTCCATTATACTTTGAGTTGGAAACCCAAAAGCGTGCGAATTCTCCCGGGAGGTCGATCATGTTATACTGACAACATGCCTGCATCGCTGACTTTCATCACAGAACTTGCCAGAAAGGCCGGGGGACACTTATTGAACTACTTCAATCCGTTGGGTACATCCGCTCAGCTCAAAGGTGATCGCAGCCTGGTCACAGAGGCTGATCTGGCTGCCGATCGCTGGATCGCTGCAGCCATCCAGGAGCGATTTCCAGGCAGCATGGTCTTGAGCGAGGAGTTGAATCCGGCGCTCGCCGAAAAAGCTTCAGAGGTGTGGGTCGTCGATCCGCTGGACGGCACGACGAACTTCAGTCTGGGACTGCCGATCTGGGGCGTGTCGATAGCGCTGCTGGTGGATGGCTGGCCGCACGCTGCAGCCGTCCACTTCCCGGTCCTGGGAGAGACCTTCACAGCCGCGATCGATCAGGGGACCTGCCTGAACGGCGAACGGATCTTCGCCCGCCCAAACAATCTGGGACGGCCCAACACATTTTTCTCGTGCTGCTCTCGCACCCACCGGCGCTACGAAGTCAATGTCCGTTATAAGACCCGGATTCTCGGTTCCACCTGCTATTCGGTTTGCGCCGTGGCGCGCGGGATGGCGTTGATCAGCTTCGAAGCCACGCCGAAGATCTGGGATATCGCTGCCTGTTGGCTGATTGTGCGCGAATCCGGCGGGGTCGTCGAGACTTACGATAATTCGCAACCTTTCCCCCTCCAGCCCGGTCGCGATTACCAGCAGACGGATTACCCCACCCTGGCCGCAGCCAGCCCTGATCTCCTCGCCTATGCCCGCCGAGGGATCAGGCGAAAACCTGGTCCCCTCGCCCCGGAATGAGCGAAGTCTTTCGCATCAATTGGACATTTACTCCTCAATCCTGATCAGCGACTCCCCGGCGGATAGCTTCCACCATTTCCCGTGCGCGCCGCGGTGCATCCCCCACATAATTGTGAACGTCTAACAGACTCCCGAGCTCGTCGGGGTCAAGGTATGCAAGAAAAACCGGATCCTTCCGCACCAGGCTCGGGAGGTTGTTTTCACCCCCGGCAAGGAGCGCCTGCCAGGCCGCCTGGGCGTGTTCTCTCAATCGCGCGTGCATCGCCTGGCGATCCGCCCCAGCTTTTACAAGGGCGCCCAGGACCCTTTCCGTGCCGGCGAAAGGACCGTAGTGGATAATTTTCTGCCTCAAGAGCTCCTCGTTCACAACAAAATCTGCGATGATTCTACGGGCTGTGATCAAGAGCTCATCAGCCATCAGGAACGCTTCCGGCAACATTGACCTCCGATTGGCTGAATCGTCCAGGGTTCTTTCCAGGAGGGAATGGGCAGCGTTGTCCCACGCCAGGCGAGGCAGCTGGGCCAGGGCGCGTCCAAGCGAGTCCATCTTTTCCGCGTTCACCGGGTTGCGTTTAAAGGGCATGGCGGAAGAACCGACCTGCCTTTCCCCGAATGGTTCCGCCAGCTCCCCAGGCGTCGCGGATTGAAGCAGTCGCAGGTCAAATGCAAAACGATATAGAGTCCCTCCCAGCCCAGCCAGTGCACACAGGATGCGGTAGTCTTGCTTTCGCGGGTAGACCTGGCTGGCTACCGGGAAGAAGGGGATTTTTAATTTCTCCGACAGGCGAGCTTCGAATTCAGCCAGGGTCGATTCTCCCCTCGAAGGGATCAGTGCGAGGTAAGATGCACCACTTCCAACCGCGCCTTTAAACCCTTTACCCCGCAGCAGCTGCCGCGCCCGACGCAGGTCATCTAAATCCATGAGCAGGTCTTGAGCGTACACCGCCAGCCGGTATCCAAGCGTCGTCGGTTCGGCGGGCTGGAGATGGGTGTACCCCATAACGGGGAGATCTGCCAACTTTTCAATCTGATCCGCCCAGGAATTCAGCAGACCCCGCAGTTTATCCAGGATCAGGTCAAGCGACTCACGCAGACGGATGGCATCGGCATTGTCCTCGATGTCAGCCGAAGTGGCTCCCAAATGCAGTATCCTCCCGCCAGAGGGGCATTGTTCGGCGAAAGCTTTCAGCTCGGCCATCAGGTCGTGATGGATCAGTGCCTCGATCTCCAGCGCACGCTCGATGTCAATGAGGTCCTGATGGGCTTTCAGGTCCGCGACCTGTTCTGGGCTCACGAGACCGTACTCCGCCTGAGTCTCAGCCAAAGCTACCCAAATCTGCCGCCAGAGGGTCCGTTTGCGCCTTTCGCTCCACAGGCTGCGCATTTCCGGCGAGCCGTACCGCCAGGTGAACGGCGAGAGGTAGTCGTCGAATCCGAACATCGCAGGGGTATTATACGTCAGGAGGTGACAATGCGCAGAAGACCGAAGCTGACTTGCTTACAGCTCTGATAATTGTTTGCAGAAACGATCATTGCTGGCTATAATGAAACCTGTTTTTTCCTCATCGAGTTGACAGCGCTGAGAGCTGTCATCCATGGTGAATCAGGCCCGGGTTATTAATGAGGAAAGAATGCCGGGACGAATCCGGCAGTTAACTGAGCCGGTCGCTTCCTGAAATATATCGTTCTGTGCGTGAAAGAGGCCGTGAGTATCCGCAGCGAGAAGGGTTCCGTAGGGCAGCTGCTTAGACCAGGTGCAACACTCTCAAACCGGTACCTGATCCAGGAATCGATCGGTGTCGGCGGGATGGGAGCAGTCTACCGCGCCCGAGATCTCCACTTTCCCAATGTCGTCAAGCTGGTGGCTGTCAAGGAAATGGTCAACCGGGCGCACGACCCTGTCATTCGCGCGACCATTGTCAAAAACTTCGAGCGGGAAGCCAATATTCTGGCAACCTTGTCCCACCCCGCAATCCCGCGTATCTTCGATTATTTCACCCAGGAAGAAAGATCCTACCTGATCCTGGAATATATCCTCGGAAAGAACCTGGAATTAATCCTGAGCGAGACCAAGGGTTTCATGCCGCAGGACAAGGTGATTCAATGGGGGATCGAGCTGTGCGATGTCCTGGAATATCTGCATCAACACGAACCGGAACCGATCATCTTCCGGGATATGAAGCCATCCAACGTGATGATCAACCAGCATAACCACATCGTCCTGGTCGACTTCGGCATTGCGAAGACCTTTCAGACCGGTGAAAAAGGCACGATGATCGGGACGGAGGGCTATTCGCCGCCTGAGCAATATCGGGGTGAAGCCACCACACTGGCCGACATCTATGCCCTGGGCGCCACGCTTCATCATCTGCTCACCCGGCGTGACCCTCGCCTGGAGGCGCCGTTCTCCTTCGGTGAGAGGCCCATCCGCCAGATCAACCCAGACGTTCTGCCGGAACTGGCCAACGTGATCGAATTGGCCCTCCAGTACAACCCCGAAGACCGTATTCAAAGCGCCCAGGCCATGAAAGAGGCTTTGCTCACCGTTGCCAGGCAGACGGGCACGATTTACCTTGCCCCGTCTCGGGAGCAACCCCAGGTGGTTCCAGAAAACGTGACCCCTCTCTGGACATACACCTGTGAGGACGAAATTCGCGGCACCGCCACCTACGAGCGGGGTGTCGTCTTCGTGGGTTCCTACGACCATCACCTGTATGCATTCAACGCTAAAACCGGAAATCTGAACTGGAAGTACGCGGCGGACGCAGGCATCGTCAGCCGTCCGGCAGTCACTGGCGACGTGGTATGCTTCGGTTCCGAAGACCACCGCCTGCATGTGATCTCCGCCAGGACGGGCGCGATTCAATGGACTTACTTCACCCGCGGTCCAATCCGCTCATCGCCAAGCATCGCCCACGGGCACATCTTTTTTGGCTCAGACGATGCCGGACTGCACGCGGTCAACCTGAGTACAGGGAGAGGCGTCTGGATCACTGATCTCGGCGCCCCGGTCCGCTCCACCCCATTGATCACAGGTGAAGCGATTTACGTCGGAAATGAGGCTGGTGATTTTTACTGCATCGATTTCCGCGGGAACATCAAATGGCGGCATAAAGCAAAACGCGCGATCACCTCCTCGCCTGAGATCACGGATAACCTGGTCCTGTTTGGCTGCCTGGATTCCCACCTGTATGCCCTGGAGGCGAAGTCCGGCTGGTTAACCTGGCGCTTTCGAATGGGGAAAGGCTCGATCTCCACGCCATGCGTCGTGGATAACCTGGTGTTTATCGGTTCTGTTGATGGTAATATATATTGTATCGATGCCAGAACGGCCAAAGAGATCTGGCGCTTTCAGGCCGAGCATCAGGTGACCAGCTCGCCCGTCGTTTCTGGTGAATCGCTTTACTGCGGCTGTGTTGATGGATATCTGTACTGTTTGGACTATCAGACCGGTTTCTTACGCTGGAAGTTTCACACCCGGAACCCGATCACAGCGACGCCCATAATCCACGATGATGTGGTATTCATTGGTTCCACCGATTACATATTCTATGCCCTCCCGGCTTCCGGATAATTCACTTCCCGGGAAACAACGCTTTTGCAGGGAGACAACCTTGCTGTGTCCGACTTGATCCGCAAATTATTCAAAAGAAAGGGCACTTCCCCCACAAAACCAGCCGATCCGGGCACAGCTGACCAAACGGCGCACCCGCGAGCTGCCTTTCTCCAAAAAGAACCGGTGGAGAGACCAGCCCGGATGGCAGCAGTCAAGTCGTCACAGGTGATCGTTGGCGTGGGACACTCCCCTGGCATGCAGCGCGATCACAACGAAGATGCGCTGTTCACTCTGACCACAATCCTTGTGAGCGATACCCAGACAATCCCTTTCGGGCTGTACATCGTCGCCGACGGGATGGGTGGTCACGAGCATGGTGAAAGAGCCAGCGGTGTGGCAATCCGGGCGATGGCCAGACATGTCGTCGCAAAGCTCCTCTCCCCGCTCATCAGTCTTCCCCCAAGTCCCCCTGAAGATCCGATCCAGCAGGTGATGCAAGATGGTATTCAGGCCGCTCATCAGGCCATCCTCCACAATGCCCCGGGAGGCGGGACGACCTTGACCGCCCTGCTGATGCTTGGAGACCAGATGACCATCGCCCACGTGGGCGACAGCCGGGCTTATGTATTACCTCCAGGTCAGGAAATGCAGGTTCTCACCCGCGATCATTCCCTGGTCAAGAGGCTGGTAGAATTGGGTCAGCTCACCTCGGCGGAGGCGTTCGATCACCCCCAAAGGAATGTGCTCTATCGGGCGCTGGGGCAGGGGGAACCTGTCGACGCAGAAGTAATCACGGCGCCCCTGCCGAACAGCGGATATCTCTTGCTGTGTTCCGATGGGCTGTGGGGCGTCCTCCCAGACAACGTGATCAAGAAGATCATTTTTTCCTCTGATTCTCCCAGCCAGGCCTGTCAGGACCTCGTGACCTCGGCAAATCAGGCCGGTGGTCCGGATAACATCTCCGTGATCCTCCTGCAATTACCGGGATAAAAGGGTGGAATAAGGACACTCAGGACAAACTTTTATGCCAATCTCGATCGTCATCCACATTCAAAACACTGAACCCGTCCTCGGTGAAGTCGACGAGCTGCCGAACCCCGCCGACCAGATGATCACCCTCCACAACCCTCGCCGGTTGGATGGGAAAGACCTCAACTACATTATGGAGAGCGTTTCGACGGTGATCTGGCCGGTGAGCAATATCACGTTCATCGAGGTTTTGCCAGGAGAAGAAGAGGAGGAGATCATTGGATTTGTTCGGGAATGAATCCCTCAAAGACAATTTCAAGGACCGACGGATCCTTGTTGTCGACGACGAGGAACGTATGGTGCGGTTCATTCGCTTGAACCTCGAACATGATGGATTCCAGGTGGTCGAGGCGTTCAGGGGCGGCCAGGCAATCGATAAAATCCGCAGCAGCCTTCCCGACCTGGTCTTGTTGGATGTGATGCTGCCGGACATCGATGGCTTCGAAGTCCTGCGCATTATCCGGGAGACGAGCGCAGTGCCGGTGATCATGCTGACTGCCAAAGGTGAGGAAGAAGACCGTGTGCGCGGCCTCGAGATGGGCGCCGACGACTATATCACCAAGCCCTTCAGTCCTCGTGAGCTGGTCAGCCGGGTGCGAGCTGTCTTGCGCAGGACAGAGACTCTGGGTGTGAGCACCCATGGGCTGATCGAAGTCGACGACCGCTTGAAGCTCGATTTCGACCGTCACGAGGTGTGGGTAGAAGGTAAACTGGTCAAACTGCGCCCGACGGAATACCGTCTGCTCTATCACCTCGTCAAGAACGCCGGCTGGGTGTTGACCCATGATCAGATCCTGACAAAAGTCTGGGGGTATGAATACCGCGACGAGCCCCACTACGTGCGACTCTACATCAATTACCTGCGCCAGAAGCTTGAGAAGGATCCTTCCCGGCCGCAATACATTCTCACCGAACGCGGACTGGGCTATCGGTTCGTGGATTTTCGGAGAAACCAGCCGACCCCGGCCTCCTGATTTTGCCTTACTTCACCAGGCCGCCACCGGCAGTCGGAGCAACCGAGGGAAGCGCCTGGCGGCAGTTCGATAATTTGCCTCACACTCTCTACACGGCCAGCTTTAACCCGGTGAGCTGGTTGTGGAACCATCTTTTATTGCATCTTGCCAGTGGATCAACTCTGGGCTAAAATCGTTTTTTAAGGATTCGGAATCAATGACGAAGCAACGCATCGTGTTGGTGGATGACCATGAGATCGTTCGCCTGGGTTTGAAGGCGCTGTTGGACCGCCATCCTGAGTTTGAAGTCGTGGCCGAGGCCAGCACCGCCCGTGAAGCCCTGGAGCGCGTGGCAGCTCACAACCCGGACGTCGTCGTGATGGACATCCGCCTGCCGGGGGGCTCAGGTATCGAGGCTTGCGAGGAAATTGCCCTGAAATATCCACAGACCAAGGTGATCATGCTGACCTCCTATGCCGAGGACGAAATGCTCTTTTCTGCTATTCGGGCTGGCGCGTCGGGATACGTCCTAAAGCAGATCGGCGGCGAGGACCTGGTGCGGGCCATTGAAGCAGTCGGCCGCGGCGAAGCCCTGCTCGATCCCGCGGTCACCCAGCGCATCTTTCAGGAAGTTCGGAAGGCTGCCAAGGAAGAAGAAGCTTCCGCTTTTTCTGCGCTGACTCAGCAGGAACGGCATGTGCTGCTGCTTGTCTCCGAGGGGAAGACCAACCGCGAGATCGCAAAGGCGCTCTTCCTGGGGGAAGGCACCGTGCGGAATTACGTCAGCAGCATCCTGTCAAAGCTCGGTGTCAGCAACCGCGCTGAAGCGGCCGCCTACGCTGTAGAGCACAATCTCAAAGACTATTTGTGACCGGCAAAAGCTCTCGGAGGGTTGGTCATCCCTGGCACACCGGGCAGGGGCAGAGCTTCCGCAGAAAACTCCAGTTGTAAATGCCGTAGTGGTGTCCGTCTTCCCACTCGATCGTCAGGCCATATGTTCCCACCGGTTCCACCTTCACCATGCGTGTCTGAGGGGTGTCCTCTTCCGGCAAGTCGAACAAGACCGGGTCTGGATCGCCGCCCATCTTCTCATGCCCGCCCCGGCATTCCGCGCACGGGCAGGCCAGCCTCAACAGTGTGAAGGAGTATTCACTGGTGTGCCCATCACCCCACTGAATGATCATCCGGCGCCGTTGCCTGTCTGCTGTGACTCCCAACGGTCTGAATGGATCGGTCATGATCGTCTGCTAGCTCCTGAGACACTAGATGCTATCGCAAGAATAAGAGGAAGGTTCATTCTTGAGATAACCTCTATGGATTCTGGACCACTGAAAGATAGTTCGCCACTGCCCAACCCCGGCGGGTCTCGTCGAACGGCCCGACAAGGTACCACCAGGTGTATTCATCTGCATCGCGTGGCCCGTCCTGGATGACGAAGACCTCCCCTTCGAGGCCTAACATCCGCACATCACTGTTCAACCCTGGGTTCGTCCGCAGACGCAAACCGTCGCCCCCAGTCCCGGTCACCTGCACGTAGGCGCCTATCGCCAGGTTTGCCGGTGCTGGCGGCGGCGCCCCAGTCACAGTTGGTGTGACCGGCTCCGGGGAAGTCGGCGAGGGGGTGACCGGCGTGGCGGTGGGCAGGGCGATCACCGTGATTGCAGCCGTGGCTTGCGCTGTGGGGGCGCCGGTGGCGCGTGTCAGCCACAATAACAGGAGCGCGGCGATCGAAAGCCCGATCCCAAAACCTATTGCGCCCAGGATCAACCAGGGATCGAATAGCCAGCGATAAACGTTGCGCATCTCTGCCTCAACTCGCGGTCATCGGATCAAGAAGAATGCCAAAGCCAGAATGACATAGATCGTCAGCAGTTCAGCCCCCTCCAGCCAGTTCGACTCTCCATCCTCTGAGACAAAAGCAGTAATCACAACACCGGCAATCAACGCCACCAGCTCAATCTCGATGAAGATCAACTGAAGGGGATGCCCGAAGATAAGGCTTATGAATACCAGCACCGGCGCGACGAACAAGGCGATCTGCAGACTGGAAGATACCGCGATCTCGACGCTCAAATCCATCTGATCGCGCGCCGCAACCTGAACGGCTACAAGGTGTTCAGCGACGTTTCCGATTAAGGGGATCAGGATGATCCCCAGGAAGAATTCGGACACCCCGAAAGCGCTCACGACCGGTTCCACTGCGCCGACCAGCAATTCACTGGCGACCACCACGCCCAGAGTGGCAAATCCGAGGATGACGAAGGCCGCCCGGGTTGACCACCTGGGAATGTTAGCAGAATCTGCTACTGTGGTGTGTGCCAGGGGCGCACCTTCTGCCTTGAGGCTGTACAACAGCGCCAGCCCATACAGGAGGATCATGACGAATGCCACGCCCAGGCTCAGCGCTTCCACCTGGATGGAGGCCGGAGTTCCGATGTATCCGCTGAGCAGGGAGGGGATCACAAGCGCCAGTACTGCGAGAACAAGCAGAATGGCATTGCGGCTTGCCTGGCGGCGGTCGAACTTTTGAACTCCGTGACGGACACCTCCGACGACCATCGACAGGCCCATGACCAGCAGCAGGTTACCCAGGATGGATCCGGTGATCGAGGCCTTTACCAGCTCCAGCAAGCCTTCCCGGATCGCCACGATCGTGATAATCAATTCCGCTGCATTGCCCAGCGTCGCATTGAGCAGCCCCCCCAGGCGCGGGCTGGTCCGTGCTGCCAGGACTTCTGTGCCTGCTCCAATCAGCTTCGCCAGAGGGATCACGCTCAGCGCAGAAAAAGCGAAGACCCAGGCCGGACCCCAATGCTCAAATTCAGCCAGAACAGCTAGAGGGAGACCAAGGAGCAGGATCAGGAGGGGGTCTTTAAGGAGCAAGGCGAATATCGGCTTCATTCTAAATCTGTTACGACCTCCGATGACCTGTGATGAAACAAGTCCAGCGGCGCTCCTTCGGGTACCAGGACCTTCAGCGCCCTGGGAACGACTCGGATGGTGACCTGGCGATCTCCCACCTCGGGTTCCCCATCGATCTGAATATAAATCTGTGTATCCGATTGCAGGGAAACCTCCTTGAACGGAATGCATTTCACCCGGTCCGAGTGCACGTGCCGCCCAGACCATAAGTCCCACGCCTGTTTTACGGTATCTTCCAGGTTGTCCCCTTCGAACAGCCATAAATCCATGATGCCGTCATCCAGTACAGCACCGGGCGAGATCTTCGCCAGGCCGCCGGCGTACAGGCTGACGTTGCTCGCGACTGCCAGCATATAATGACCATCCAGATGGTGATCTCCGCTCTTCACGTGCAGGTTAATCCCATGCCAGACGCTCGCTTTCCAGACCGCCGTAGCAGCGTATTGGACGACGGCAAAATGCTTTTCCCATTGTCTGCGAGGCTCGATGCGATGGACGACGAAAGCATCCAGGCCCACGCCTGCCCAGAGCAAGAAATAACTTGCGTTGCATAAACCAACATCTACTAGCGCGACGCGGCAAGGCACCAAACGGCGAGCGCTCTCCTCCAAGGCCATCCAGCGAGTCCAGCTCAATCCAGGCAGCCCGAATTCCTGCGCCCACACATTCGCCGTGCCCGCCGGCAGGACGCCCAGGGCTGTTTCCGTCCCGACCAATCCAGCCACTGCCCGATTGATTGATCCATCTCCTCCAACGACGATCACGGCGTCCAACTCGTTCCGCGCCGCCTCCCTGGAAAGCCGCGTGAAATCCTCCCCTTTTTCCGAGGTCTCGATCTCAACTTCCCATCCCATCTTCTTCAAGACCGCCGCCGCTCTTTCGGTCAGCAGTCGAGATGGGTAACGACCTGCGACAGGATTAAATATCAACAGCGCTTTTGGCATCCAGCAATTCCCACATGCCAGGCTATTCCAGCCAATGCTTGGACCGCCTTTCGTGTTTACGCCGGGCGGTGGCGGCAATTGAATGATTGTACTCGAATTTCTAATTTCGAGGAGTGGTACAATTCTTCCGCCGATTCTGGTGGAAAAAATGGCCGAACCGCATCTCCTCAACAACCGGTACCAGCTGCAAAAGATCCTTGGGAAAGGTGGGATGTCCGTCGTCTACCAGGCGCGTGACCTCATGCTCGAGCGCACCGTCGCGATTAAAGTGCTGCGCCAGGATTATTCTCAAGATCCCGCATTCCGGAGTCATTTTCGCCAGGAAGCTAAAGCTGCTGCCAACCTCTCTCATCCAAATATCGTCACTGTCCACGATTTCGGATTGGACGAAGGCCGCTTATTTATTGTAATGGAGTATGTCCCAGGAACCGATCTTAAGTCCCTGCTCACGAAACAGTCCCGGTTCAGTGTGGATGAGGCAATTGCGTTGATGATTCAGGCCTGTGCCGGGGTTGGATACGCCCATCGGGCTGGCCTGGTGCATTGCGACATCAAACCTCAGAATATGTTGATCACCCCCGACCAGCGGTTGAAAGTGCTCGATTTTGGGATCGCCCGCGCCCTTGCTTCCATACGGCCTGACGAAAAAGTGGAGGTCGTATGGGGTTCTCCACAGTATTTTTCACCCGAACAAGCGGCAGGAAAAGCTCCCTCTCCAGCGTCAGACGTTTATTCCCTGGGGGTTATATTGTATGAGATGTTGACTGGGGTGCTGCCCTTCACTGCTCCTTCCGTCATTGAACTCGCCCAAATGCACCGGGAAGTGCCTCCCGTCCCTCCGCGCCAGTTCAACCCAGCGATCCCGGATTTCCTGGAAGAAATCCTGCTTAAAGTTCTCGCTAAAGAACCTGCCGCCCGCTACCGCACGGCGGACCAGTTTGGCAGGGTCCTTACCACGCTGAAGGGAACACAAGAAGCTGAACGCGGCGTTGCCCCGCCGCATCCAGATGAGGTCGAATCTGCCATCCGTCCGGCTGCTCAAGTTGTTCCCAAGCCGGCTCCCATCGTCAGCCCGCTCTCGAAAACCGGTCAGGAATCAGGCAACCCCCTGGAGATCGATTGGATCACAGTCGCCCTTGCCCTGCTGGCTTTGATCGCAGTAGGTGGTCTGCTGCCGTTCTACCTGTGGGTGTATTTCGTCTTCAATCCCCCCATCCGTTGATCCGGGATCTGCCAGACTACTGGAGAACCCTTGCCATATCGATTTACCCCGGTTATCATACTTCGGAAAGGACAAAAAAATCACGGGAAGCCCGCGATTTTCGTGTACCGGATGGTGTTCGTAGAATTCGGAGGCATTAAAAACCTCCGCCTCGCATCGCGACCCCTATCTTGCCTTTACCATGGTGCGGATGCATTTGGCGCACAAAACCTTCCTGATCTTGCGCCCATCCTCGTACAGAGAAATCTTTTGGAGGTTCGGGCGAAAGGTACGCCGGGTGGCTTTCTTAGACCAGGGTCGATTCCTGCCGAAGGTCGTCTTCTTCCCGCAATGTTCACATGTAGCCATCTAAACCAGTCCTTTCATCGTTCAGATCAACCCGCTTCCCAGGGTACCGCCTCCGCAAAAGTACGGCTGCATCTCCCTAAGCCGTGACCGGTGTTTGGGGAAGTCCACCGAGAGGCAAGCCGGGCAATCTTACCATGAAACGTATCTGATTTCAAGATTGGTTGTTTTAACCAATTGACAGAGGAGGTCTATGTCTGAAGAGATCACCCCAATCGGGAGCATCCATGTCTCCCCCCGTGCTGTCGCCACCATTGCCTACCACGCTGCGCGCCAATCTTATGGTGTCGTCGGTCTGGCCCCGAAGAACCTGATCAATGGCCTGACCAATGTCCTGGTCAAAGATCCAACGCAAGGTGTGGAAGTACACTATGACGGGCAGACCATCCTCATCGACGTATATATCGTGATCGAATACGGAACGCGCATCAAGACCGTCGCTAACAGCGTTGCCAATACTGTTCGTTACCATGTCGAAAAAGCACTTGGGATGCCGGTCGCCCAGGTGAACGTTCACGTCAGTGGACTGCGCATCAGTGACCTGGACTGACTCTGCCATGCGATTAAAGGCTGGGGCATACCAGAATCGAAGAAGAGAAAAATTCCGGGAGGCCCCCCTCGACGGCCAGGCACTGAAAAAGCTGGTGGAAGCCGGGTTGACCTGGCTGCGGACAAACCAGCAGACTGTCAATGCGCTGAATGTATTTCCCGTCCCGGATGGCGACACGGGCATCAACATGGTGCTCACAATGCAGGCGGCACTCGATGAGATCGCTGAGTCGCCGGAGCGGAATTTCGGCAGGATGATCCACAAAGTTGCCCATGGGGCTTTAATGGGCGCCCGTGGAAATTCGGGAGTCATCCTTTCCCAGTTGTGGCGCGGCTTCGCCCGGGCCTCCGACGAGCTGGAATATCTGGATCGAACGACGATGGTGGCGGCTTTTGTTGAAGCTCGCGACACGGCCTACAAAGGCGTGGTGCGCCCCGTGGAAGGTACGATCCTGACCGTCTCGAAAGATCTCGCCCAGGCTGCCGCTGAAGCCTCCACGCAGATCGAAGATCCGGTCGAGGTCCTTGAATACCTCGTTCAGGCTGCTGATCGGTCCGTGCAGCGGACGCCTGAGCTCCTGGCTGAATTACGCAAGGCCGGCGTGGTGGACGCGGGCGGTAAAGGCCTCTTCTTCCTCCTTGAAGGCATGCTGCGCTACATCGACGGCCTGCCTCTCGATTCCCCCCTGGCCGCGGTCCAGCCTCTGTCAGCCATGACGCTGCAGGACACCCTGGAAACCATCGAACCCGGACAAGATTTCGAAGTCGTGGTGGATTTTCGCCCGCATGCGCCTTTGGACCTCCCTAAGTTTTACTCTGACCTGGAATCCATGGGCACCTCGATCCAGGTCGGGGAGGGCGAAGGGATCTACCGCATGCACATTCACGTCCCGCTCGAAAGACGCTACGACCCGATCGAATACACGATGTCCATCGGGACAATCTCGAAGGTTTCCATGGAAAATCTGATCGCCCAGATGGAAGACCTCGAACGCCAGGCCAGAGGAGAGAAGAATCAATTTGCTCCGGTTGAACCAGGGCAGATTGCAGTTGTGGCTGTGACGCCAGGACCGGGAATCGCACGGGTTTTTGCCAGCCTGGGCGCCGCCGGTATCATCGAGGGTGGTCAGACCATGAACCCCAGCACGCAGGACATCCTCAAATCCTTCGAGGACCTGCCCACCGATAAGGTAATCATCCTGCCCAATAACAAGAACATCTTCCTGGCAGCAGAATCGGCTGCAAAACTGACCGTTAAGAAAGTTGCCGTCATTCCCAGCCGCTCCATCCCGGAGGGATTGGCGGCGATGCTCCGGTTAATCCCGGACGGGGACTTCGAAGCAGTGGTTTCCGACATGCGCCTTGCCATCGATGAAGTGCTGACCGGGGAGATCACGACCGCTGTGCGCAACGCAGATGTGGATGGGGTAAAAGTGAAGGAAGGAGAATTCATCGCCCTGCTCAACCATCAGCTGGTGTGCGCGGCGCAATCCCTGGAAGAAGCCTGTCTCTGCCTGCTGAACAAGGCTGAAGCCAGCGATTATGAGCTGGTCACATTATTTTACGGGATCGATGTCTCCAGACAAGAAGCCAACCGCGTCGCGGATGCCGTCCGGGCTGCTTTCCCCAACCTCGAAATTGAATTACACGATGGGGGTCAACCGCATTACCTGTTCATCCTGTCGATCGAGTAACCCAGACCTGATAAAGAAAAGAGTTATTATTCACCTCCTAACCGTATGAAAATCGCACTCGTCACTGACAGTACTTGCGATATCCCCGGCGATATCGCCCGGAGCCTTCAGATCCGCATCGTCCCGAATATCCTGGTCGTGGAAGGTCAGAGCATCGAGGACGATGAGCGCTTTTCTCGCCAGGATTTTTATTCTCGGCTGCCCGGCATGAAGGCTGCCCCCACCACCGCGACTGCCTCCTCTGGGAAATACAGCGTCCTCTACCAGGAGCTGCTGGATGCTGGATTCAGCCGGGTGCTTTCCATCCACTGTTCGCGCGCGCTGAGTGGCATATTCAACGCAGCGAGTCTGGCAGCGCAGCCTTTTGCTGGACGAGTCATCGTGATCGACAGCCAGCAGGTATCTTTGGGGCTTGGTTTTCAAGTGATCGAAGCCGGCGAAGCGATTGCCGCCGGTTCGAAAGTGGACGCTGTCATCAGGCTCCTCGATAGAGTCCGCCGCCGGATCCATCTGGTTGCCATGCTGGATACGCTGGAATACCTCCGCCGCAGCGGGCGGGTGTCCTGGGCGCGAGCCAGCCTGGGTTCAATCTTGAACCTGAAACTGTTCGTCGAGGTCAAAGATGGTCTTGTACACCGTCTCGAGATGGCTCGCACCCGGAAGAAAGGGGTCACGCGCTTGCTCGAGATCATGCAAGGCCTCGGCCCGTTGAAACGCCTGGCGGTCCTCCACTCAAACGCCGAAAAGGACGCCTGGGAGCTGCTGGAGAGGTTGTCTCCCAGGCTGCCCACCGAACCCATGGTTGTCAACGTGACGACGATCATCGGCGCACATGTAGGACCAAACGGGCTGGGTTTTGTGGCCGTCAAAGCATGAGATCGGGCGGTTCAGGGTGAGATGTTACTGGTAAAATACCTCGGATGAAGCCTTCTCTGACCAAGCTGCAGAAATTCTTTAAACTGGAAGCCGAGCGGGGATATGACAACCGGGCTGTCCTGGGGGGCCTGGAACGAATGCTCACTCCCTGGGAAGCTGAGGCCCGTCTGGATGGTTTGCCTGAGGAAATTATCGCCGCCGTGATTGCTCGCCTTCGCGACTATCATCGTTTGAGCCCTGCTTCGCGGCAGGAGGCGCTCCAAGGACTCTGGCGTCGCATCCAGCGCGGTGTGGAAGGCGTACCCCTCGAAGGATCCACTCCTGAGCTTCCACCAGTAGAAACGTCCGCTCCGCCCTCTCGGGTAGAGCCTGTTGAGGAAGAAGAGATCGTCGAGCTCGACCTGGTGGTTGAAATCGAGAGAGACGAAGTCCCGCGGCGGGAACATAGGTCGCCAGAAAAAAAGATCCCCGAAAAGACCCCTCCGGTACCTGCCCCACAGCCTGTGGTGAGCAACCTTGAAGCGCTGAATGCGCCAGTGACCGTTCTTCAGGGCGTGGGTCCTCGCCATGGACAGACACTGAAACGGCTTGGCCTGGAAACACTCGGCGATATGCTGTTCTACTTCCCGCGCCGCTACGACGATTATTCCCGGCTCAAACCTATCAACCGCCTGATTTATGGCGAGCAAGTGACCGTCATCGCCTCGGTGCAAAGCGTTAACACCCGCCCGGTGCGGAATGGCCGCATATCGATCACAGAAGCGGTGGTCAGCGACGGTACCGGGTATCTACGTTTGACCTGGTTCAACCAGCCCTGGATCACCAGGCGCGTGAGGCCTGGAGCTCAGGTAGTCCTGTCAGGCAAGATCGACCAGTACCTGGGTCGTTTCACAATGAACAACCCGGAGGTCGACCAGCTGGAAGTCCAGAATCTGCACACCAATCGAATCGTCCCGGTGTATCCACTGACCGCTAACATCACCCAGCGGTGGCTGCGCCAGCTGATGCACCAAGTGGTCACTTACTGGGCGCCACGCCTGCAGGATCCACTGCCGCCCACGATCCGTCAGTCTGGCGGACTGGTCGATCTGGGTGATGCGCTCCTGCAAGTCCATTTTCCCGACTCGGAAGAGAAGCTTGCCGCTGCGCGCCACCGCCTCGCCTTTGATGAGATCTTCCTCCTCCAGCTCGGTATGCTGTCTCAAAAGCGCGCCTGGCAGGAGCGCACAGCGCGGGTGTTCGATACCCCTGACAGCTGGCTTGAGGCAGCGGTCGCTCGTTTACCTTTCGAGCTGACCTCCGCACAGCTCCGCGCCCTCCAGGAAGTGCGGGAGGACCTTGCCAGTGGGCGCCCCGCAAACCGGCTGTTGCAGGGGGATGTCGGTTCCGGCAAGACAGTCATTGCCGCTCTGGCGATCGCCATGGTCCTCAGGCACGGCTCTCAGGCAGCCATGATGGCTCCCACCAGCATCCTGGCAGAACAGCACTATAACAGCCTGCGGAAAATCCTTTCCACGGAAAACGGCCTGCTCGAGGACTGGCAGATCCGTTTGATGATCGGAGCAACTCCTGAGTCTGAAAAACAGGCCATCCGGGATGGACTTGCTTCAGGAGAGGTCAAAGTCGTTATAGGCACCCACGCCCTGATCGAAGACCCGGTGAATTTCGCGGACCTTCAGCTGGCGGTCATCGACGAACAACACCGCTTCGGAGTGGAGCAGCGGGCTGCGCTGCGGGCCAAGGGCGAGAATCCGCACCTGCTGGTGATGACTGCCACGCCGATCCCTCGTTCACTGGCGCTGACTGTCTACGGCGACCTCGATCTGACAGTCATGGACGAGTTGCCTCCTGGACGCCAGCCGGTCAGTACCCATGTCCTCCTCCCGCGCGAGCGAGAACGCGCCTATTCGCTGATCCGGAAGCAGATCGCCCAGGGGTACCAGGCTTTCATCATATACCCGCTCGTTGAAGAGGGAGGTAAATCCTCCGGCGAGGATACCCTCGGCGAGAGCAGAGCTGCTGTCGAAGAATGGGAGCGGCTGCAACGGGAGATATTCCCTGATCTCAAGCTTGGCCTGCTTCACGGGCGTTTGCGCCCGGATGAAAAAGAGCGCGTGATGGCTGGCTTCCGAGATGGTGAATATCAGGTTCTGGTTTCGACTTCCGTCGTTGAAGTCGGCGTTGACGTCCCGAATGCCACGGTGATGTTAGTGGAGAGCGCCAACCGCTTCGGCCTCGCCCAGCTGCACCAGTTCCGCGGCCGGGTCGGCCGCAGTGATGCCAGCGCTTACTGCTTACTCATCCCCGATTCCGAGGATGCGAGCGAGAACGAACGCCTGTCAGCCATGGTCGAGACGAACGACGGTTTTATCCTGGCCGAGAAAGACCTCCAGCAGCGCGGTCCAGGCGATTTCCTGGGAACCCGTCAATCCGGCTTTGTCCAACAGTTGCGCCTGGCAAGCCTGACGGACGTGCAGCTGATTGAGAAAGCTCAACGCATTGCCAGGGAGCTCTTTGAGCGCGACCCGCACCTGGCGCTGCCCGAGCACCAACTGCTTGCAGATTCCTTGGCTGCCTTTTGGGGAGGAGGCGGGAGGGGGTCACAGACGGACGTCAGTTGACCGGCAATCTGGCCCAATTGTTGCAACCAACTTTGAGTGAGGCATTATGGTCCGAGCGGTAGTACCTGGGACGTTTGATCCGATTCACTATGGTCACATTGACATAATCCGGCGGGCAGCACACCTCTTCGATGAGGTGATTGTGGCCGTTTACGATCGTCCGCTGAAATCGCTGCTTTTCTCACCGGAAATGCGCCTGGAACTCGTGCGCTACACTTTTCGAGACGACCCGAAGATCTCAGTGATGGGTTTCAGCGGGCTTACCGTGGAATTTTGCCGGAGTGTGAACGCCCAGGTGATCGTGCGCGGCCTGCGCGTCTTCTCTGATTTCGAATACGAGTTCCGGATGGCCCTGGCGAACCATCGCCTCGTACCACAGATTGAGACAGTCGCCTTGATCACGAACGAAGAGCACACTTTCCTCTCCAGTTCCACCGTGCGCGAGATCGCCTCCCTCGGCGGGGATGTGAGCAGCATGGTACCAGTCCATGTCGAGGCGGCTTTGAAGTCTCGCTTCAGTGAATTGGGAGAAGGTCAGCAGATCGTCCCAACAACCTCCATGAGAGACTGATGCAGACCGCCTTGAATCACCACCTGCCTCATCTTATATTGTCCTTGACTATCCGCAAGTTTGCATGTAACCTTAATGCCTACCAGCTTCAGGAAATGAGCAGCCTCGCTCGCGGAGGGATCCGATGGATATCTTGCACCTGATCGACCGCCTGGAAGAACTTTTCAACGAAAGCCGGGCGATACCCTTTACGCATAACGTCATCGTCGATGAAGAAAAGATGCTCGACCTCATCGATCAGATGCGGGTCGCCATTCCCGACGAAGTGAAGAAGGCGCAGCAGATATTAACCCAGCGTGATCGCATCCTTGCTCAGGCGCAGGAAGAAGCAAACCGCACCCTGGCACTCGCCCGGGAAAAAGTCGACCAGCTCACAGAGCGAGATTCGATCGCCCAGTCAGCACAGATCCGTGCCGAACAGATCGCTGCCCAGGCTACTTTGGAAGCAGAGCAGACCAGGCGCGACGCCGATAATTATGTTATCGAAACCCTTACTCGCCTGGAGATGGAGCTGGAACGTTACCTGAACCAGGTCCGGAATGGGATTATGACCCTGCGGGAAAGCCAGAAAGAGCCAGAACAGACCTGATCGCAGGCCCTCCCTGGTGGGAGGATTTTATTGGATCTATTTCTCCCTTTCTTTTTGCGTAAAATTCCTCTCGATGATCCAGTCCACCAGCCCGGGGAACAGGCTGTTCCCCCAGGCTGCTAAGCGCATTGGCCACGGCAGGATAATTCCCCGCCGCGGTTTCCTGACCGCGTTCAATACAGCTCCCGCCACCTGCTCAGCGTTCAACCTCAAGACTTCAGGGGTTGTGATGCCTGTCTTGCGGCGAGCTCCGATGTGCTGGCTGAACTCGGTCTTGACGCCGCCAGGATAGATCGCAACCACGTGGATCCCAAAGGCGCTAACCTCCCGCCGCAGCGCCTCTGTAAAACCACGCAGGGCGAACTTGCTCGCCGCGTAGACCGAGTAGGTCGGCGTGGCAATGTAAGCTGCCATCGAGGCCATGTTGACGATTGTCCCGGATCTCCGGGCGATCATGTGCGGTAGCACTGCCTGAGCCATCTGAATCGCCCCAATCAGGTTGACCCCGATCTGCTCCTCAACGTCTTTCACTGGATCCAGTTTTTCCAGCCAGCCCACCCGCCCGAATCCGGCGTTGTTGAGCAGCACGTCGATCTGCCCGAAGCGCTCGAGCGTCGCGGAGACGAAATTCTCAATGTCCATCAGGCGAGAGCAGTCCGTCCCTATCGGCAGGGCCTGTCCTCCTTTCGACTCAATCTCCTTGGCAAGAGCGACCAGCCGGTCAACGCGCCGCGCCCCCAGCGCCACCCGATACCCCTCCTGGGCAAACAGCCGCGCCGCCGCCTCGCCAATCCCGGAGGAAGCGCCGGTGATGATGACCACAGGATTTTCAGCCATTCTACGTGCCTCCATATTGGTAATATTGGTAATCAATCCGCCTGCCGTTCTGTTCGCCAGGCTTTCCGGTTGAGCAATCACAGCTTCCCAGGAGGCACCTTGCCGGCCTTGAGGATCTCCACCTGCTCTGGACTGAATGGCGGTGTGAACAGGTCTGGTTCTTCTTGATAGCAGCGAAACAATTCGACAATGAAGTGCAGCCGGTCCGGCAGCATCGCTCGCCCGGGTGATTGCTGAAGCATAATTCTGCATATCAGGCGCCATATCTTGAACGCGCTCGGCTTGGAAGTCTCTCGCCTCGCCGGTAAACGAAACATCACTCTTGGCCTCGCGCGCCTGAGCTTCTCTGAAGTGAGATTCGAATAAACGCGCCAGATCCTCCTTCCGGATGGTCTGTCCGGCCTGTTTGGATGCCCAGGTGGCGAAGGTGCACCAGTTGGCGGTCATGCCCGTCCACTGGGTGAGGGCGGACGACAACTCGTGGTAGCACTGAGTGATCCGCAGGTTGCGGATCGCCGGGTCGCCGATCGACACGATCTGCTGGACTTCCGCGAGCGAGGGAGGTGCTTGCTTCAAAGGCACTGCTGGTCTCCCGAGAGCGAAGCGTTTATAATCTATGGGTGTTTCCTACCGGCAGATTAAAACTGGTTGCCAAATTATACGCTTTCCTCCAGCCCGGAGCTACCCAAAATTCAGGCAAGATGCGCACAAGAATGCGAGGCAGCAACGATGCAGGCTTACGCCATCCGGACAAAAAACCTCACACGTGATTTCCCCTCCGTACGAGCAGTGGACAGCCTGACATTGGAAGTCCCAACCGGCAGCGCCTTCGGTTTCCTCGGCCCAAACGGCGCCGGCAAGACAACGACTATCCGCCTGCTGCTCGGCTTGTTGGAGCCATCCAGCGGCGGCGGCGAGGTGCTGGGCTTCGATATTCGGAACCAGGCCGAGGAGATCCGCCAGCGATGCGGAGCGTTGCTGGAGCACGATGGCCTGTATGAACGGATGACAGCCGAGGACAATTTAGAGTTCTATGGACGGGTATGGAGGATGGCGGCTCCCGAGCGAGCCGGCCGGATCCAGGAGCTGCTCACTCACCTGGGCCTGTGGGAGCGGCGGAAGGAACCCGTCGGCAACTGGAGCCGGGGCATGAAGCAGAAACTTGCCGTGGCGCGCGCCCTGATCCACCGCCCGAGCCTGCTTTTCCTCGATGAGCCAACCGCAGGACTTGACCCGGTGGCAGCGGCAAAGTTGCGCGAAGACCTGGCAGGACTGGTCTCCAGCGAGGGGGTGACCGTCTTCCTCACCACGCACAACCTGGCTGAAGCCGAGAAACTCTGCCACCGAATTGGAATCATCCGGCAGGGAAAATTAATCGCCAGCGGGCCGCCAGCGGAACTGCGCGCCAGCTCCGGCACTCCCCAGGTTGAGATTGTCGGCAAAGGTTTCGACGATTCCATCCTCGCTTTCATCAAGAGTCTGCCCGAGGTTGTCAGCACCCGGCTGAACGGCAGCCGTTTGCTGATAAGCCTCAGGGGACCTCTGCAGAGCGCCCCGCTGGTCAGCGCACTTGTCGCACGTGGAGTTGAAGTCGAAGAAGTGCTCAAATCCCAGACCAGCCTGGAGGAAGTATTCTTGAAGCTCGTCGAAGAAGACGAGAAGGCAGAGGAAGGCGAAGAATGATCTCCGATCTGACGACTATCGTGTGGAAAGAATTCAAGGAAATATTCGTCCAGCGCCCCAACCTGCGCGGCGGGTGGCTCGGCCTGCTCATTTTCCTGATCGTATTCGGCGTGTTATTGCCGCTCCAGTCCGGTCCGACCTGGCTTGAATCTCCCGGTTCGCTGTTCATCTGGTCCTGGGTACCGTTCCTCATGGTCAACAGCATCGTCGCTGACTCCTTCGCCGGCGAGAAGGAACGCCACACCCTGGAGACTCTGCTTGCCAGCCGTCTTCCGGATCGCGTGATTCTCTTTGGGAAGATCACCGCAGCCATGGTGTACGGTTGGGGCATCACCCTGCTCGGGGTTCTGCTCGCCCTGGTCACTATCAACCTCGCCCATGGGGAAGGTCAACTGCTGTTTTTCCCGGCCAATATCGGCATCGCCATCGTCGGGCTGTCCTTCCTGGTCGCCCTCCTCGCCGCCGGATTGGGCGTGCTGATCTCACTCCGCGCCAACACCGTCCGCCAGGCTCAGCAGACTCTCAGCGTAACTTTCCTCATATTCTTCATCCCGCTGTTCATCTTCCCGATCCTGCCGGATGATATGCAAAGCACGATCACCATCGCGATAAGCAGGCTCAACATGAATCTAACTCTCGGGATCATCGGAACCTTTCTGCTCGTGGCCGATGCAGGTCTCCTTGGTCTGGCAGTCGTGCGGTTCAACCGCCGCCGGTTGATCCTGAATACATAGTGGTCCACCGGTTTGCATATCCAATGGAAGCTGATAGCCGGACTGAAGTCGCGGCTTTAGCTGGCAAATCCACATCGGTGGGACTTTCTTTCATCCATCGAGCCATCCCAATGCTCAAGCCGCAGCGCCCCTTGTTATAATAAAATTATGGCTGGATCCATCCAGAGAACCTCAAATATCGGGGGGGCTTCTCCACAATGGATCTTCTTCAGGGGGAGCCGGTGACCACACCTTTCACATTCGGCGGCGAAATCGTGTGGCGCCCCACCCCTGAATACACCGAACCGGCTCATTTGACCCGTTTTATGCAGCTGCACAACCTGCCGGATTTCGGGACGCTGTTGCGCCTTTCGACCGAGGATGTCTCCTGGTTCACTGAGGCGGTGCTGGATTACCTCGATATCCGCTTCGCCCGGCCGTATTCCCGCGTCGTCGATCTCTCCCAGGGCATCGCCTGGCCCCGTTGGGTTGTTGGGGGAAAAATGAACATCATCCACAATTGCCTGGACAAGTACATCGGCACTGCTGTTGAAGACCAGCCAGCGCTTATCGCCGAAGACGAGCGGGGCCAGGTCTGCATTTTCAATTACGGCGACCTGTGGCGGCGCGTCAATCAGGCTGCTAACGCCCTGCGTGAGCTCGGGCTCGGTCCGGGAGATGCGGTCGGCCTCTACATGCCGATGACCTGTGAGATCGTCGTCGCCATGCTTGCCATCGCCAAGATCGGGGGGATCATCTTGCCTCTCTTCTCCGGCTTCGGCGCCGGGGCAATCGCCACCCGATTGGCGGACGCCGACGCCAAGGCTCTGTTCACCGCGGACGGTTTCCATCGGCGCGGGCAGCCGGTGGCGATGAAGCCGGTGGCTGACGCGGCCGCCCGTGACGTGCCCACCTTGCAGCACATGATCGTCGTGGCCCGCGCCGGTTTGCCGGTCGACATGCAGCCAGGGCGCGATCATTGGTGGCATGTACTCGTCGAGTCTCAATCGACCAGCGCTGAAACCGAGCTCACAGACGCTGAACAGATATTAATGGTGATTTACACCTCCGGTACGACCGGAAAACCAAAAGGTGCCGTCCACACCCACGCCGGTTTCCCTGTCAAGGCTGCCCAGGATATGGCATTCGGCACCGATCTCCACCCCGCTCAGGTGCTGTACTGGATGACCGATATGGGCTGGATGATGGGACCCTGGCTGGTCTTCGGCGCGCTGATCCTGGGTTCGACCTTCCTGCTGTACGATGGCGCACCCGATTTTCCCGGGCCGGACCGGCTTTGGTCGATCGTCGAGCGCCATCGCGTCACGACCCTGGGAGTCTCTCCCACACTGATCCGCGCCCTCATCCCACACGGCACAGAGCCTGTGCGGGTTCACGATCTCTCTTCGTTGAAGTTTTTCGCATCTACCGGGGAACCATGGAACCCCGATCCCTGGATGTGGCTCTTCGAAAAAGTCGGCCAGGGCCAGCGGCCGATCATCAATTACTCCGGTGGGACGGAAATATCGGGTGGGATCGTCATGGGCAATCCCCTCCTCCCCCTCAAACCGACCGCTTTCTCAGCTCCCTGCCCGGGGATCGCGGCTGATGTTTTCGACGAGGAAGGGCGACCGGTGCGCGGGCAGGTCGGGGAGCTGGTGATAAAAGCTCCCTGGATCGGTATGACCCGGGGTTTCTGGCGCGACCCTCAACGGTACGAAGAGACTTACTGGTCCCGGTGGCCGGGAGTCTGGGTGCACGGAGATTTCGCAGCCATAGACGAAGATGGGCTGTGGTATATCCTCGGGCGTTCCGACGATACAATCAAAGTGGCTGGAAAGCGCCTCGGACCGGCGGAGGTCGAATCGGTCCTGGTGAGCCACCCGGCAGTGGTCGAGGCGGCTGCGATCGGCGTTCCGGACGAAGTCAAAGGCAGCGCCCTGGTCGTTTTCTGTGTCCTGGCCCCCGGGTATGCCCCCGAGGCTGCCCTGCGCCGGGAGCTCAAAGAGAGAATCGTCTCAGTGCTTGGAAAACCGCTGGCTCCGCAGGCAGTTTTGTTTGTCAGAGATCTGCCGAAGACGCGCAATGCAAAAGTAATGCGCCGCATGATCCGGGCGGCATTCCTCGGCAGCGATCCAGGGGATACATCATCTCTGGTCAATCCCGAAGCAGTTGAGGAGATCCGGAGAGCAATATAACGGCTCGCGTTGATTTCGAAAATCTCTCAAAAAAAGGAATCATTGCAGAACTGCGCGTAATTCACCCAATATCGGACTGAAAAACAGCCATCACTCAGCCAGAACCTGGAGGGACACCATGGACTTCGATCTGAACGAAGAACAACGCATGTGGCGGGAGGCCGTCCACGACTTCGTGACCCGGGAAGTGAAACCGAAAGCTCGCCAGGTCGACGAAGAAAGCGAATTCAACTGGGAAGCGGTGCGGAAGATGGGACCGCTTGGCATGCTGGGGCTGAACGTCCCGGAGGAATTCGGCGGCGCCGGCGTCGACGCGGTCAGCGCAGCCATCGCAATCGAGGAGTTAGGGTGGGGGTGCGGCAGCACAGCTCTGGCGATCGCGGCCCACAACGGTCTCGGGTGCGCCCCGATCTCATTATTCGGAAACGAGGCCCTCAAGAAACGTTTCCTCCCGCCCGTCGTAAGTGGAAAAGGAGGGCTGGCTGCCCTGGCTTTGACCGAACCTGGGGCAGGTTCGGACCTCAAAGGCGGTGTGCGCACTCAGGCAGAGCTATCCGGCGGCGATTGGGTGATCAACGGCGCCAAGATGTGGTGTACCAATGCCAGCCTGGCGGATTTCATCGTGACGCTTGTCCGCACCGGACGGAATCGGGGGTCGAGCTCGCTCAGCCTGATCGTAGTACCGACCGGAGCTGCCGGGCTGTACATTGCCCCTCCTGAAAAGAAGATGGGGTTGAAAGGCTCACCCACCCATGCCGTGACATACGAGAATGTGCGTGTCCCGGCAGATTATCTCCTCGGTGAGCCCGGTCAGGGCCTCCACCAGGCTCTGACGGTCCTGGACGGCGGGCGGATCGGGATCGGCGCCCTCGCCGTCGGCCTGGCGCAGGCTGCTTTCGAGGAGGCGGCGCGATACGCGAAGGAGCGCCATGCCTTCGGTGTTCCGATCGCTCACCACCAGGCGATCCAGTGGATGCTGGCTGACGCGCAAACGGAGATTCACCTCGCCCGCATGGGAGTCTATCACGCTGCCTGGTTGAAAGCCTGCGGCCGGCCTTTCACGAAGGAAGCTGCTATGGCAAAACTCTTCGCCACGGAGATGGCTGAGCGCGTCTGCCGCAATGCCATTCAAATCCTGGGCGGGTACGGGTACAGCCGCGAGTACCCCGTCGAGCGGATCTACCGCGACGCCAGGTTAATGACGATCGGAGAAGGCACCAGCGAGGTGCAAAGGATGGTGATCGCCAGACATATCCTGCAAGAGAATCTGGGATAACCGGTGTTCGATTGGTTAATCCTTCCCGCCTTTATGGCCCGCTTCGGCGCTCGGGTCTTCCCTCAGCAATTGCACAGCGTGAGGCAGCGCCGGTGAGACCACCTGCAGGTTTTCCAATGCGCCTTGCGGGCTGCCGGGCAGGTTGAGGATGACCGTCCGGCCACGAATACCCGCCGTGGCCCGCGAAAGCATTGCGTGTGGGGTGACCCTCAACCCCGCTGCCCGCATCGCCTCCGCCAGCCCGGGGGCAGGCCGTTTGACGACTGCGCTGGTTGCTTCGGGGGTTATATCCCGCGGGCTGAACCCCGTCCCTCCGGTGGTGAGGATCACGTCCATCTCGCCGGAATCTGCCCAGGTGGTCAAGCGCTCAATTAATGCCTCCCGGTCGTCCGGCACGATGTCCTGACCCACCACTTCCCACCCCTCAGAGCGGACCGCCTCGACCAGCGCAGGCCCGGAAAGATCCGGGCGTTCCCCCCGCGCTGACCGATCGGACACGGTGATGATCCCAACCCGGATCCGCATCACTACCTCCCGCTCAGGACAATTCCTTTCCGAAGATATACATGTCCATCGGCTGCCAGCCCAGCGCTGCGTAAAATTCCACGGCGTCGTTATCTTTCGTCACCAAAAGGTACGCCTTGAGACATCCTTTTCTCCGCAGCCTGGTCTCCAGAGCATCCATGAGCGCTTTCCCGATCCCCTGATTGCGGTGCTCCCGCGCGACCGCCAGATGGTATACCATCCCTCTCCTTCCATCAAAGCCCCCCATCACCGCCCCGACCAGTTGCGCCCCGCATTCGGCTACCAGGAACAAGTCAGGGTCGCGCTGCAATTTTTTATAGATCTCTTCCGGCGTATCGGAGCTCCCCAGGTGAATCCCGGGCGCGGCATTTTCCCACAACCCTCGGACGGCATGATAATCCTGCGGGTATACGAATGTCCGAATGGTGACTGGCCGCATCACTCTTCTTCGTGACCCACCAGGCGCTTCCATGGACCGTGGATGCCATCCTCGGTCACGCCAAAGTAAAAACGGATCCCTTCCGCCGTACGCTGCACCAGATCGTACCGCTCGCGCTTCCCATGCTTTTCGCGGTTGAGCAGACCGAGATCCCCCTCCCATCGAATGTCCACTTTTGAGAGGTCCGCCGCGATGCGCGCATGCTGGTTGAGTGCGTAGTGCCATAAACGACGCGCCGATTTGAGGGTGACGTTGTTCACAACGTTTCCATTCCGCAGATCACGCACGGTGTAAAATTGCGTCCCTTCACGCTCCTCCATTGAAACGACTTCGACTCCGGTCCGCGGGGCGCTGTCGCTCATCATGGGAAGAGGAGCCTCGATCACTGGTTCAGGCGCTTCTGCTGCCGGTGGTTCCGCGGGGGCTGCCTGTTTCACCCGTTCGCTCTGGCCGCGCAGCACCAGACTCACAATCTCATCGCGCACCGCCAGGCCAGTCTCTGTCTCATCCCGGACATAAATCTTATAATCGTCTACGACGTAGGGCGGATCATCCCCACGCGGGACCAGGACCCGCAAGATCTTGCGCCCCCCCGTATCGTGGATATCGATCGGGCAGTGGATCGGCGGGCTGATGCGGTTGGCGATCTCTTTCTCCAACTGGATCACAGCCTGTTCCGGGTTAGGTATTCCGGGGATCGGTTTGCGCACATCCGAGCTGAGCCCCAAGAACAGCGTGCCGCCGTTGGTATTGGCAAAGGCGCACACATCAGCGATGATCGCGTAGAGTCGGCCCCCGCGCACCGAAAGGCTCTCGTAAAAATCCTGGACGATCGTGGGGCCTTCCTCCTGGGCAGCGCGGATGAAGTCGTACACCGGCTCTGCTTTGACCCGGTGCGGTCGGGTCCGGGCGAAGTCGTTGCTCAAGAAGAGCTCCATGAGCGCTTCAAAGCTCACCTCCGGGATCAGGACATCCGTCGCCCGGTCGCCAACACCCAGGTTGCTCTTGCGATGCGGATCGGCTGTCAGGCGGTGGGCATCCGAACCCTGGATGCAGTGCATGCGGCGTGGGTATTCCGGTTTGGTGCCGTTGAAGAAAGCTGCCGTGGTGTGCCGGCCCTTTTTTTCCAGATCGGTCACTTCCAGGGCGTGCAGATTTTGGTCCTGGGTATACGCGATGCGCGTTTGCCCTCCAAAGGCGAAACCGCGCATGGCCACCCCGTTGCTCGAATTTGCGTGGGCGGCGATCGCCAGGCCGCCGGCGCCAGCGATGGTGCGGTAGGCATTGAGCACATCGCTGGTCGCCCCCACTGCATCCGAACCCCGGTCGAGCTGATCCGCAGGGATATTCAGGTTGAGGAGCAGATGTTCGATCTCGCGCACCGGCTTATCTTGTGGGAAGATCCCCAGGATGTGAAATCCAAAGGTGGCAGTGAATTCAAATCCAGGAAGTACCAGGATTTTACTCAGCAACCGTTCGTATTCCCTCAGGGTCGCCTGCTCATTGGGGAGCAGCCGATTCGATTGTTCCAGGAATCGGAATCGGTCGATTTCTTCCTGCATCTTACGATAGCCTGCCACCGTGTTGTGATCGGTAATCGCCAGGATTTCCAGGCCGCGGTGTTCAGCCTGTCGCAGGATATCCAGCATGCTGACCTCTGGCTGCTGGTAATCGATCGAGGCAGGTGTGTGGATGTGCAGGTCAATCGTTCGCCACTGCAAAGGCCCAGGAACGCGTTTTTTTGCCACGCTACCCCCTATCCAAGTGTCTGTTGAATTTTCTGGATCAGCTCATCCGGCATGAATGGTTTGAGGATAAACCCATCCGCCCCCTCCTGCCTGCTCCGGTACGTCATGTCCATCCCCGAAGCCATCAATACTCGCATGTCCCTCAAACCGGGTTCTTTCCGGATCGAATTCAAGACATCGAAACCGTTAAGGTGGCGCAAATGGACATCCAGCAAGACCAGGTCCGGCCTCTCCTGTTGAAGTACATTAACCACATCTTCAGCCTTCTCACCCCCCTCCCATTGTACGACCTCGTACCCTTCGAATTCCAGAAGCATGTTCAGCAATGAGAACATGTTGGCATCATCTTCAATCAGCATTACTTTTGGCATTTTTCCGGCCATCCGGTGAAAGTTTTGATTTCTGTTTCTTCTTACGTCCATCCCTCCGTGCTGGCTCGAGGGCGTGAGCTATCACCTGGTCGATCGTCTCGACGAAGATAAAATTCAGGTCTTTCCGGACTTCTTCGGGTAGGTCCTCCAGGTCCGCTTCGTTTCTTTTTGGAAGGATTACTGTCTTCAGCCCACCGCGGTGAGCAGCCAGAACTTTCTCTTTGATCCCGCCTACGGGGAGGACCTGGCCGCGCAACGTGATCTCACCCGTCATGCCCACATCTGCATGCACTGGCCGCCCGGATATCAACGAAACCAATGCGGTGGCCATCGTTACTCCGGCCGAAGGACCATCTTTCGGCTGGGAGCCGGTTGGGATGTGCAGGTGGATATCTGTCTTCTCGAAGAAGTCAGGGTCGAGGTTCAATTCCTGGGCTCGCGAACGAACGTAGGATAGCGCTGCCCGCGCAGACTCCTGCATCACATCGCCGAGGGAACCTGTGAGCTGAAAACCTTTGCTCCCCGGCATACGCGTGGCCTCGATAAAGAGGATATCACCCCCGGTTGGCGTATACGCCAATCCGGTTGCCACGCCCGGTATCGAAGTCCGCTCGGCAATTTCCTCGTTGCCGAAAAATCTCGGCCGGCCCAAGAATTCCCTGACGATCTCCGGGGTGATCTTTACGGATTCAGTCTTCCCCTCTGCGATTCGGGTAACAACTTTGCGGTTGATCCCCCCGATCTCCCGTTCGAGATTCCGGACACCAGCTTCGCGGGTGTACGAACGGATGATCGTTTTAAGAGCCTCGTCAGTGAACATCACTTCCTCGGAGCGCAAGCCATTCTCCCGCAGCTGGCGGGGGATCAGGTATCCTTTGGCAATCTGGATCTTCTCGTTTTCCGTGTAGCCAGACAGGAGGATGATTTCCATCCTGTCCCTCAAAGGCGCGGGGATCGGATCGAGCATGTTTGCCGTGGTGATAAACATAACCTGTGAAAGATCGAATCCGACTTCGAGGTAGTGATCGCGGAATTCGACGTTTTGTTCGGGGTCAAGCACCTCCAGCAAAGCCGAAGCCGGGTCCCCATGGAAGTCGAAAGTCAGCTTGTCGACTTCGTCGAGCATAAAGACCGGATTGCGTGACTCGACTCGCCGTATCGCCTGCAAGATCCGGCCTGGCATGGCGCCAATGTACGTGCGGCGGTGCCCACGGATCTCCGCCTCATCGCGTACGCCGCCCAGGGAAATGCGGATGAACTTGCGCCCCAGGGCGCGGGCGATCGAACGGCCAAGGGAGGTCTTCCCCACGCCAGGCGGGCCCACAAAACACAGGATGACGCCCTCCCGCACCCGCCGGATGGCATCTTCCGTCTCGAGGGTCTCCAGCTCTTCCCGGCGCTCCTGGCGCAGCTTGCGCACGGCAAGGAACTCGAGGATGCGCTCTTTGACATCCTCCAGCCCGTAGTGATCCTGGTCCAGCACCTGGCGTGCCCGGGTGATATCCAGGTCATCGGGTGTGATCTTCGACCACGGCAGTGAAACGAGCCAGTCGAGGTAGGTACGGATCACACTGTACTCTGCGGCGGCTGTCGGGAGCCGGGACAGCCTTTCAAGCTCGCGGCGCGCCATTTTCTCGGCTTCCTCCGGCATTCCCGCAGCTTCGATCTTTTTCCGAAACTCCTCTGCTTCCGCCGTCTGCTCATCCCCCTCTCCTAATTCACGCTGGATGGCTTTTAACTGTTCCCTCAAGAAGTATTCTCGCTGGACCTTGTCGATCTCGGAACGTGCTTCGTTCTGGACTTTCTGGCCGATCTCCAACATCTCAACTTCGCGGGTCAGGATCGTGACCAGTTTCCGCAATTTTTCGAGGACGGGGTCCAGCTCCAGGAGGGCCTGGGCATCTTTCAAGTCCATCCGCTGGAAATTAGCGATGGTGTATACGGTTTGCAGAGGGTCCTCGAGAGCGGTAACAGAAGCCACCAGCTCGCGCGGGATGGAGGGGATCATCTCGGCGATGCGTTCGAATTGGTCCCTGGCATTACGCGCCAGGGCTTCGACCTGCAAATCGTCCGCGACGATCTCGGGGAGCAGTTCGATCTGCGCCTTCAGATATGGGTCCAGCTGGATGAACTCGCCCAGGCGGAAGCGGGCCAGGCCCTGCACGAGCAGGCGAATCGTCCCATCCGGTGCCCGGAACAGGCGGTGGACGACAGCCACAGCCCCGATCCGATACAGGTGTTCAGGCCCCGGGACTTCCAGCTCCGGGTCCCTGGAAGTGACGAGGCCGATCATCCGATCTTCGCCAGCCATGACATCGTCAACCAGGCGGATCGAACGCGGCTGCCCGATGGTCAGCGGGACTGCCGTCTGCGGATAAACGACCACCCCGCGTAGCGGCAGAATTGGGAGAACAGTCGGGATCTGCTCAGCCGTTTCTCCGCTGCCAACCGTTTCCTGCTTCTCTTCCTGATCGTCCTTCTCCAGGACGCGCGGGGTGATTGGCCGGAATAAAAACTCCGCTTCCAGATCGGCCATCTCGGCAAACCAGTTCATTAATTCAAAGAGGTTTTGATTCCAACGGGATGCAGGCATGGAAAGCTCATGTGTCCTTTACTTCGATCCTTCTGGGCTGCTCTTTCGGGAATTCCAATCTCAGGAAACCGTCCGAGTACACTGCTGTCACTTCATCTGCGATAACTGGCCCGGGCAATTCTATCTCAGTTGCGAACTCACCAAAAAAGATCTCCATCTGGTGATATGCGCGCCGTTCGGGGATTTCCTGGCGGATGCCGCGAATCGAGAGCAGGCGGTTTGCAAGAGAGATCGAAAAGCCCTCCTCTTGCATCCCCGCGATCTCGACCCGAACCACGACTGCCATCTCAGTCTCGTATACGTCGGTTGGAGGACGCCAGATATGCGATCGAATCCCGTTTCTTGTCCGATTCGCTCCGATCCCAAACGACTGAACCTCATCGGCAATGTACCAGCCGGGACGTAATGGGACAGATCTCAACTCAACTTCAATCATCATCAGACTTTCCTTTCACCTCAACGCAGCGCCGCGCGCGCAGCCCCGAGGACCGCAGCATAATTCGGTTCCTCACCCAAAGCCGGGATGTATGCCGCATAGGTGACCACTCCGTCCTTATCAACCACAAAGATCGCCCGGCGCAGGATGCGCGGCTCCTTCAACAAGACCCGGTACTTCTCTGAACACAACCAGCGTTAGCGCCGGCGCTCAGGCGCCCCCGGCGGGAATCGAACCCACAACCTTAGGTTTAGAAGACCTCTGCTCTGTCCGTTGAGCTACGGGGGCGTGATCAATCTCTATCTCTATTAACATTCCGGGCATGGGCGGAGCCCCTTATAGACCCGGTTTCCGGCGAGCGTCTGTAAGATCATGGTCGGAGAGCGACCTAACTCGTCAGCCAGCTCGACAGGAGTCATGGGAGAGTTTCCCTTCGAGAGCAGGAGCCGGAACACTCCGTCCACCAATGTGGTCCTGTCGTGAATGAACCCCGGCTGGCGAGCGCAGTGGGTGATCAATACATGCTGCAGGCCATCCACCTGCTGCACTTCGGCGGTTTCCGGATCGATCCAATCAACCATTTCCTCGGCGCGCAGGTCCCGATAAGTCTCCTGGTGCTCAGCGCAGAGAAAGCCGAACAGTTCGATCCGCCAGTCACGATCATTTTGCTTCCACCAATCGAAATCGATGTGAAACCGTGTCTGTAAGGTGGGTTTAACGAGACTGAATCGCTTCAGTTCAGCCAACTCTGACCTCCAGGTCAGCTCTATTGTATCAGCTGACCAGTCGACAGGCACCTCTTTGAAAACCGGTTCATTGGGAGTTGCCGTGACAGACGGCAGACCACGGTAATTCCCAGACAGCCTGAAAACTTCATCGGTACGACCGTTCTGAATCATCGAACCGGAAATGGAGATCGCCTACGTGAACGAACCAGTTCCGAGAGGCCAGCAGGGCGAACAGCGGGGCGGGGGGGCAGCGCCGGACGATGTTCACCGCGGCATACAGCTCGCTGGCATGCACATGTCCCTGGGGATTTAATTTAGTCAGTTCGCGCACCATGTCGACGACCACCTTCTCGAACGGAGGACGCTCCTTCTGCATCCGATTCCAGACTTCATCGAGCGCTTCTACATCCGGGACGGCAATCGCCATTCGGTCGTCATATGCCACAGAGACGATTTGCTTGAGCATCGCAAAGACGATCCCGCCATCCGACCCAATCAGCACTGTGCGGATCCATTCCCGAGTGGAGCGGCGCGAATCCGCCGAGATCAGCACTTCTCCCGGTCTTTTCCCGCGCTGCACCCGCACCAGGCTCCCGGGCATCAGCCCGTGTTTCTGGTACCATTTTTTCAAGCCGATCACGTACCGTTTCTCTCGAACCACCCAGCCAGCAAACCTCTCCCCGCTGTGTTCGTCGACCAGGATAAAGCGAATGCGCGGCGCTTCGTAGGCGGTCGGGAACAAGTGCCGGATCCGTGAGGACAGCGGCAGTGATCCAACCCGCCAGTGGGGGTAAATCAACCGGACTACCGCTTCGTCTTCGACCAGGACTTTACCTTCCAGCGGCGAGAGTTCGTCGTCCAATTCCCGCTCCAGCATCAGCATCTCGTCGCTGAGCAAGGAACGGTCGTGCTCGATCTCGTGGTAGCGCAGCAAAGGCGGGGTATCCCGGACCTCATCAGGCTCCAGCCGCTTCAAAAACCATAATACCTGCCCGGCCGGACCGACCTCATCAAAGCGGAGGTCCTCTTCCAGCGCCAGATCTAACGAAAATTCCACCAGCTTCGGATTGACGTTTGTTGGCAACTCGACCTGCTCAAGCAGCTTGCTGGTTGGCAGCGGCCCGCCGCCAGCCATATCGAGGACTGCTTCGGCCAGATTGAGGTGTCCGACATTCACGTCGACCAGCAGAGCCCTGGGGAACCATCGACCGGCGATGCGAACGAAATCCTCGTTGGCAGCCAGGCCCTGTTCAATCCGAGCGGTCAGCTCGTCCCCATACGCCTGCAGCACGGATCGGACATCCAGCGATTCCCCGGCCTGCGTCAGCTGCGGCGGCTCGTTTAACCTGTGATTCTCGACCTGGCTGGCGAATTCCCTCTCCTCCCCATTCTCGAACCGCACTTTGATGACTTGAAATTTCGGAATGTCTGGATTGCGTCCCGCCCGGATTTCGATCACCTCGCCTTGCCGCCAGCCGAGCGCTGAAAAGACCAGCTTCTGGTGGAGAGAAAAGCTGTCTTTCGGAAAATATATCTCGCCGGCGGAGGCGCGCTGTTTTTCGACTTTCTCGATTTCCCGCCGGATCCGTTCCTCTACCAGCGCTTCGACTAACTCTCCAGGAGTCAGCGGAGTTTCTACTTCCAGCAAATAATTATAGAGAAACTCAATATCCTCAGCCTGGATTTGAAAAGTTTCCCAATAGTCCTCCCGGAGGGAAAACGTCGCGATAACCATTGACTGCCTCGAGCACGTGATTGGCAATGACTCTATTTTTGAGATAAACAGTTTGCCAATTTGATATTATACTCTATGAACAGGCGGGGCATCCGTTGCTCCACCGGTACATGCGCGGCGCAGAAAACCGGTGAGCTGCTTTGCCCGAACCGAGGAGCGCTGATATGTCTGCCGATAAATGGGAAGTCGTCGCCGAGATCTTCGGTGAATTAGAAGCCGAGCTGATTCGCGGCTTGCTCGAAGCAGGCGGTGTTGAGGTGTTCCTCAGCCAGGAAGGCGCGGGTCGAGCGTATGGTCTTAACGTCGGCTCGCTTGGCAAAGTCCAGGTACTGGTCCCATCCCGGGACCTGCAATCGGCCCTGGACATCCTGTCCGATTATAACGCTGGAAAGTACGCCTCGACCGAGCTGGAGACCCCGGATGACGACCCCAGTCCGGAGTCCTGAATCACACAGCCGCTCTCAGGGGAATACCTTTTCGAGCCAGTCCATGGGGTCCACCTGGACCCCGCCCACCCAGACTTCAAGGTGCAGGTGAGGGCCGTTAACCCGTCCTGTCCCTCCGACGATTCCGATCACCTGACCAGCTTTGACCCTGTCACCTTCTTTGACCAGGATTTCCTCCTGGTGCATGTACGCGGTATAGACTCCCCAGCCGTGATCGATCATGGTAGCTTTCCCCCTCACGATCAGCTCATCAGCAAAGACAACCACGCCATCCGCCACTGCGTAGATCTCGTTCACATCGAGGTTGTAGTTGTAGCAGTAATCCAGGCCGCTATGGAAATAATTGTAAGGACTGCCGTTATAAGATCGCCGGCTTCCAAAGAAATCGGTGAACCCGCAATCTGACGGAGCGACAGGTCGCAGGAACTTGCCTTTCCAAAGTTTTTCACCGGTAAACTCGAGCGGGATTGCGTTCCAAATCTCATCCTCCGGCTTCGTGTTTGTTGGATCGATCGTATCCGGGGGCACTGTCAGGCTGTAGAAGCCAAAATCTCCGGCCGTTACCCGCACTCTCTGCGAGAAACCAAACCTGGTGCCGTTCTCCAGCTCGCCGTCGATCCGTACTGAATAGACCCCCGGGGTTTCCATCGCATGGATGCCCTGCAGGGCCACGTAGTCCCCCGCGTCGGTCCTGAAGAAATGCAGGTCGTAATCCAGCAATGAGCCGCGTACGTTCAGCAGGAGGCCTGCCTCCAGACGAACGACTGCCGTCTCGCCCTGGGTCAGGATCGTTGGTTCGAGTTCCGCCGCCCGGATCGAGCCGGGCAGCGCTCCGGGGCCGCCCTCCGCTTCTGATCCTGGCGCGAAGTAGATATCCCCCGGCATCGCCTCCCAACCCCCAGCCAGCCCATTTCTGCGGGCCAGTGCCCACGGATTTTCCCCCCGCGCCGCAGCCAATTCAAGCAGGGATTCTCCCGCGGCGAGAGCCACCCTCTCGCCCGGTGCAGCTTCCAAACCGTCTTGCGGGACGATAATGTTTCCTCCAATGTACAATTCCCCCAGGCTGGTTACATGATTCAACCGGATCATCGCTTCGGCTGGGACCTGGTACCGGCGAATCAGACTGCGAAAATTCTCTCCAAAGGGCACGCGGATGGTCGTCAGTCTCCCCTCCACTCCCTGTAAACCGGGGATCACCAGCTCCACTCCGGCAGCCAACTGGCCCGGATCCGAGATCCCGTTCTCTTGGGCAAGGTCTTCCCATGAGACCCCAAAACGCTGCGCGATCCCCCACAGGGTGTCCCCTTCCTGGACCACGTACACTGGGCCTTCTGGCTCTTCATCTTGGGCAACAGCCCGGCCCAGCGGAGAGATCCATGAGCCCGCCAGAAAAAGGCAGAGCAGCCCGGTCCGGATACAACGCGCTATTTCTTCCACCACGGAATGCACCAGAATCCTTTTGTTCATCTCGGGTCACATGCTCCAGGCTCGAACTGTAGCATTGGTCTACGGTTCCCCGGCCTGATAGAGGCAGATTGAATTAAAGCACACTTTTCCACAAGCTGACAGATATTTTTCCAGGGAGCGCACGGCAGGAAGAACGTCCCGGCTGGCTGGCCCCACCCCTTGCCACGCCTCCAACGCTGGGCTATAATCCAGCCGCGTACCACCCAACTGGATCACGAGGCTAAGAAGTATGATTGATGTAAACGAACTGCGCAAAGGAGTAACCTTCGAGCTCGACAATGAACTTTTCAAAGTTCTGGATTACGAACACCACAAACCCGGACGAGGGAAAGCGACGATCCGGGTGAAAGCGCGCAACCTGCGCACCGGGACCATCCTGGAAAAGACTTTCAACTCAGGCGATCGTGTGCAGGAGGCCAGACTGGAATATCATAATGTCCAGTACCTGTACAGAGACGGCGATTTATACCACTTCATGGACCTGGACACGTATGAACAACCAGCAATCTCCGCCGATGTGATCGGAGACTCGGCGGAATACTTAAAGGAAGGGCTCGAAGTAAAACTCACGTACTACCAGAACGAACCACTCGACATCGATCTGCCGATCACCGTCGACCTGGGGGTCGTAGAGGCAGGGGTGGCAGTGCGCGGGAACACCGCCACCGCCGTCACCAAGAAAGTCACGACTGAGACCGGACTGGAAGTCCAGGTGCCTGATTTCGTCGAACAAGGGGACGTGATTCGCGTGGACACACGCACCGGCCAGTACGTCACGCGCGTCTAGTCTCGCTGATGCGTACTCCCGCCGGCAAAGAATGCCGCTACTTCTTCGGAGATTACTTTCGCGGCCGGGAGCGCGAGGAGTGCCGGCTGCTGGATCGTTCCGCGCCCTCCCGGCGCTGGACGCCTGACCTGTGTTATTCCTGTCCGGTCCCAGACATCCTGTTAGCCAATGCCTGCCCTCACCTGGTGCTCGAAGGCCGGGCCGAACGATCCTTTCCGTACATCAAACGCCAGGTGAAGGTACAGGCGTACTGCACCAAAACAAATCGTGATGTCGCTGAGCCGCAAATCGGGTGTGGGGAATGCCATCCTTTGCCAGCGGTCTTCTCTGGAGAATCCGGTGACCCTGACACTGCTGCTTGACCTGGACAATACGCTCCTCGGTAACGAAATGGGCGTGTTTCTTCCCGCCTATCTTCGGTCACTGGGGGATTCTCTCAAACCCTATGTGTCCCCTGAAGCGCTCAACCCGGCCCTGCTGGATGCGACCCAGGCCATGCTGCTGAATAAATCTCCGGATCGCACCCTCCAACAGGTCTTCGAGGCTGCCTTCTACCCCAGGCTTGATCTTCCCCCAGATGCATTGGAAGAGCCGATTACCTCCTTCTACCGGGAGGAGTTCCCAAAATTGCGCCAGTTGACGACTTTCAGACCCGAAGGTGTGAAACTCGTCGAAGAAGCTCTTGAACGAGGGTACAACTTGGTGCTCGCCACCAATGCTCTCTTTCCCCGGACTGCCGTGCTGCAAAGACTGGAATGGGCCGGCCTGCCTGTAGAGAAATACCCGTTTCAGCTGATTCCTTCCTACGAACATTTCCATTTTGCAAAGCCAAACGTTGCTTTCTTTGCAGAGCTCTTGGGACGTTTGGGGTGGCCGGACGGCCAGTTTCTGATGGTAGGCGACGATCCAGACAACGATATCAACCCTGCGCAGAAGTTCGGCCTGGCCACCTATCAGGTCTCAGATCACCCGCCGGTGGATATGAGCAGGTTTTCCAGGATGCATGGATCCGGTCGTCTCATAGACCTGCTCTCATGGATCGAATCGACTCCCCCAGAGGACCTGTTTATGAAGGCCGAGCTGCCAGAATCGCTGATTGAGATTATCCGATCCACTCCCGCCGTGATGGCCTCTTTTACGGATGGCCTGCCCCCAGCAGCATGGGTCGAAGAGCCGCAGCCAGGCGAATGGAGCGTGACCGAGATCCTCTGCCACCTGCGCGACGTGGACGGTGAAGTGAACTTACCGCGCATGAAGAAGGTGCTGGCAGAGGTTAACCCATTCCTGCCCGGCATCGATACCGACCAGTGGGCAGAAGCGCGCCTGTATTACTGCCAGGATGGGAAAAGCGCTTTGAGCGACTTCACCAGGTTCAGGATCGAACTGGTCAGTCTTCTGGAGGGGCTCGAACCCACTGACTGGGACCGTTCAGCCAGGCACGCCATTCTGGGACCCACCCACCTGAGCGAGCTGGTCCGAATCGTCGCAGCTCACGACCGACTTCATGTGCACCAGGTTTGTAACGCATTGGGGGAGATCACCAGGGTCGTGGGAACCTGATTGCCCGGCTACCAGACCGCGAGCCGCTTCCATAACAACGCCTCCAATATCAGGAAGTGGTGTTATAACAGCATAATTCGCCGCAGGAAGCCATATTGAGGACGTCTTTTTGCGTGGAGAATCCAACCGCATGGAAAAAAGTATGCCAAACCGTGTAGTCGTCACTGGATTGGGTTGTGTCAGCCCGCTCGGCAACGATGTGCCCACAACCTGGCAGTGTCTCCTGGCCGGCAAGTCCGGTGTCGATCGCATAACCCACTACGCACCCAGCGATATCGAATGCCAGATCGCCGCCGAAGTGAAGGGGTTCGATGGCGTGAAGCTGTTTGGGCCCCGTGAAGCGAGGCGGATGGACAGGTGCACCCAGTATGTCCTGGCAGCTGCCCTCCAGGCGGTTGATGACGCCGGTTTAACCATCGATGATTCCAACCGTGATCAGATTGGCGCGGTGATCGGAACCGGGATTGGTGGAATTGGCACAACAGCGGAAAATTTTGAGTTCTTCAGAAATCGCGGGCCATCCCGCGTCAGTCCTTTCATGGTCCCCATGATGCTCCCGGATACCCCTGGCAGCATGATCGCCATCCGGCTGGGGATCAGAGGCATTAATCTGGCGATCGTCACTGCCTGCGCCTCCGGTACGAACGCCATGGGGGAGGCCGCCAGCATCATCCGCCGTGGTCAGGCGCAGGTGATCCTGGCGGGAGGCACCGAAGCTGCCATTGTCCGGCTCGCCATGGCGGGGTTGAATGTCATGGGCGCGCTATCCACCCGCTACGACTCTCCCTCCCGCGCCAGCCGTCCTTTCGATAAAGAGCGAGATGGATTCGTCATGGGAGAGGGAGCGGCGGTCCTGGTGCTCGAATCTCTCGAACACGCCCGGGCTCGCCGCGCCCGCATCCTGGCAGAGGTGAGCGGGTATGGCAGCACCAACGACGCCTTTCACATCTCTGCCCCCGCTGAGAACGGCGCCGGGGCTGCCAGGTGCATGCAGATGGCGCTGGATGACGCTCAGTTGGAGCCAGCAGACATCGACTATATCAACGCCCATGGCACGAGCACGATCTTGAATGATAAAAGCGAGACGGCAGCAATCAAGACCGTTTTCGGCGAACGTGCATACCACGTCCCGGTCTCCTCGACAAAATCGATGACCGGTCATCTCCTCGGGGCTGCCGGGGCGCTAGAAGCGCTCATTTGCGTTAAGACGATCCGGGACCGCATGATCCCTCCCACGATTAACTACGAGAACCCTGACCCCGAGTGCGATCTGGATTATGTTCCCAATACTTCTCGTTCTGTGCAGGTAGAGCACGCCATGTCCAACTCTTTTGGGTTTGGCGGGCATAATGCCAGTATCATCTTGAGCAGATTTGGAGAGCCAGAACCATGAGCCCCCGATATGCACATATCACTGGGTGGGGAATGGCAGTCCCAGAAAAACGGCTGACGAACGAAGACCTTGAGAAAATGGTGGACACATCCGACGAATGGATCGTCTCACGCACTGGCATCCGTGAGCGGCGCGTTGCCAGCGCAGACCAGTCCACCGCCACCCTGGCTGCCGAGGCAGCCATGCGTGCACTGGGTGTGGCCAATCTGCACCCGGCGGACCTGGACTTGATTATCGTCTCCACATCGTCTCCGGAGCATATCTTCCCGGCCACAGCCTGTCTGGTCCAGGACCAAATTGGCGCCGTCAAAGCCGGGGCGTTCGACCTGCTTGCCGCGTGCACCGGGTTCATTTTCGGGCTGAACTTGGCGGCGAACATGATCAAATCTGATGGGATCTCTAACGCCCTGGTGATCGGCTCCGAAACCCTCTCACGGATCGTCGACTGGAAGGACCGCAATACCTGCATCCTTTTCGGGGATGGGGCCGGTGCTTTCGTCCTCCAGGCGAGCGATGAACCCGGGGGGATTTACACTGGCGTGATGCGCTCAGACGGTTCTGGCGGGGATCTGCTCTCATTACCCGGCGGTGGAAGCAAATACCCAACCTGCTTGCAGTCGGTCTATGATGGCCTGCACTACATCCACATGAACGGGCGCGAGGTCTTCCGGTTCGCCACGCGAGTCATGACCGATGCCACGCAGGAAGCAGTGGCCGCCGCCAACCTGACCATGGAAGACGTCCAGCTGATCATCCCTCACCAGGCGAATCGGCGGATCATTGAAGCAGCCGCCCGAGGCCTGGATTTTCCGATGGATAAAGTCATGGTCAATGTGGACCGCTATGGGAACACCTCGACAGCCTCCATCCCAATTGCCACCTGCGAAGCCATCGAGCAGGGACGGCTTAAAGCGGGAGACTGGACGGTCTTCGTCGGTTTTGGGGCGGGATTGACCTGGGGAGCCACCCTGGCCCGCTGGTCCGGTCCCTTCCCTGTCCGCCGGAAAATAAAACCCAGACGCTACCGCTGGCTCGCACGCCTGCGCTCGCTCCTGGCCCGGCTCCGCAGACAGATCGAAGGCCTGATCTGGGGACGCGGCAAAACCGCTTAAGATTGCGTATTCTGGCACATTTGTTAGAACGACGTTAGAAAATCCTCCGATCCCGGATTCACTTATACCCGCCCTGGTCAGAGGTTGGTATAATTCTAACGCAACCTTCGATCTGGAAGGCTGTTTTGGAGGTATCTGTGAATCCAACCCGTAACCGCTCCTCGATTATTTACTTGCTGTTGTTCGTCGCCATCATCGTGATGGTCGTCTACCAGTTCCAACAGCAAGCGACTACTCAAGAAGTTTTACCGATCAACCAGGTCGCCGAAGATATCAAGAGTGGAAAAGTCAATGTCCTCATCGAGGATGATAACCGGCTGATCGTTCGCTATTCAGATGGCAAAGAGCGGACCTCTCACAAGGAGCCAAATACACCCCTCGTCGAACTGCTCACCGGTCTGGGGGTGACGACCGATGACCTTTCTCCTCAGCAGATCAAAATTGAATTCAAACCTCCCAGCGCCTGGTTAGGCATCGCTACGGCGCTCGGTTACTTTGTGCCTTTTATCCTTCTGGCAGGCGTATTCTGGTTTGTCTTCCGCCAGGCCCAGGGGAGCAATAACGCCGCCCTTTCTTTTGGAAAATCTCGCGCCCGAATGTTCTCCGGTGACCATCCAACGGTCACCTTTGAGGACGTGGCGGGTGTCGAGGAAGCCAAAGAAGAACTCAAAGAGGTGGTCGAATTCCTGCGTGAACCGGAAAAATTCATCTCCCTGGGCGCCCGGATTCCCAAGGGTGTGTTGCTGGTGGGTCCTCCAGGGACCGGCAAGACTTTGCTCGCCAAGGCTGTCTCCGGCGAAGCGGGTGTGCCTTTCTTCTCTATCTCCGGCTCAGAGTTCGTCGAAATGTTCGTCGGTGTGGGCGCCAGCCGGGTGCGCGATTTGTTCGACCAGGCAAAACGCCATTCGCCGTGTATCGTCTTCGTGGATGAGATCGACGCAGTCGGTCGCCAGCGAGGGGCCGGACTTGGTGGAAGCCACGACGAACGCGAGCAGACTCTCAACCAGATGCTGGTCGAGATGGACGGCTTCGACACCGACACGAACGTGATCATCGTCGCCGCCACGAACCGCCCGGACATCCTCGATCCTGCCCTGCTGCGCCCTGGTCGGTTCGACCGCCGCGTGATCTTAGACCGCCCGGATATGCGCGGCCGCGAGGCGATCCTGAAAGTACACGTGAAGGGTAAACCGCTTGCACCAGACGTCGACCTGGGCGTCCTGGCCCGGTCCACTCCGGGCTTTGTAGGAGCAGACCTGGAAAACCTGGTCAACGAAGGCGCGATCCTGGCTGCCCGGCGCAATAAGAAGGCTATCGAGCAGACCGATCTTGAAGAAGCCATCGAACGCGTTATCGCCGGTCCGGAGCGCAAGAGCCGCCTGATCAGCGAAGAAGAGAAACGCATTGTCGCGTATCACGAAGCCGGGCACGCAGTCGTCGCTAACGCCATCCCCGAAGCTGACCCGGTGCACAAGGTCTCGATCACCGCCCGCGGCATGGCCGGCGGGTACACCATCATGCTGCCAGAAGAAGACCGCACTCTGATGTCTCGGAAGAAATTGTACGCGGACATGGTGGGATTACTGGGCGGGCGAGCGGCGGAAGAGATCGTCTTCGACGACATCACTTCCGGCGCATCGAATGACCTGGAGCGGGTCACGCGTATGGCGCGTGCCATGGTCACTCGCCTGGGGATGAGCGACGAGCTGGGACCGATGGTGTACGGACAGAAAGAAGAGCTGATTTTCCTCGGCCGCGAGATCTCTGAACAGCGAGATTACTCCGAAGCGGTCGCCCAGCAGATCGATAAGGAAGTCCGCAAAATCGTCAACGACGCCTACGAGCACGCCAAGAGCATCGTCTTCGAGTACCGCGATAAGCTGGATGCGGTCGCCAAACGCCTCCTGGAAGTCGAGACCATCACCCGCGAGGAATTCGAAAATATCTTTCCACCGCCGGTTCCTAAGAACAGCGGGACACCGATCCCGCAGAGCCAGCCGGCCCTTCCACAGATGGTCTGATCTTGCTACAGGTGCAATCCCAGGTTCACCTTTCTGGTTATGCAGAAGCCGTCGAGCGCGCTGCGTATTATGTGCAGCCACAATCTGGATACCTGCGCGTCACGGGCGAGGATCGGGTCACCTTCCTCCAGCGGCAGACCACCAACGACGTAAACTTGCTGGCCCCCGGCAGGGTAATAACTACTGTGCTGACCACACCCGCAGCCCGGATCACCGATGTGTTAACATTATTTGAAGAAAACAGTACGATCGGGGTCCTCACGCTGCCGGGGAAAGGTCAGGAAACGTTCCAATATCTTCGCAGCCGCATCTTCTTCATGGACAAAGTTTCCATTGAGGATGCCAGCCGGGAATACAGCCTGGTCGAACTGGTTGGGCCACAGGCTGAGGACATCCTTGTGAACCTTGGTAACAGCCGCCACCCGGGGGGTGATGGCCTTCTCAGCATCGACCGGGAGAATCTTCACTGCCGGGTCTGGTTGAACAGGAACCTCGGTTATCGGCTGCTTCTCCCCATGCGCCAGCTGGATGCGCTCACCGGGATCCTGGAGGAATTTGAGACCGCCCAGCTCGCTGCGGAAACCTTCGATGTGCTGCGGATCGAAGCTGGCATCCCCGCCAAAGGTCATGAACTGATTGAGGAATACACACCCCTGGAGACCGGGCTTGGAGGGAGCGTCTCCGCAGCAAAGGGATGTTACACCGGCCAGGAAGTTATCGCCCGCCAGATAACTTATGATAAGGTAACCCGGCAACTGGTTGGCTTGAAACTGGAAGCCGCAGCAGCGGTTGGAGAAACGCTCAGCCGGGTGGACAATGGTCAGGCAGTCGGCAAAATCACCTCGGCCGCTGTTTCACCCCGCTGTGGACAGATCGCCCTGGCTGTCGTCCGCCGGCCTTCCGACGAACCCGGGACCCGCCTTTTGGTAGGAGAAGAGTCAGGCGGGCGGAGCGCTTCGGTGGTGAGACTTCCTTTTGTATCGTGAAAAGTGAACCGGGGGTAACTCAGTTCCTAGCGTCGATATCTTCCTGTCAGCTGGCCCTGCGCCAGGATGTGGCCCAGCATGGCTCGTTCGACATCCCTTTTGCTTGCTCCAGCGGCGAGGTTCAATTTCCCATCCAGGGCGTAGATCTTGAAGAAGTAGCGGTGTCCTGACCCGCGCGGCGGGCACGGGCCGCTGTAACCCCGCCGACGGAAATCGTTGACGCCTTCTACCCCCACGCCTTTTATTCCTTCCGGCAGTTCCTTGACGTCCACTGAAAGATCGAACAGCACCCAATGCACGAAAGTGCCGCCTGGGGCATCCGGGTCATCGACGATCAGGGCCAGGCTTTTCGCTTCACCTGGTACGCCGGACCAACCCAAAGGTGGTGACAGGTCCTCCCCGTCACAGGTGTACTTCCTGGGGATGGATTCCCCCTCTCCAAACGCAGAACTGGTCAATAGTATCGCCATTGCTGCCTCTTCTTCCTGGGTGACTTCGCCCGAATCAGACCGGCAACCTGCTAAGAGGAGTGCCAGACCTAACAGAGAGAGTGTGCACAGCCTGTCCACGACCCTGCCTTCGCCTTTCATTAGCGATTAATACAGATTCACACCCCCACCAGGATCGCCCGCGCCGGCGCGCCATCCCCGCCAGCCAGTTTGAGTGGGAGGCAGTAGAGGGTGTACCTGCCCTGGGTGACACCAGACAAATCGAGCCCCTCGACGATCACGACGCCGGCCTTCAATAAAATCTCGTGGGTCGGACGGCTCTGCTTGAACGGCGCAACCGAAAGATAATCCACTCCAACGAGTTTGACCCCTCGTTTAACCAGATATTCGGCGCCATCCGCGCTGATGCCGACAAAATCCGTTCGAAACTCGGCTTCCTTACTGAGCCAGATCTCCGAGTTACGGGTCTTGAAGAGAACCCGCCGCGTGCGCGGTGGGATTTGCGCGCTTTCCAGGACCTTCGCAGTGATCACATCGGCGTCAGGCAGGTGCAGCACATAAGCCCGCCCGGTAAACAGGTTGATGTTCAATTGTTCGATCGTTTTTCCATCCTGGAGGAAATGGTAAGGGGCATCAACATGGGTGCCGGTATGCGCACCCATATCCATTCTGGAAACGTTCGCGTTCGAACCATCTTCGATCTTTTCCACTCTTTCCAGCCGGATCCCGGGATCGCCAGGCCAGACAGGCAGGTCTGGCGAGATGGTCAAGGAGATGTCATAGGTGCGCATAGGGGCCTCCTCCGCAAGAATCACCATCGAAGGTACAGGGCTGAAAAAAAGTATATATGATGGTAAGAGAAAATGCAATAAACTGGGAAAAATATAATTCCTTTTGATAAACCCGCGCTGCGATTTGAGGAAAAGTGAGATGACTTTTCCTGGATCGATTATGGCAACGAAATGGATGCCAACCTGGCTCGCTCCAGAACCCGCCGGTCGATGGTTACCCCCAATCCAGGCGCTGTTGGCACAGTGATGGTGCTATCAGGGTTCAATTCGAACCGCTCGTGCGTGATGTCTTCGGAATAGTAGCGGTCTGTGGCGGATATGTCGCCGGGCAAAGTGAAGCCTGGCAGGCTGGCAAGAGCCAGGTTGGAAGCCCGGCCCACGCCGGTCTCCAGCATGCCTCCGCACCAGACCGGCACCCCCTGCGCCAGGCACAAATCGTGGATGGATACCGCCTGGCTCAGGCCGCCAACCCGACCCGCTTTGATATTGATGATCCGGCATCCCTTCATCTCCAGAGCTTGCCGCGCATGACGGGCAGAGAGAATGCTCTCGTCCAGGCAGATCGGCGTTTGGAACTGGTCCTGCAATTTCCGGTGGTCCCACAAATCATCTTCCGCGAGAGGCTGCTCAATCAAGAGAAGATCCAGGGCGTCGAGCGGGCGCAGGGCAGCTGCCGTTTCCAGCGTGTAAGCGGAGTTTGCATCTACCTGGAGGAGCAGGCCGGGGAACGCACGCCGCACTGCCTCCGCTTCCGCGACATCCCTCCCGGGCTTGATTTTAATCTTCACTCGCCGGTACCCTTGTTCGCAATAATTCGCGACTGCTTCGAGGAGTTCTTCGACAGAACCCTGAATGCCAATCGAAACCCCAACCGGTACCCGATCCGCCTGACCACCCAGAAGCTGGGACAGGGATCGACCGCTCTCCTTCCCTAACAGGTCCCAAAAAGCCATCTCCAGACCGGCCTTAGCCATTGGGTGGCCGCGCACATGATTCATGCACCTCTGAAGGTCCTCTGCTGTGCTTATTTCGCGCCCCAGAACTGCCGGGATGAGAAAATCACGCAGGATATGCCAGGCTGTCCCCGTCGTCTCATAGGAGTATCCGGGGTCGCGGTCGGCAACGCACTCGCCGTACCCAATTAAATCACCGGAGAACACTTCGACGAGGATGCATTCCCGGTCTTGCACCCGCCCGAATGAAGTTTCGAAAGGGGATTTCAGTCGCAGGCTGATATGGTGTAGGACTATTTTCGAGAGGATCATCTTTGCTCCCGGGATCTTACAAGGTGCTGTCCCCATGGCTGAGCACATAATAGCTCCGCGGGTGATGCCCCGCGAGATAGACGAAATCCGTCACGAGATAGCCGCTGGAAAACAAGGATTCAAATAGACTTCGCGTGCTCAGGCGCCAGTGCAAAGCGAGTTCGAGGTTGTTCGCACGCAGGGTTTGGAAATCGTCCGGGATTTCGACCAGCACCAGCGGTGATCTTTCGGCCAACCTTTCCACACCGGATGGATTCAATGTTTCATCAGAGGGGCGCGGGTAGCCTCTTTCGTCGAGCCAGGTCGGATTGACGATCTCCGCCCCCGCCGCCAGGAAATGCGCCAGGTCCAGGCGCAGCCTGGCGCGCCGGCTTAACCGGCGGTTTACTCGCTGCGTGTTTATCCACCAGTCGACTTCAAAGCGGTCGGATGGCAGTCCGGCGTTGAGGCGATCGCGCATTTCCCCATACACCTCGCGCCGATAGGTGTTGCAGACCGCGCCGAGTTTGGCGATGTTCAGGTGGGCATTCCGGCTGAGCAGCGGATCGTATGTCCACGAGATGCGGTCCAGTCCCTGGTGGCGGACCATCTGCCATTGGGCGCGCTTCAGAGCAAATCCTAATCCCTTGTTTCGGAAGTCAGGGTGGACGGCGAGCATATGGGAACAATGCTTCACTCGCGGCCCGTCCGGCGTGGCGTCAAAACCAGGGAAACCGAAAACAAAACCGATCAGGACTTCACCCTCGCCTTCGTCGCCAGCTGGTTGAAATGCGCCGATCACCAGCCCTCCGTTGTGGACTGCTGTCACGAGGAGATGTACCGGGACCACATCCAGTTCGCTGCCGGGCCAGACGATGCGCTGGAGGTCTTCTACGGCCAGCAGCTCATCCGCGGTGTCCAGAATCCTCAATTTCCAGGTGCTCACTCGTAACGATTACTCCTGTCGTGAGGTGTTTATATCGGTCGCCGTTGGAACACAGACTGGATCAAATCGCGCCGCCAGTTGCGACCCTCCAGGTATGCAAGCCGTTGGGAGAGGCGGGAAGGCATGAGGTTGAACAGCCGGGGAACAGTGTCCAGGGAACAGGTGCGGTTCGCTGCCAGGTAATCCAGCCAGTAAACCGACACCGGTGAAACCGGCAGCCAGGTCTCCAGGAGGACTGTGATCGCTCGGAGGTACGGTGGGCGGGTATGGATCAGCCTGCGCTGGATGCCTAAAACCTTCATGACCTCCCCCAGGACCTGATTGAAAGTCAGATATTCAGGGCCGCCTATCTCGTAGACCTGGCCCTGGGTGTCCGGATCGTCCAGCGCCCAGGTGAGGCAGGTCGCCAGGTCCTCCACCCATAAGGGCTGAACAAGCACTTCACCATCTCCGGGGACCAGGAAGAACCAGGGAAAAAAATTGAGCAACCGCGCCAGGCCTGTCGTAAATCCGTCGTCCTTGCCGAACACGATCGCGGCGCGCAGGATCGTGTAAGGAATCCCGCTTCTACGGATGAACTCTTCCGCGATGGCCTTCGCCTTAAAAACAGGGTAGGCCGAACCCCGATCAGCCCCGAGGTGGCTCACATAAAAAAGACGGGCCACGCCCGCATCAATCGCGGCACTGATGACATGTTGGGTGCCGCGTATATCCACATCCATCAGGCTGGCGTAAGCGCCTCGCCATTCAGCGCCGGCCAGGTGGTAAATGGCATCCACGCCGACCATCGCCGCTCTCAAGCCGCGTTCGTCATCTAAAGTGCTCAAAGCGACTTCAAGGGGCAGGCCGCGCGGCAGGTTTGGTGATTTCGGAGATGGGCGGATCAATAGGCGGACCAGGTGCCCGGCATCGACGAGATGCCGCACCAGGGCTCGGCCAACAAAACCGGTCCCACCAGTTACCAGTATGGTGCTCATCCGGGACGGATCAACGATTATAGCACGGCTTCAGCGGACACATTGCCGTTGGGTTGCCGCTGTTCATCCTGTTCGGAATCCTCATCAGGATCCCGCTGGCGATCCTGGGCCTGGCTCTATGAGTCGGGGATCACGAATCAGCAGTGCCCTTACCAAACAGCCGCCGGAGCTCCTCCTCCCAGACGTCATCGAGCGGAGCAAATGGCTCTTCCTGGTATTCGTCCGACAGGCGGTTCAGGTAGTCGCGAATCCCAATCTCGGGTGCGACACTCTCCAGCTCTTCGATCTTTGCATCGAACAATTTCACCAGGTTCTTGCTCTTCCGCTCAAGATCGGATAAGTCCAGGCCGATCTTG
>CAYQDF010000011.1:0-37960 GCA_964416175.1 uncultured Anaerolineaceae bacterium
GATTTTCTCGGGGTCCGAACAGCGTTCACGGGCAGGGATGGCTTCCGCAACGATCGTCTTCGATAACAGTGATCACTGGCTTCCCCTGGATTTTTCAGAAGTTGCCATCACAAGGCGCGCTTACCGGGATGGATCGAACGAGTACCTGATCAATGGCCAGAGAGTCAGGTTGAGGGATGTCTCGGAGCTTCTGGCAGAATCAGGCCTAGCTGAAAGAACTTACACCATCATCGGCCAGGGGTTAGTGGATGCAGCTCTGGCACTCAAAGCGGAAGAAAGGCGAAAATTGTTCGAAGAAGCTGCCGGGATCGGTCTATACCGTTCCCGGCGGGATGATTCTCTGAGACGGTTAGAGATTACACAGCGCAACCTTGAAAGGGTTGAGGATATCCTGTCTGAGCTGAGACCACATTTGAACAGTCTTGAAAGGCAGGCGCGCCGGGCGGAGGAATTCGAGCGAGCTCGCGAAGGACTCCGGGATATGTTGCGCGAGTGGTATGGTTATCACTGGCACCGGATGCAATCCGAAGTCTCTGGAGCAATGGAAGCTGTCCGGTTGCGGGAAATCGCCCTGCAAGCCGCACGTGAAAAACAGGAGAAACTGGATAGGGACCTATCCGAAGTCAGGGAGCATATTCAAAAGTTGCGGATCAGGCTGAACGAATGGCATGTTAAATCCTCCGAGTTGCACCTCAAACGTGAGGCAAATAACCGCCATCTGGCTGTTGCTGAAGAGAGAGCTCGAGCAAATGATGAGAATGGTATCTCCGTTCGCGCTCAGATCACTCAAATCGAAGAGGAACTGGCTGTATACCTCGAGAAACTGGCAATAATCTCTGCCGAAGAGGCGCAATGGGTGCAAGAATTCTCAGAAGCCATTTCCCAAAGAGAAAATCTGGAAACGGCTTACCAGGATTGGAAAGAAGATCTTGACAGGATCCAATCGGAGATAAATTCAATAAAGGAAGAGATTATTCAAAACGAGGCCCGGATAATACTTATTCAGAACCAGATTAGGGAGGCGGAACAACATGTAGCGAATTTGCGGGTTGAGCGGACAATAGCAGATCAGGAGATTATTCCTATCAGCACACAATTACCCTTGCTTGGCGAAGACCTAAATAAAATTGATGCGGAGAGAAAAAGAATTGAGGATGAAAGGCGTGCTGCCGTAACCCGCCTCGAAAAGATTCAGCGCGAGATCCTCGACCTTGACGCTCAAATCAATGAATTTGAAAAGACAAAGCAGTCTCAAGAGCTGCGAATCGCTGCAATCAAAGCTGAACTCGACATTCTCGAGCAAGCTAGGAAAACTTTAGTCGGCTCCTCGGAAGGGGTGAAGCTGCTAGTTCAGGCTGGTGTAGAAGCGAGGCTGTCTGGGGCGATCGGGACTCTGAGCGAGTTTATTGAGGTAAAACCCGGATATGAAGTTCCCGTTTCGGCCGCGCTTGGAGAATTTCTTGATGCGATGTTGGTCAAAGACGATCATGGCGTCGAAGATGCTCTGTCCATCCTGGAAAATAATCAAGCAAGAGGCGCGATCTTGCCCGTAAACCGCCTGTCCAGGCTTGAGAAAGGCGGTATCGAAGAATTTTTAGGGGAAGGTGTGTATCTGGCAAGAGATCTCGTGACAATCAAGGGTGAACTCAGCAAAGTTTTAGACGTGGTGTTGGAAAATACCGTCGTTGTACGCGATCGGGGTTCCGCGCGGCAGCTGCTGGCTGCACTGGAGTTGGGTCGAAACAAGCAATTTGGGACCGACTTCCGGATCGTAACCCAGCGTGGTGAAATCTTCCACATGCGCGGCCAGGTGACCGCCGGATTGAAGAGTAATTCTGGTGTCCTGATGCGTTCTGGTCGCGCTCGGGAGCTCAAAGAGGAATTGGGGCGATTCGAGAGACACTTCCGCCAATCAAGTAAGAAATTGTCGGAATTATTATCTAAACGTGAGGATTTACGACTCATCGAAGAGCAGATGGAAAGGGAAACCGAATCTATTTCAACAGCGGAACAAGAGGTTTCTCGCAGAATTAGCGAAAAAGAAGTTGAAATCGAATCCCTCAGGAGACAGTTGAACCTGGCAGCGGATCGGCGAGACAGGATAGACACAGATATCGAGGTTTGGAGCAAGAAAATCACTGGATTAAAATCAGAACTGGTTGATATAGAATCATCCTTGAACGAATTTCAGTACAGAGAACGCCTGCTGGCTGAGAGACTCATCCATCATCAACAGAGCGAAATTCAATCAGATATTGCACACTGGAACACCCGAGCCGCTGTCCTTGAACGTCTGTTGCAGGAGGCGCAGGCGTATCGGGAGGAGAGGCAAAGGACTCTGGAGGAGACTCAAAAGAGAATGGCGCGGGCTCGGGCTGAATTAGATACAATTCTGGCCAATCGACTCAGGCTGGAAGAAGAGATTGCGTCCATCCGGATCGAGGGAAGGGAAGTTGAGGCTGAGATCGAACATCTGCAAAAGCAGATTGAACCAGCTGAAAAAGAACTCGAAGAGGCTGAACAAATCCAGGCCGCTCTCGAAAAGGAAGAAGGCAAAGCACGCCAGGCGTTGAATCAGGCAGAGCACCTGCATGCCCAAGCACGGATACATCTGGCGAAACGCCAGGAAAACCTGGAGGGACTACGCCACCGGATCGAGGATGATTTTGGACTGGTGGCATTTGAATATGCAGATGATATCTCAGGACCGAACCCCCTGCCAATCGCTGGATTGGTTGAAGAGTTGCCGGAAATCCTGCAAATTCCACCAGTACTGGAAGAGACGATCAAACGCCAACGAGCTCTGATGAGGAGAATGGGTCCGATTAACCCGGATGCTCGGAAAGAATATCACGAAGTGCTCGAACGTCACGAATTCTTGACCAGCCAGATGAGCGACCTCCGCAAAGCAGCTGCTGACATCCAGCAAGTCATTGATGAGCTCGACGAGTTGATGGATTCCCAATTTAGGTCAACCTTTGACTCTGCCGCAGAAGAATTCCACCGAATTTTTAACCGCTTATTTGGAGGAGGTTCGGCGCGGCTCCTTCTCACCGATTCGGAAGATTTAACCGAAACAGGGATCGAGATCGAAGCGAGGCTGCCTGGCAGGCGAGAACAGGGGCTTTCGTTGTTGTCCGGGGGAGAACGAAGTCTCTCCGCTGTGGCCCTGGTGTTTGCACTTCTGCGAGTGTCGCCTACACCGTTCTGTGTTTTGGACGAGGTGGATGCGATGCTCGATGAGACGAATGTTGGGCGTTTTGGGGACCTCCTGAAAGAGCTGAGCCAGTCAACCCAATTCATTTTGATAACACATAACCGGTCGACAGTGCAGCTCGCCGATATCATCTACGGCGTGACCATGGGGAGGGATTCCACCAGTCAGACCATCAGCCTGAAATTGGATGAGTTGGAGAAAGCCGTCCAGTAATTTCAATGATCGAAAAAACCGGAGGTGAACACGGGCGCCTCCGGTCTTACGTATTTTTCCAGAAACTATGCTTAAGAGGTTACGAGCTCAGGGGGTAAGGTGGGTTCTGTGGGAATGCGCTCTTCGAAGTAATCCATGATCTGAGGGTTCACACGGTCACGTTCCTGTTGGAGCCATTCATTGAATTCTTGAGTCTTTAGCTGATCGTATTCCGAGGCGGAGAGAAAACGGTCTTCGTGACCAAGGACCTGGATCACATGCCATCCAAAAGACGTGTTGACGGGTTCGCTGATCTCGCCGATTTGAAGCTGAAAAGCGACATTTTCAAATTCAGCCACCATCCGACCTCTTGGAAACCAGCCCAGGTCGCCTCCGCTGTTCTTATTGCTTTCGTCGGTTGAGTACTCGGCAGCCAGGGCGGCAAAGTCTTCCCCGGCTGTCAGCCGTTCGACGACTTCGAGAGCTGTTTCTTCAGATTCCACCAAAATATGTCTAGCCCAAACCTGCTCCTGCTGGGGAGTAATTTCTCTCGTGATCACCTCTCTCAGCTTCTCCCGGAACAAATCACTCAGAAAGATGTCCCTTAACAATTTTTCGTTAATCCCGGCTGCATTTTTGAGTGAATCGATCGTTTCCCGATAAGTCCGCTGATATTCTTCGAATGTGAAGGGGGTAGGAGTGAGCGTAGGTGCTGGGGTCGCAGTGGGACCAGTCGGAGTGGCAGCTGAGCTGGTAGGTGTCTCCGTTGCAGTTGGGGACGGAGACAGGGCAGGTGTGATCGTGGCAGTCAGATCCGGCGTGCTCGTTAGAGTGGCGGTAGGCGTGGATGTTGGGGGAAGCAAGGCTTTTTGGGTCGGGTTTAGTGTGGAAGTCGGCACCGTTGTGGGGACCGTGGTTGGGGTGGGTGGGGTCCCTCCGGGATAATAGCCAAACTCCGCCTGAATGCGGTCCTCCACTTCATCATCGGAGACTGTAATCCCGCGCCGGGCAGCTTCCTGGCGGATCAGGCTCTCTTCAATCATTTGATTCAGAACCGATTGGCCTAACGTCAATCGATCGAGCTGGAGCTCTAACTGATCTAATGATTGTTGAAAGATCTGCTGTGTACTTTCGTCTCCCCCGAACAGCTGCATGTTCTGGTAGGTGGCCATGTATTGTTGAATGAGCTGATAACGGGCAAACCGAGCTCGGGCTTGAAAGTCGCCGGTGGTAATGACCTCGTCGCCGACGATAGCAACAGGTTGGCGAGGCTGGATGATAGTTGCTTCGATAACGCCGTAAGCGATCAAACCCATGACAATGACAATTACGGAAATCGAACCGATGAGGATGTACCGTCGTTGGAGGCGTTCCCGTTCTAAGCGGGCGAGATGTTTTTTGCTAGGGACTTTCTTTTCACTTGTGTGAAGTCTGCTGGGCCGTTGTGTTGACATATTTTTAGGTTTTATCAAAGGAATCAGAATGGATTGGGGCACAGGGGGATACCCTATGCCCCAATTGATGGTTCGTCAGACATCTCCGTGATTCGTCAGCGAAGCACTTCACCGGTGAATGGCAGTAATGCAATGTGCCGGGCGCGTTTGATAGCCCGGGTCAGCTGACGCTGGTGTTTGGCGCAAGTGCCAGTCTGCCGCCTTGGTCGGATTTTCCCATCCTCTGAGACAAATCTACGGAGGAGATCAACCTGTTTATAGTCGATTGACAGGTTGGGTTCGGTGCAGAACTGGCAGACGCGTGGGCGAGTATAATATCGCCTCATTGGCGCAGTTGTTGTTTGGTCAGTCACGCTATGTTTCTCCTGATGGATAATTAATTCGTTTGCAGGAACTTAAAAGGGAAAATCCTCGGTAATATCTGGTTCGGACTCATCTTCCATGGTCTCGTCTCGGCGATCACCGAGGATGATCATCTCATTGGCCACGATCTCTGTGGAAGTGTGCTTGTTTCCATTATTGTCTTCCCAGGAACGAGTCTGTAGCCGACCTTCCACGTAGACCTGCTGTCCCTTTGAAAGGTACTGCTTGCAAATCTCTGCCAGGCTGCCCCAGGAGACGACGTTGAACCATTCTGTTTCGGTATGGCGTTCGCCATCCGAACTGTTCCAAGTACGGGTGGTGGCAACACTGTACGTGGTGACGGGGCGACCTGAAGGCGTGTAACGCATCTCTGGATCGCGACCAAGACGACCAATTATCATGACTTTGTTCAATCCGCGGCTCATCTTCATAACCTCTGTTCCAAGAAACCATGATCATCCATCATTTATCTGTTGTTGTGACTAGATACCGCAATATCGGTTCCTGGATTCTCAGATTTCTCTCCAGTTCTTCACAATGAGACGGCTCAAATTGAGATTGCACTAACACATACTGGCCTTCTACCTGTTTGCGGATTGGATAAGCTAATTGACGCTTACCCCAGATATCCACCTTCAGAATTTTGCCTCCCGCTTCGGTGATCCAGGCCTGGACCCGATCGACGAGCTCCTTGAATGCAGATTCCTCCAGCTCGGGGTGGACAATAAAGACCAACTCGTAATTGCGCAATGGGGGATACCTCCTTTCCTCGGGATTGCCCCTGAACTCTGCCGTTGGCCGGTCAGGAGCGGAAAGACAGCCACGCACAATTGCGTGGCTGTTGTTAAGTTTAGCATAAAATCCAGCGATAGGAAAGGGAAAAAACCTATCTCCCTAAAACAGCCCCCATTCTGCTCCGGCGCCCTCTTCCATCATGGTTGGATCCCACATTTCCATACCGACCTCGATTGTAGTGGGGAGACCCAAAGCCTGCTCTGCTTTCTGGCGCGTCATTTCCAGAAGCGCCGGACCGTACGGGCAGAAGGGGGTCGTCAAGATCATTTTGATATGAGATTTCTCTGAATCAATTGTAATGTCACGGATCAACCCGAGTTCGATCACACTCAAACCGATCTCAGGGTCGACAACTTCACGCAGCGATTCTTTAACAACCTCAGCAAGCTCAGGGTGGGTGGTTTCGGCCTGCCAGACTACTCTTTGTCCTTCTTGGGTCATGAAATTTCCTCCGATGGAATAATTTCAGCCTGAACCGGAACAACGTAGGTGCAGTAAGAATCCCCATCCAGCACACATTTCACTTTTTCAGTCGGTAGATCCAGTACGCTGGAGATTAATGTCTGATCGATCCAGCAGACTTCGGGGTGGTTTTGTCCAACGTGCAGATAGGGGCAGCTCACTTCCCGGATGAAAAATTGATCCTCTTTTTTCTCCCATTCGATCTCGAAGCCCTCTTCCTTGAGGATATCTTTCACCAGTTCCAGACGCTGCTCGGTAGTCAGCCCCTGAGCCTTTGCTGAATTGGCGTATTCTTTGACCAGATCGGCTGCCATTTCCGAAAACAGTTTATTCACCATGGACGAGGGGAGGTTTTCTTTTAGTTGTTCCAGCAGGCGGATCGTTAATCGCAGGTATCGAGTTGGAAAATGTTCCAGGCCTGCTTCGGTCAAGAAGTACACCTGGCGCGGACGACCAACACCATGCCGCTCTTCTTCCGAACTGACCAGGCCATCGGCTTGAAGGCGTGAGATGTGGTGCCGGACGGAGATCGGGTTGATCTCGACAGCTTCGGCCAGTTCGTTGATTGTGCAACGATGCTGTTTCAGCAGGGTCTTAAGCACGCGTTCCCGGGTGCTTTTTGTAGTGTCCTCCAACATAATCTACCCTTTACGGTATGACGCCGGTAGCATGTGCTGATTTAATACACAATTAAAATTGAGATCAAGTTTAGTCAATGCCAGAAGACTTGTCTGATGTGGTGAGTATAACACGCGGGGTGTTTTCTGTCAATATATAAGATATTTATCCTAAATATTATTTATCTGAATATATAAGATAAATATCGTAAATATTGACTTAACCGGGCATGACTGCTATAATAAACCCGGTGGAAAGCGGACTGTAACTCTCGAGTTTGCCTCTCCAACACGAATAGCCTAAACCAACACACTACAGGAGTACTTGATTATTCATGTCTGAACTGCAAATTCGCAATCTACATGCCGGAATAGGTGATAATGAAATACTGAAAGGCGTCGATTTGACCGTCCAGCAAGGGGAAGTCCATGCTTTGATGGGACCAAATGGGACTGGGAAGTCGACACTTGCATATGTCCTGATGGGTCATCCTTCTTACCATGTAACGGAAGGGGAAATCCTGTTCAAAGGGCAGAACATCCTGGAGCTGGAACCTGATCAAAGAGCCCACCTGGGAATTTTTCTTGCCTTTCAATATCCGGTTGCAATTCCAGGGGTCACACTGGCAAATTTCCTTCGAACTGCGATCAACTCTCGTCGGAAAATCGCCAATCCAGAAGATAAGGGTATTCCAATCCCGGAGTTTCGCCGTTTCTTAAAAGAAAAGATGGATCTGCTCAAGATGGATTATTCCTTTGCTGGCAGGTATCTCAATGAAGGCTTCTCTGGTGGGGAAAAGAAGCGCGCAGAGATTTTGCAGTTGGCGACCCTCAATCCAGAGATAGCAATACTAGATGAGACCGACTCGGGACTGGATATCGATGCCTTGCGTGTCGTGGCCGATGGGGTCAATACACTCCATGGAACAGATTTGGGGGTCCTGGTCATCACGCATTACCAGCGGATCTTGAATTACATCAAACCCGATGTGGTGCATATCATGTTAGGGGGTAAGATCGTGGAATCGGGTGGGCCTGACCTCGCGCTGCATCTGGAGGAACACGGTTACGATTGGTTGCGTCAAAAATCAGAACCAATCCCCGCAAACTGAATGATCGCTCTGGTCAGGATTGTTATTGGAGGTATTAGATGAGTACCGACTCAACGATTCTTGAAGGAATTGGTGAATACAAATGGGGTTTTCGAGACCCGGACCAGCTGGTATTTAAAGCTCGAAAAGGCCTCGATCGGGAAGTTGTCCTACAGATTTCCGCCATGAAGGGTGAGCCTGAATGGATGCTGGAGTTTCGCTTGAAGGCTCTCGAACATTTCCTCCAGCGACCAATGCCAACCTGGGGAGGCGACCTCAGCCAGTTAAACCTGGATGAGATATATTTCTATGCAAAACCCACGGAAAAGGAGGGTCGATCCTGGGATGAGGTCCCCGAGAATATTAAGGAAACCTTCAACCGGTTGGGGATCCCCGAAGCTGAGCAGAAATTCCTCTCTGGCGTGGGTGCTCAATATGAATCTGAAATGGTGTACCACAGCATACAGGAGCACCTGGCGAAACAAGGTGTGATCTTCAAGAGTATTGAAAACGGTCTCCGTGATCACCCCGACCTATTCCGGGAGTATTTCGGAAAGGTCATTCCTATCGAAGATAATAAGTTCGCTGCACTCAACAGCGCTGTGTGGTCTGGAGGTTCGTTCGTCTATATCCCTCCGGGTGTTAAAGTCGATCTCCCTCTCCAGGCGTATTTCCGCATCAACACCGCAGAATTGGGGCAGTTTGAGCGCACCCTGATCATCGCAGACGAAGGATCGCAGGCACATTATGTGGAAGGATGCACCGCCCCGATCTACTCCACGGAGTCGTTCCACAGCGGCGTAATTGAAATCGTGGTAAAACGAGGCGCTCGGATCCGCTACACGACGATACAGAACTGGTCGACGAATATGTACAACCTTGTCACTCAGCGCGCCCTGGTTTACAGCGGAGCGACAATGGAATGGGTAGATGCCAACCTGGGATCCAAACTAACGATGAAATATCCATCGTGTTATTTACTCGAAGATGGCGCACACGGTGAAATCTTGTCGATGGCCTTCGCTAGATCCGGTCAACACCAGGACACAGGCGGCAAGGTGCTGCACTTCGCTCCGAACACCAGCAGCAAAATCACTTCGAAATCCATCAGCAAGGGAAAAGGGCGCGCATCCTATCGAGGGCTCCTCAAGGTTCACAAAGGTGCGAAGAACATGAAATCCAATGTGGTCTGTGATGCCTTGTTACTGGATCACGAATCACGCTCCGACACGTATCCTTACATCGAGATAGACGAAGACGATGTCACGATCGGTCATGAAGCGACTGTATCGAAGGTCGGTGAGGAGCAACTTTTCTATCTGATGAGCCGGGGATTGAGTGAAGAAGAAGCCACAACAATGGTCGTTTCCGGGTTCATCGAACCTCTGGTGAAAGAACTTCCTATGGAATATGCTGTTGAGATGAACCGGTTGATCCAGCTTCAAATGGAAGGTTCGATTGGATAATAAGGTCAAAGAAAACGATAAATAACATGGCACGGAATATTGTTACCAGAACCCGGCGAACAGCCGAACAGGAACTGCAGGAATTCAGCTTCACGAACGAACTGCTGTCGATCGACCATGACTCCCCGGACTCCATCAGGGAATACCGGCTGAGAGCCTGGCAGACCTACCAGAACCAACCTTTCCCGAAGATCTCCGACGAACCCTGGCGAAGGACGGATATCCACAGACTGCCTATATCCAGGTTCCGGCTTCCTGAGGCAGGCGAATACGAAGATCTTCCGGCTGTCCAAGCAGAGCTGCTTCAACCGCTGGTCAGCGACCAGCACGGTGGGCAAATAGTCCTCCAGCCGGGAGGATCGCTGGTCGAGGTGAGCGATGAGCTCCGCTCAACAGGAGTTATTTTCACGGACCTGGTCACGGCGCAACGAGAGCATGCGGAAAAACTGGCCCGTATTTTGGGGCAGATAGTTCGGTCAGACGAAGGGAAGTTTGCAGCCCTGGCAGCTGCTTATTCCCAGAATGGTGTATTCGTGTATGTCCCCAGCGGCGTCCAAGTCGAACATCCCCTTCACAGTGTGCTCTGGGGACCGGGAGTGGATCTCGCCCATCTGTCACACATCCTCGTATGGTTAGAGGACGGCGCTTCTTTGACTTATGTGCATGAATACGCGTCTATAACAGAGCCGGCCGGGCACACTTTGCACGCAGGGATTGTGGAGATACATGTCGGTGCTGGCGCGAATTTACGTTTCGTGGAACTTCAATCCTGGGGGGAGCACGTCTGGAATTTCTCACACGAGCGGGCCAGAGTCGGCCGGGATGGGAACCTGGACTGGATCTTCGTGGCAGTCGGCAGTCACCTGACGAAGAATTTTTCCGATCTGGACTTGATTGGGGAAGGCGCGTCTGGCCGAATGTCCGGTTTTTACTTCACAGATGGGGTGCAACATCTCGATCATGACACCCAACAGAATCATCTGGCCCCACACACAACGAGTGACCTGCTGTTTAAAGGTGCGTTGAAGGATCGCAGCCGTTCGGTCTGGCAAGGGATGATTTACGTTGCGCCAGGAGCTCAGAAAACCGATGGATACCAGGCAAATCGTAACCTTATATTAAGCGACAAGGCCCGTGCAGACTCGATCCCAGGGCTCGAGATCATGGCAGACGACGTTCGCTGTACACACGGCGCTACAGTAGGTAAAATTGATCCGGATGAGATTTTTTATACGCGCAGCCGCGGGATACCGCTACCGGTTGCTCAGAGGTTGATCGTTGAAGGATTCTTCGATCCTGTGATTCAGCGCATCCCTTTCGAAGGAGTGCAGAACCGGTTGAAGAAGACGATTGAAGAAAAAATGGATTGAATCGTAAGAACCACGTCGCCTGAAGTTATTATCGTGGTAAATAATTTCAATAATACCCGGCGAATCGATTGAAGAGATCGATTCGCCTGAACCGCATATCGGCAGGGTGTTGATAATCAACGAGATAGGCTAAACGTGGACAGGAGGCAGATTTGACTGATATACACTTCACAAGTGCTCCTGATCAACATGAAGTTTATCATGTGGGAGACCGTGTCGATGTCTACTGCGATCACGAAGATTTGCATGGCGCCCGGATTCGTGGTTGGTTAACCGGCACAGTCGTCCAGGTCGATCCAAAAATGATCGCTGTGCAGTTCGAGGAGAATGTGTATTTAACAGATGGATGGATGGTCCCGGATCACGTCCTCTGGTGCCCGAAGACCTCCAGCAACCTACGGCCTGCTCTTAGCCGGAGGCGAAAGACGCGTGCTCGAGCCAAATAAATCATGCGGACACTAGCCCCGATAACCAAAATTGATACGAATCGCATCCGGCGTGATTTTCCAATTCTGGAAAGAGAAGTGAAGCCCGGTGTGCGAGTTGTCTATCTCGATTCGACTGCCACCTCGCAGAAACCGAGGCAGGTTATCGAGGCTATGAATGACTACTATCGCAGGTCGAATGCGAATATTCACAGAGGAATCCACACCTTAGCAGAGGAAGCAACTGCGCTCTATGAAGGCGCGCGACGGAAGGTCGCGCGCTTTATCAATGCTGTCTCACCGCGAGAAGTTATTTTCACCCGGAATACGACTGAATCAATCAACCTGGTCGCTCAATCCTGGGGAAGAGCGAATCTGCAGGAAGGGGATTTGATCATCCTTAGCGAGATGGAGCACCATTCGAACCTTGTTCCCTGGCAGATACTAGCAGCGGAAAAAGGGGTGATCCTTAAATTCATCCCTGTCACCGGTACAGGGATGCTTGATCTGGATGAATACCAGAAACTGCTCGATCAAGGACCTCATCTGATCGCGATCACGCACATGTCTAATGTGCTGGGTACTATCAATCCAATCAAAGAAATCACTCAAGCCGCTCACAAAGCAGGAGCATTGGTGTTGGTGGATGGAGCTCAATCTGTACCACATTTTCCCGTGGATGTGCAGGATCTTGACATTGACTTCCTGGCATTCTCGGGACACAAAATGTGCGGGCCAACCGGGATCGGTGTACTTTACGGAAAAAAAACAACTTTGGAACAAATGCCACCCTTTCTGGGTGGTGGAGACATGATCAAGAAGGTGACACTGGAAGGTTTCACCGCGAACGAAATTCCACACAAATTCGAAGCCGGGACGCCGGCAATCGCCGAAGCGATTGGATTAGGAGCGGCGGTCGATTATCTTGGGGAGATCACCCTCGAATCAATCGCAGAGCATGAGCAGGTGGTCATTTCCTACGCACTCGAACGATTGGTGGAGGTGCCTGGGATCACGGTCTATGGGCCTGACGCGCCATTCAAGGGGGGAGTAGCTTCTTTCACGTTAAGAGGGGTTCACGCTCACGATGTTGCCCAGATCCTGGATGCGCAGGGAATTGCTGTCAGGGCTGGGCATCATTGTGCGATGCCTTTGCATGAAAAGCTTCAGGTGCCAGCCACAACACGCGCGAGTTTTTACCTCTATACTGATATTGAAGACATCGACCGGTTGATTGACAGTTTGTATAAAGTCAAGGAAATCTTCCGAGTTTGAGTTCAGGGAAGGGAACCCGAGCTGATGGATAATTTTTACCGCGAGCTGATCATCGACCGCTATCAGAATCCACTGTTCAAGGGCGAGCTCAATCCACACGATATTTCATTTGAGGATGCCAACCCATTGTGTGGCGACGAAATCCGCATCGATTTGCGGGTAAATGGACAAGGGATAATCACGGAAGCAGCCTTCAGTGGGCATGGCTGCGCTATCTCTCAGGCTTCTGCAGACTTGCTCCTCGAGTCCATCCAGGGAAAACAACTCGATGATATCAAGTCCCTTACAAAGCAGGATATCCTGGATATGCTGGGAATCGAGCTAGGTCCCGTGCGGCTGAAATGTGCCCTGCTCTCTCTGAAGGTTCTCAAGGCTGGCGTCTATGGGTTGAAGGAAGCCGATGATGACCTTGTCGAATAAAGGCCATGTATAACTACAAGATGATCGATTCGAAAGATTTTGAATTCGTTCAGGTTGCTCAAATGAATGAACTCCCTGAGGGGGAACGCATTTTTCTGGAGATCGACGAACGGCCGATAGTCGTTTTCAACCTTGCAGGGGGTCTTTTTGCTATCGGTGATGTATGTTCACACGACAACGGACCGTTAGGCGAAGGTGATATTGACGGATATGAAGTGATATGTCCTCGTCACGGAGCGAGATTTGACTTGAGAAATGGTAAGGCAACCGGTCTTCCGGCGGTAATCGATATCCCGGCGTATCCGGTACGAGTCGTCAATGGGTTTATCGAGATCGGAGTTCCAGTGGCTGACTGATTGATCGCTGCAAACGGTTAATCCACACGCCCCCAAGCGTAAAAGGTTGGGACAAATAAAATCCTGAAGCCCTTTTTTCTGCTTTCCAGGTCGATGGCTTTCAAACTTTCCAACGAACGCATCTCGAGATCGTCCAATGATAGATAGCTGAGATCATGCTGGATGATCTCCATTTCGCTGGCAAACTCCCCAATTTGCCCGGCAATGTCCCACCTCCCTCCCAAAACTCCGACCTCGATAAGATTAATCTGATTTCCAACGAAAAGTTCCGCCAGTCGTCTGCCGAGTGTGGGATCAGCTCCCTGCTTCAAGAGACTTTCTATTTGCCATGCTCCAAACTCAGCCAATTCTTCTGGGTAATCTATGCGAGCGGAATAATCTGGTTCGGCAAAAGCGAGAACTGAACCACCCTGGCGTGTGACCCGCCGCATTTCTCCGACGACACTGGTAGGGTTCTTCACCCACAACAGGAAGAAGTGGCAAAGACAGATTTCGAAGGTCCGCGAATCAAAGGGGAGGTGATGGCCATCCCCTTGAACCAACGAAACTTTTGGGTCTACCTGTCTGGAGGTTTTCAGGAAAGAGCTGTCCAGGTCGAGTGCATGGATGCGAGCACCTCTCAGATTCCGAAAATCGTGAAACAGTGCTCCTGTGCCGCTTCCAACTTCCAGGATCCGAGTCGCCTGGTCGATCCCTGCTTTGCTGTAGAGGTATTGCCTCAGATCACGGGTCCAGCGAGCCTGCCAGGAAAATCGTTTGTGCCATTCCTGGGGAGAGAGCGGCATACGAATTAATGTGGAGAGTCTTCAGGGTGCCAAATCTTATCCCAGGGGTCGTGCAAGAAATTCCCCAGCACCTGGTTGATGGATTGATCAGGGAGCACGTCCCCATCCGGCTCAATGTAGAGCCAGGCTTTACCAATACCGGATGGCCTTTCCCGGTCGGTGAACTCCAATTGGAACGGATTCTGGGATGAATAAGGGACGGGGAGATCCCAAACCAGAGAGAGACCCAGGTCTGCTCCTTGTTCCCTGGCAGCGAGCAGTTGTTCGTTCAGTTCACTACCCCTTGCACTGAGCGAGAGTGATTTCAAACCGATATCGGCGAGCCGGCTCAGGTACTCCGGGATATTATCCTTATTCTCTTTAGTGAGTGTAATATGCACGGTCGTAAAGATATCAGCCTTTGAGACCATCTCCAGGATTTTCCAAGTCGAGGAAAATTCCAAAGCAGGGAGGAGAAGAAGATGATCTAATCCTGTTTGGAGCAGTTCGGAAAAATATCTTCCATCTCCGAAGCGATGACCATCCGTCATCAATCCGGTGACCTGTCCATTCTTCTCGGCGTGCTGGATCAACTCATTCAGGTCTTCCCGGAGCGTCGGTTCGCCGCCCGTGAATATGATATGTGGGATCCCTTGTGCCCAGGCTTTGTCGAAGATTTGCTTCCATTCGATGGTTGCCAGTTCGGATTTAACCCGCTGGAGTGGCGCTGATTCAGGTGATGCGTTCGGGGGGAGCCGATAGGTTAATGCACAATCCAGCCTGTATGGAGCAAGGATTGGACCGGTGTAGGGTTTTTGGCGAGAAAATTCAAGATCGGTGACAGGATCGAGGTCCGGGATGGTTACAAGCGTGTCAATCCGTTCGAGAAAATCCGCAAAATCCTGCCTGGCTTGATCGAACGAGATTCTGTAGCGGGATGAGATTGCACCAGCCACCTCTTCTTCTGATTTGCCGAGGACAAGATGATATGCATACTCTGCGGCTGTCTGATTGAGGTGGAGTACCGTGGAGGCGTTGATGATCAGAACTCCGGTGCCATCCTTCTCCAGGCGTAGATGCAGCCGGTAGTTCCTCGGGTCGTGCGGCGGGGCCTGGAAGTGATAGATTCCTGGAGACAGAGGTTTAACGGGAGAAAACCATCTTTTGATAGATTCCTGGATGCTTGTCATTACAATTCTCTTCTCCGTTCATCGACCTCCACCAGCGCAGGCGCAGGCGCAACCTGCACAGGCACAGGCGCAGGCACAGCTGCTCCCGCCGCTTCGACCGCTGTAAGACCTTCCACTGCTCGATGCGGGCGGTTTTGGCGGGGGATTTGTAATGTTTGTGATGGTGCTGGTGAAATCTGTGATATTCCCGACGACTTTACTCGAGAAATTCTGCACGCCTGTGGCAATGGAGGCTGCGAATTCTGCGCCTGGCAAATGGGGCATTGCTGGTCCTGACCTCCCTGTGGTGGGAGTTGTTGCGACTGGCGTAGCTGCTGGCCCCGAGGCAGTCCTTCCAAATGTTGGATCATAACGCGACCACCACACCGGCACGAACACCGGACCGTGATGGAAAACCTCCCGGGTTCGATCATCGTAGTCTTTATCGAGCATTGTCCATTCCATATTGTCATCGAACGCCTTGCTTTTGACTTCGGGGGTCGCCGCAGCTTCAACTTGCTGCCAGGCTCGGTCGGTGATACCACGATAGTACTCGACAGTCTCTTTCCGGCTGAATCCTTTCATTTTCTCGCCAACGCTTCTTACCAACGCCACCATGGTCTTTTGGAGGGCTTTCCGGCGATCCGCACTCCCAGTCTCCTTAAAAGCTTCCAGGAAGTTTTGTTCGTAAAGGTGCAGGCCTTCTGGAAGAGGTTTGGAGATTTCAAGCTCCAGGGGATCCCGCTTGATCACTTGAGCAGCATTTTTCTTGATGACTCCGAACAATATCATAGTCAGAATTTTGTCCATGGGTTGTTCGAGCAGGATTGCAGCTTCGACCGCAGTCAGTCCGCGCTTTATACCGTGCCCCTCGATTGCAATTTTTGGCGGGAGGTACTGCAGCTTGCGCCGTTGACCGGCGACTGCTCCCCAGGCTATCAGGGCAATGAATCCTCCAAAGCAAAGAAAAGGGATCAGGCCGGGGGATAAACACGCCAATGGGTTCGACCCCCCGGTCGAACCCGCGCCAGCCCCGGAGGGCTGCTCTTTAACAATCGCCCCAGGAGGTACGTATTTCGCTGGAAAGGAGGCACCGAAGAAATATTGTGTATCCCCACGGGCGTTTTGATTTCGCCACTCATAGGTCACACGGCCGTCGTTATCGATGCCCGCCTCAGGTTCGGATGGCCAGCCGGAACCCGATGCATGCCAGCGCGGTTCATCTGGCTGCACAGTCGGGGGGAAGTGAAAACGGACCACCATGTCCGTCGGCCCACGGACTGTCCCCGGCTCGAAGTAGCTGGTGCCGAATACAGCACTCACATACTCAGGATCCTGATCGTCCGGAAAGAGCACATTCCGAACGCGGCCGATGAAGACGCGGACTTCGCCTGATTGCCCAGGGGGGATCGAATACTCTCCCAGGCCAACAGCAACACCGGGATCAACATAGGGTGACCTTTCAATATCCCTGAGTTCGATGCCGTTAATGTAGGCCACAACACTGTTCAAATCGTAGTCACGGGTTGGAACACCAACATCAACGTACTCAATCGGCGGCGCGGTAACGTCGTTCACAAACACGAACAGATAGTCGATTGAGCTGGTTCCATCATCGTTCCAATAGACATCGACAAATTGCTCCGGCAGGCTGAAGGAATACGATTGGGCGAGAGTGATTCCTGGGAAGAACAGCAGGATGAAGAGCACGAGCAATGCGGCCAGTGATTTGTATGCGCGTGTATTGCGGATAGACATCACATCCTCGGAGAATGAATGGGGCTGGCTGTCAACATATTGCAGTCTTCGATAGAACACCTGCGGAACAAACTCACCATTTAGGATCTTCGGTAAGCTGGTATGTCGTACCGCAGTAGGGGCAAGTGACAACCGGGGCTCCTGCGACCATCTTGATATTATCAGTGGTCAGGGAACCGCCGCAGTTGCGGCATTTCAGACTGTCTAAATCCACATTCGCTGGAAGATCAATTTTGAGGGTTACATTGCCTTCCGAGAGAGTGGCCGGTTTTTGCCGCGTGGCGAACCAGATGATGACAAATCCAATCCCCACACTGATGAGACCGCTGATAAGCCAGCCAGAGTTGAATTGAGGACCAAAACTTGCATAAATGAATAGAACGCCGAATAAAATCAAAATCCCCGCTGCGATGTATCCGATGATCTTCATTGCACGCATTCCTCCTCTGCCAGTAAGTTTACTCTGGATAAGCAGGCAGAGCAAGTGATTAATCCCCCAGATGCAGTAAGTATTCTGTGAAAACTAATAAATCAGGAAAGGAGAAGAGGCCCGTTTGTTGGGGATCATTCACTATTGAGACCATCTCCGACCAGGAGGCGTAATTCGTCGTCGGTTTGGTCCAGCTCTCTCATCTCACCGGTCACCATGAACACAGTTCGTTCGCAGATATTCGTCACACGGTCCGCCATGCGTTCCAGGTTGTGGGCCGCCCACAAAAGGTAATTGGCGCGGTCTATTGTAGACGTATCCGCGATCATGTATGTAATGAGCTCGCGATAGACCTGATTGTAAAGATAATCGACTTCGTCATCCTCTTTGGGGATTTCTCGTGCAGCTTCTGCATCTCCGTTAACGAAGGCACCTAATGCCCGGTGCAGCATATCGATGCCTTTTTCAGCCATCCGTGGGATATCAATCAGGGGTTTAACAAGAGGTTTTTCCCCAAGCAAGATGTTGATCCGCGCGATCCCCTTCGCATAATCCCCAATCCGTTCCAGTTCCGTGACGACTTCGAGGACAGCAGCCAAAAGGCGTAAATCACGCGCCATGGGCTGCTGAGTTGCGATCAGGGTGATGCACCGGTTTTCCAGTTCAAAGTGCTTCTGGTTAACGAGTGTATCTTCAAGGTAGATGCGCCGCGACTCTTTGAAATCCCTCCGCTTCAGGGCTTCCACTGAAGACCGGATGGCTTCTTCGACCATACTTCCCATCACAAGAATATCATCCAGCAATTCTTTGAGGGAACGATCAAGGGTTTCACGGGGAGAAATCGACATTTACATGACCTTCCTAACCAAAGCGACCGGTAATATAATCTTCCGTCACTTTCTCTTTCGGATTCGTGAACACCTGACTCGTGCTTCCGTACTCCATAAGCATTCCAGCCCGCTCTTCTGTAAGGGTCAGGAAAGCCGTGAAATCTGAAACGCGAGCTGCTTGCTGCATGTTGTGAGTCACAATGATGATCGTATAATTCCTGGATAGATCACGCATTAATTCTTCGATCTTCAACGTTGAAATCGGATCCAATGCCGAACAGGGTTCATCCATCAGAATGATATCAGGTTTGATGGCAATCGTTCTGGCGATGCAAAGCCGCTGTTGCTGCCCACCTGAGAGGGAGAGACCGCTCTGATCAAGTTTGTCCTTTACTTCTTCCCAGAGCGCAGCGTCTCTCAATGACTGTTCGACGAGATCGTCCATATCGGATTTGGTGCCCCGAAAACCGTTTATTCTGGCTCCCCAGGCAATATTTTCATAAATGCTTTTCGGGAAGGGGTTTGGTTTCTGAAAGACCATGCCGATTCTTTTGCGCACTTCGACGGGATCGACTTCATCGGCATAAATGTTCTGACCGCGAAAGTGGACTTCCCCGGTCGTCCTGGCGACAGGGATGAGGTCATTCATACGGTTAAATGCTCTTAAGACAGTACTCTTCCCACAGCCAGATGGCCCGATCAAAGCTGTGATTTTTTGTTTTTCGATTTTGATATTGATATCTCGTACAGCCAGGAAATCTCCATAATAGACGTGCAGGTTAATGGATTCGATCGCAAACTGACCATCCGAGCTTGAGAGCAGAGTGTTGGCCTGTGAAACTTGTTGCAACAGTTGAAAATTCATAATTGTCTCCGGCTCAAGCGGTTCCGCAGGATAATTGCGGTCGCGTTAAGCGTGAGCAGCAAGACCAGCAGGACAATGATAGCGGCTGCTGCAATATTCTTGTAAGCATCCTGTGGTCTGGACGTCCACTGGTATATCTGAATTGGGATGGTTGTGAACTTCGAGAAGATACTTTCAGGGTTGAAGGTTATATAGGTTGATGCACCGACAACGACCAGAGGGGCCGTCTCTCCAAAAGCCCGTGAGACTGACAGGATGGTGCCTGTAAGGATACCTGGGATGGCGTTTGGAAGAACATGATGCCAGACTGTCTGCCACTTGGTTGCGCCCATCCCATAACTCGCCTGGCGAAGCGAGTTTGGCACAGCCCGGATCGCTTCCTGAGCATTAATGATGATCACAGGCAGCACAAGGAGGGCGAGGGTCAGCCCGGCAGAAAGGATGGTGCGCCCGTTCGCTGTCGTAGGGTCGGACAAACCGAATATCGCCCCACTGGTAAGAGGTTCAAGCGCCCGGACAAACAGGGCCAGCCCTAACATTCCGTAGATAATCGACGGAACCCCGGCAAGGTTGTTGATATTCATCTGGATGATTCTGTGGAGGATACTCCTGCTCGAATATTCTTCTAAATAAACCGCAGCTGCGATCCCCACCGGGAATGCGACGATTATTACGATTGCAATCACATACATTGATCCCATGATTGCAGTCAATATGCCTGTAGCCAATGGATCGCTGCTCTGGGGTGATTTGATGAAATCTGAGGTAAGCCAGTATTGGAATACCAGGTCTGCATCAGGATATTTCTGCGCCACGTACGTTTTCAATTCATTGGGGTATCTCAAGGAATAAAACAAGCTCCAGGTCTCGACCGCCTTCGGCTTAGAAATCTCGAAGATTGCTGTCTCATAACAATCCTCCAATGAACGAGTGGAAAATGGCTTCTCCAATTCGAGCTGGCGCAAACGGTTGGCTGAGAGGTAATCCTCGAGGAGGGTGACAATCTCAGAACAGGTGAGTTCGTTCAATGGTCTCTCGTTGAGGGTTAATGAAGAGGGATGAACTCTGTATTCAATCGCTGCGTATCCGAAAGCGTCATTGACGATCGAAATCAATAAGACAGATAAAGCAATAATCCCCGCGATCACCGAAAACAGCAAAATCAACCGCCAGATAATACCTTTTCGGTGCCTGAGAGGGAGATTCGTTTGAAACTCGAATCGTCCCTGCTCTTTGGCCAGTCCGGCTTGTTCTTCGGCGCCTGGAGAATTTTCACGGACGGTCATTCATAGACCTCCCGGAACCGAGTGATGATCCGCTGGCTTAGCAGGTTCAGGAAGAGAGTGATGAAGAAGAGCATCAAAGCGATCGCAAACAGGCTGTTGTAATCGATCGATGCGTAACTCAGATCGCCGCCGCTGATGCGGACGATATGCCCTGTCATGGTTTCAGCTGGCCTGAATGGATTCCAGGTGAGATTAGGTCCGGCGCCTGCCGCAATTGCCACAATCATGGCCTCTCCGATGGCTCGAGATATGCCTAAGATGATCGCAGCAGATATTCCTGATAGCGCAGCCGGGACGACAATTTGAGTCGCCACTTCAAACCGTGTCGCTCCTTGCGCGAAGGCGCCTTCCCGTAAAGTTATGGGTACAGCACTCAGCGCATCTTCGACCATTGAGCTGATCAAAGGTAAAATCAGGATTCCCATGACGATCCCGGCTGATGCTGTATTGTAGATCTGGACGATATCCTTACCGATCAATCCGCGTAAAAAAGGCGTCATTGAATATATTGCAAAAAAACCGAGGACAACGGTTGGAATGCCGGCGATAATCTCCAGGATTGGTTTTAATAAACCACGGACTCTCTCACTGGCGTATTCGCTGAGAAAAATTGCCACACATAACCCCAGAGGTAATGCGACCAGTATGGCGATTGTTGTGGTCATCAATGTAGCATTGAGTAAAGGGAGAATACCAAATACACCCAGGTGAGGCTGCCATTTGGTGCCGGTCAAAAATTCAAGCAAGTCTACCTCGGGAGAAGCAAAAAACAACAAGGCCTCCCGACCCAGATATACTACGATCCCTATGGTCGTAAAAATGGAGATAACACCGCTCGAAAAAAGGAAAGCCTGGATAATTTGTTCTATTATTCGGGGACGTTTTCGAAGATCAAGGTTCGACAGCGCTTCGTCAATGCCGTGGACAGGAGCTATCAATTTTGCTTGATTTGCCATAGCGATGCCTTGAATTAAGTCGTCAGTTGAATAATATCATAAGTACTTTATACAGGTAAAACCTGGCGTGATGTTAACCAATTAATAACATTAGGAGTTACGGAGTTCAGGAGAAATTGAGGGTGTTTAGGCAGGCGCTGCCCGCCCAAACATCCCAAACTCCTACCAACTGCGTAAGTCCTAAACTTTGAGAGAAGATTCAGGGACACGGTAAGTGATCTCACTGAAGAGTCGAGGAGAGGACAAACCGTATCCCTGAAGATCATTTTTCAAAGAAGGGTAGGGAAATCACTGGCCTGTTGCATCCAGCCAGGCTTGTTTTGCCCGGTCAAGAGCTTCCGCGGAGGCGGGAAAATAACCAACGTCCAGGATTATTTCATTCACACGCGTCAGGTAAAAGTTTATGAAATCCGCCACCTGAGGCTTGGCCTGTAACACGCTGACTGCTGAGTAGATGAACAGAGGGCGAGAAAGCGGATACTCGTTGCTCTCCGCTGTATCTTCATTCGGTTCAACTCCATCGACCGAGATTGGGCGGATAAGGTCAGTGTTTGCCTGAGCGTAAGCGAATCCGAAGTAGCCGATGGCATACGGACTGCCAGACACACCCTGGACGAGGAAGTTGTCGTCCTCGGAAAACTGAATCCCTTGTGCAGCCAGGATTGCGGCTTCGCCCGCATCGGCATCATCGCCGTTCGCAGGAGCCATGACTGCTTCCACGAAATAATCGAAGGTACCGGAGTCAGTTCCCGGGCTGAAACGCTGAATTGGCTCTGCCGGGAATGCCGGGTCTAGATCCGCCCAGGTTTCAGCAGTAGAAAATGCCAAAGCGAGCTGTTCCAGGGTCAGGTTTTGGACAAAATCGTTCTCGAGGCTCACAGCGACAGCCAGAGCGTCTGTGCCAACGCGAAACTCAACTGGCTCGCGACCGTTTGCCTGGCAGGCTGCAACTTCCTCTTCCTTGATGGGGCGGCTGGCATTGGAGATGTCAGTTTCTGCAGATTCACAAAAGCGCTCAAAACCGGCGCCTGTACCAATGCTGTCGATCGTGATTTTACCAGAATACCCCTCGCTCTCGAAAAGGGTAACTACTGCTTCTGTGAGCGGATACACTGTTGAACTGCCAGCAGTTACGATATCTCCGCTGACTTGAGCTGGATCGACTTCGGGCAGCATAATTCCGGGGGAAACTTCCTCGGTCGGTGCCTCTTCTGTCTCCTCGATGGGAGCCTCGGTCTCTTCCATTGGAGCTTCGGTCTCTTCCATTGGAGCTTCGGTTTCAATCTGGGTTTCTTGGACGGATGGGCTTTCAGTTGTGGTTTCGATCGCTGGCGGCGGAGCACATGCACTCAGGATAAAGGCTGCCAGGATGATTCCTGTTACTAAGACGAGTATGGTTTGTTTCATTTCTTATTCTTCTCCTGTTAAATAGGTTATGTAGTTGAAGGATAGCATACATGAATTAACAACAAGGGAAGGTCATTTTAATATTCTGTCAACGCCTGATTAACACAGACTTAATCTGCGCTCATCCTTCGTTACTGAAAACATATTTGGGAAGCCTTGGCGGATTTTCCGGTATATTTTCCGGAAACCATTTTCTCAACGAATGTATGGCTGGGTAGGATGTCAAATCCAGCTGCAGTGGAGTCAGTGAGACACACCCTCCTTCGAGGGCGCCAACATCTGTCCCAGTTTCTGGAATGCCGGTAGGTGAATCTCCACCAATCCAATAATAAGGGACACCACGTGGGTCAATCCTTTGATCGAGACGATCACGATAGAGGCGTAATCCCTGACGCGTGACTTGAATACCGCGGATTTCGCCAGCTGGAACATTGACATTTAGTAGAATTCCTGTTGGAATTCCATCGGTGATGACATGATCAACGATCAGCTTGGCGATATTCGCCGCGGGAGAAAAATCGATATCAAGGTGCCTTCGATCGCCGGAGTCGACGGATATGGCGATCCCGGGAACTCCCCAGATGACGGCCTCCATGGCTGCGGTGACAGTTCCCGAGTAGGTGACATCGTGACCGAGGTTCGCTGATGGATTGATCCCCGACACAACCAGGTCGATCTTCTCATCCAGGTATCCCAACAATGCCAGGGCGACGCAATCCGATGGAGCGCCGTCGCTTGCGACCGCTCGTGTTCCGTCAGCCAGGATGTATTCTTTTACGCGTAGTGGACGGTCTATAGTTTTTACATGCCCTCCGCCTGACCAATTTCGGTCAGGGGCAAGTATGCTTACCTTTCCAAAGGGTTTCATCGCCAGCGCGAGCGCCAGCAGGCCGGGAGATGTAACACCATCGTCATTCGTGACCAGGATATGCATGGGTCTCCTTGAATAATCACTCTGGCTAGACAGAGCAGTGGTGCCCGAGTATCGAAAGATCATATGGATAAGATACCAAAATCCATTTATCAAGGTTAGAACAACCGGTTAAATTCAGGTAAACAACTAGTGATCAGTCAGTTAATCGGGGGGTTTGCCGAGTCTCACTTGCTGCAAATGCAAGCAGACCACTAATACTGTGGAAAACATCGTTCAATTGGACAACGCATTGTCTCGTTTGGGGGACCGCGATGTCGATACAATTTGATCAAACCGAGACAATACCAGGTAGGGAAAAATAAAAAATGCTGCCTTTATCTTCCTGACTTTCAACCCAAATCCGCCCTGAGTGTGCTTCAACAAGATGCTTGGCTATCGCGAGTCCCAGACCTGTTCCCCCACTTGAACGGGAGCGATCCGCCTTGTAAAATCGTTCGAATATCCTGGGGATATCATGTTGAGCGATTCCAATGCCAGTGTCCTGGATAGCGAACACGATTGAATTGTCCCTGTGTTTTGCTGATACAGTTATTTCGCCTCCGGGTGGGGTAAATTTGATCGCGTTATGCACCAGATTGACAATCACCTGCTGGAGGCGAACCAGATCGGCAGACACCTGAGGGATCCCTGGCTCGATATCCACTCGTAAAGTCAATCCGTTCCTTTCGGCTTGCAGCCGGAGGCGATCTACCGCCGGTGAAATCAGTTCTTCCGCAGAGTGCGGTTCCATTTGTATAGGCACTTTGCCCGATTCGATCCGGGACAGTTCCAGGAGCTCCTGCACCATCAAGGTTAGCGAATCGACTTCAGTATCAATTTTGGTTAAGAAATGGCGTGAGACAGATGAATCTTCCAGGGCACCATCCATCAGGGTCTCCGTGAGCGCTTTGAGAGAAGCAAGTGGAGTGCGCAGTTCATGGGAGATGTTGCTGATAAAATCCTTGCGGACGGTCTCTAGATGGTGAATGCGTGTAATATCTTTAATCAAGATGATTGTGCTTCCCGGATAATAATCATCGAACGGAGTGCATATCACCTGGATGGTAAGTCGCTTGGCGGGCAATTCAAGAACGTCGATTTTACTTGTTCCATCTGCTCGAGTCTGCCTCCATAATTTCACGATCTGATGGTGACGGGTCACTTTTGCCAGGGACTCCCCGATCTTGCTGGTTTTGTCGATATCAAAGAACCTTTCCACGGCAAGATTGATAAAAAGGAGTTCCCCACTTGTTCCAATGATCAGAACCCCATCCATAACATGATCAATGATCTCCAGTAGTCTTCTATTCTCGCGTTCAAGCGTAGCGATTTGTTTTTGGGAGGCATCGATTACCGATTGGATGGTCTCCGTGAGCTGGCGAATTTCCTCCTGATCCGCCTGGAATGATTCGAGGTTAACGTCTTCCAATCTCGAATTCTTAAGGGTGTGGTACAGCTTTCGGATCTGCCTGGTTTGAGATCTGCTCGATACCTTGTGGTGGAACATTGTAATTACGATACTGAGAATGGCTGCGATCGACAGCGCCAGGTAAAATGATGTCGCCCCATTTTGAGTCTGATCTGGAGGAAGCGTCGAAGTCTCAATCGTCGATAGCCCACTCGATTGAGAGATAAAGCCAAAATAAATTGCAAGACTACCGAATAACAGAAGATAAAAGATTATTACGAGGAGAGAGAGAGGGTGTCGGAAACGGCGCATTATCATCCTTCAAAGCGATAACCAGCGCCCCGGACTGTTACAATCCGCTCTGGTTTTGATGGATCGCGTTCAATTTTTTCGCGAAGCCACCGGACATGAACGTCGACCGTCCGGCTGCCGCCAGTAAAATCCCAGCCCCAGACTCGTTCCAAAATGACTTCCCGAGTCACCAGCTGACCTTTGTGCTGAGCAAAAAAAAGCAGCAAATCATACTCCTTCGGTTTGAGCTGAAGGGGTGTCTCTTTATACCTGACTTCCCGCCGTACAAGGTCAAGGATGAGATCTCCAAATGCGAGAGAATCCCTGGCAACAGGCGGCTTCGATTCGAGACCTTCCCGGTCAAAGCGGGCACGGCGGAGATGTGCTTTTACCCGTGCCAGGAACTCACGCACGCTGAAAGGTTTTGTAAGGTAATCATCTGCACCCAGTTCCAAACCAATCACTCGATCGATCTCCTCGTCTTTTGCAGTCAAGATCAAAATGGGAACATTCGATTCTTGACGAAGGATCCGGCAGACCTCAAATCCATCCAAGACCGGGAGCATGATGTCCAGAACGATAAGGTCAGGGGCAATCTCCCGCGCGAACCGGATACCCTCCTTGCCGTCTCCAGCAGTTTTCACGAAGTATCCCTGTCGTTCGAGGTTGTATGCAAGCGTTTCCTGAAGCGTTTTATCGTCTTCAACGATTAAGATTTTATCCAATCCTCATCTTCCTTCTCTAATGTTGAATTTTCTTGCCAGTTCCATCTCTGTGGGTTCGACAAGCGTGGAGCCATCCTCGAGGATTAATGTCGGGATAATCCGCCTCCCATTATTTACCTTTCGGACAGTCTCATCCGCAACCAGATCAGTCTCAATGTCAATCCACTGATAAGGAATAGAGTGCGCGTCAAGAAAATGTTTGGTCCGCCAGCAATCACCACACCAGTCCGCACCATAAACCAGGATAGCTTTCATGTGATCGTTGTGATTCCTCCATGATTTAACACGCCAGACTTTTTGATCCTTAACACGTAAATTATAATTGCTCCGTTGCCTATAAATCGCAGTTTAGTGAAATCATGAACTCACATCGAACGTTTCGGAAATATGCCTGGGGTGTCCTGCTCTTCAATATTGGCGTCATCCTGTGGGGAGCATATGTGCGTGCGACAGGTTCAGGGGCCGGCTGCGGGAGCCATTGGCCGCTCTGCAATAGTGAAGTGATCCCCCGTCCCGAAAGGTTGGAGACTCTGATTGAGTTTATTCACCGAGGCAGCAGCGGAGTTGCCTTCCTGGGAGTTGCTTTCCTGGCAGTTTGGGCGTGGCGGTTATCCCCTCCCAATCAGGGTATCCGTTTTTGGGCTACCCTTTCGTTTGCATTTATTATTACTGAGGCGCTCGTCGGTGCCGGCCTTGTCTTATTTGGGCTTGTTGGGGAGAATGAATCAGTTGCCCGCGCGATCACGATCGCTATCCATCTCTTGAATACTTTTCTGTTACTCGCCTGTCTAACGCTGACCGCCTGGCTATCATCCGGATACAATCCGCCTGCGCTGTTGCGCAATGATCCAAAGATATGGCTGGTACTGATTGGATTATCAGGGATGATTGCCCTGGGGATGAGTGGTGCCGTGACTGCGCTCGGAGATACCCTCTTCCCGGCGAACAGCCTGGTTAACGGGTTACGCCAGGATATCGCACCCACGGCAAACGTATTAATCCGATTGCGCGTGGTCCACCCTGCAATTGCCATTCTAGTATGTACTTACTTGTTCTTATTCTCCGGCTCGATGATTTCCAAGCGTGACGATCTGTTGATCCAAAGATTTGGCAGGCTTTTACAAAGTCTTATTTTAGTGCAGCTCATGGCAGGTTTCATAAATCTGGTCTTATTAGCCCCTGTCTGGATGCAAATTCTACATCTCCTCCTTTCAGATGTATTGTGGATAACATTAGTGTTGTTTAGTGCAACTCTCCTCCAACCAGACCAAGCAGTTGCCGAGGATGCCGAGAGAAAGAGGACCTCGATATTCACATAGAGCACCTGAACATTAATAATAATCTCCAACGCCTGGACTATAATCTTTGCTATGAGCGAAAACGAACTTTATCAAAGATACCTGGAGTTATGCAGGGAGATTGCATATCATAACTACCGATATCACGTTCTGGATTCTCCGGTCATAAGCGATTACGAATTTGACCGGCTGATGGCGGAATTGAAACAAATAGAAAGTGATCACCCGGAATGGATAACACCCGATTCTCCAAGCCAGAGAATAGGCGCACTTCCAGCGGATAAATTTCCCAAGGTACGCCATCCAGTGCCTATCTTGAGCCTTGGAAATGCCTTCGATGCTGAAGGTGTCCGGGCCTGGTATGACCGAATCGCCCGCCTGGACGAACGAGTAGAGCGAGCTGAATTCGTGGTGGAACCGAAAATTGATGGACTGACGGTCGTCCTTCATTACCAAAATGGCAGATTTATCCAGGGTGCAACTCGCGGTGATGGAGAGATCGGAGAAGAGATCACCTCAAACCTCAGGACAATCAGATCCTTGCCTTTGAGAATCCCGGTGGTTGATGGTAGGCTGCCTCCACCAGAGCGCATCGTCGTGAGAGGAGAGGTTTTTATATTCATCAGGGATTTTGAAAAGCTGAACGCCCAGTTGATCGCAGCAGGAGAGAAACCATATCAGAATCCCAGAAATACGGCCGCTGGATCGCTCCGGCAGCTCGATCCGAACCTGACAGCTTCTCGCCCCTTGACTTTGCTCACTTATGAGATTATTGAAATTGCGGGAGGCGACCGAATCACGACACATATGGAGTCCCTGGACTACTTGAGACAATTGGGATTCCCGGTTGTGAACGCCAGCTTCTGCGAGACCATCGAAGACGCAATTGAGGCAGGTAACGCGCTCGCAACAAAGCGGAATGAATTGCCGTTCGAAGCAGATGGCGCAGTCATCAAGATCAACGACATTGTTCTCTCTAACGAACTTGGAGTTGTTGGGAAGGATCCACGCGGCGCGATTGCTTTCAAGTTCCCTGCTCAGGTGGTTACTACAAAATTACTGGAAATCGGAGTAAATGTCGGGAGAACTGGAGTGATCACTCCCTATGCGATCCTCGAACCGGTGGTAATCGGGGGTGTTGTGGTCAAACAGGCGACCCTCCACAATTTCGATTACATCGCGGAGAAGGACATCCGGGTGAACGATCGGGTCCTCATCAAGCGGGCAGGGGATGTGATCCCCTACGTGATAGGACCTGTCCTGGAAGCCAGACAGGAAGGGACTCAGCCTTATGTTCCGCCGAGATCCTGCCCGGTGTGTGGGGAGCCGATAGAGCACTTTGAGGGTGAAGTTGCGTGGTATTGTGTAAACGCTGCCTGTCCAGCCCAAGTAATTCGGAACCTGGAACATTTTGTGTCGCGCGGCGCTATGGACATCGTCGGTTTGGGGATTAGAATCGTCGAACAGCTGGTTGCAGCTGGACTTGTTCACGACCCGGCAGATCTCTATTTCCTCAAGAAGGAAGATTTGCTTGGTCTGGAAGGATTTGCTGAGACAAAAGCCAACAATTTACTCGAATCAATCGAAAACTCAAAATCACGCGGTCTTTCCCGGGTGATCACAGCTCTTGGCATCCGAGGCATCGGTGAAGTGGGGGCGGCTGAACTGGCAAGGGTATTCAGGGACCTGGATGATCTGAGTCGGGCGACGTTAGATGATCTCCTGAGGATCGAGGGGATTGGGCCGAATATCGCTCAAGGCATCATAGATTGGTTTGCCACCCCCGCCAATCGAAAACTCCTGGAAAAATTGCGCATAGCCGGAGTATGGCCGAAAGCAGAAATTAAGGACAAAATTACTGAGGAAAAACAACCTCTCGAAGGTCTGACATTTGTGATCACGGGTATTCTGCCAGGCCTATCGCGGGAAGAAGCAAAGGAACTAATTGAATCAAGAGGAGGGAAGGTAAGCAGTTCGATAAGCAAGAAAACCGATTATCTGGTCTTAGGTGATCAGCCTGGATCGAAATTTACAAAAGCCAAGGAACTGGGGATACCAATTCTGGACGAAAAAGGGTTACGGGAGCTGGCAAAATAGAAGCGGAAGAAATCTGACGCACAGGAGAAAATGAATGGATTTTTCAGATCACGAAGATATGATCGTAAAGCGGATCAATGCCCTTGTCGAGCGAGTTACAGCTTTGAAGGCAGAAGATCTCTATTATTACAATCAACCTGTCGCTGAATTGCGAGGAGGCGCGCGTGTCGTTGTCAATGGTCGCGAGATGGGGATGTATGCTTCATACAGCTATTTGGGACTGGTTGGACATCCCAGGATTAATGCCGCTGCCAGGAATGCTATCGACAAATACGGTACAGGGACCCACGGCGTGCGCACACTCGCAGGGAGCCTCAGTCTACATAAGGAATTAGAGGAGATCATTGCTGAATTTAAGGGAACGGAGGCAGCAATCACTTATACTTCTGGATACGTGACGAACCTCACTGTTGTCTCCACATTATTAGGCCGAGGGGATTATGTGATCTCGGATAAGCTGAACCACGCCAGCATCGTCGACGGATGTCTGATGTCTGGAGCGAAATTTCTCCGATTCCGCCACAACGATATGGCCGACCTGGAGGAGCGACTTCAGAGAATCGAGGCGGGTGCCACGAAGCTCGTAGTTGTGGATGCGGTATTCAGTATGGATGGAGATATCATCGATTTTCCCAAGCTCGTGGAGCTATGCCAAAAATACAGGGCATGGTTAATGGTTGATGAGGCACACTCATTAGGTGTACTCGGGAAAACAGGTCGAGGAATTGAGGAGCATTATGGATTGCCCGGGACTATCGATATCAAGATGGGAACACTGAGCAAGACGATCCCTTCAGTTGGAGGATATATAGCAGGGCGAAAGGAATTAATCGATTTTCTTCGGCACACAAGCCGCGCATATATTTTTTCAGCTGCCCTGCCTCCGGCGCAAACAGCTGCGGCTATGGAATCTTTTAAAGTAATCCTGGATGAACCCTGGCGAATAGAGAAATTACATGCAAACACCGACCAGTTCATCAAAGGCCTGCAAGCGCGGGGATTCGATACCATGCAGACCTGCACTGCGATCGTTCCTGTGCTCTGCGGAGCAGATGAAATGGCATTTTCCATGACGAGAGCAGCCCAACATGAGGGGGTTTTCGTGCTGCCGGTCGTATCACCTGCCGTACCGCCTGGCCTCGCGAGGCTGCGAGCAACAGTCACCGCGGCGCACGAAGCGGATGAGATCGAGCAGGCGATGGACGTGATTGAATCAGCCGGAAAAAGGGTTGGAGTGATCACCTAGAACATCTGAAACTTTCTGATGTCAACCGCTTGGCTTAAACCAGGTCGTGAGGCCGCTGTCACCAAGGGCCATCCGTGGATTTTCTCCGGTGCAATCGATAGAATCAAGCTCACATCATCTGAAAGCGCACTGGGTGAGACCATCGACGTGCTCGACTGGCAGGGTAATTTTCTGATGCGAGGGGCATACAGCCCTGCTTCACAAATTCGGATAAGAAAATGGACATCGGACCAGGACGAAGCGATCGACCTTGATTTCTTCTTCCGAAGACTGCAGCGCGCCCACCAGCTGAGGAAGAACCTCGTCCAGCTGACGAAGACCAATGCGATGCGGCTGGTGCACGCCGAATCCGACGGACTGCCTGGGCTCATTGTCGACCGATACGCAGATACGCTTGTGATGCAATGTCTGACTGCAGGTATTGAACGTTGGCGGACAATAATCGCGGAACTCCTGGTCGAGCTCACAGGTTGCTCGAAGATATATGAGCGTTCCGATGCCGATGTCCGCAAGCTAGAAGGGTTGGAAGAACGCGTCGGAAGTATCTATGGGGATGAACCTTCCGGGCTAATAATGATAGAAGATGGGGAGAGCAAATTCTTTGTGGATGTCCAGCAAGGTCAAAAAACTGGCTTTTATCTCGATCAACGGTGGAACCGACATCTCATCAGCGAATTCACAAGAAACAAGAAGGTTTTGGATTGTTTTTCGTATACAGGGGGATTCACTGTGACTGCTCTCCTTGGAGGAGCGGAGGAGGTAATTTCGATCGACTCTTCTGCATCCGCGGTGAACCTTGCTCGAAAGAACATTGATCTGAATTCGTGTGGAGCAAGCAAGGTAAAATTCCTCGTTGGCGATGCATTCCGATTGCTCCGGGAACTCCGAGATCGAAGAGAAACTTTTGATATTATTATTCTCGATCCACCGAAGCTAGCACCAACCGTTGCCCAGGCACAGCGGGCAGCGCGCGCCTATAAAGACATCAATCTGCTTGCCCTCAAACTTCTGCGTGCTGATGGATTGCTGATGACCTTCTCTTGTTCAGGGGGGATCAGTGAAGATCTTTTTTATAAAATTATTGCTGGTGCAGCAAAAGACGCCGCTGTCGAGGGTCGGATTCTGGGGAGAATGCATCAATCGGCTGACCATCCCGTCGCATTAAATTTCCCTGAAGGCTCATATCTTAAGGGCTTTATCGTTGCAAAATAAGAAAAGACCCTCGATCATGCAAATCGAGGGTCTTTCCTGATCCCAGGTGGAGATGGCGGGAATCGAACCCGCGTCCGAAAGATTCACCCCGCGGATATCTACGAGCGTAGTCGTTTTTTAATCTCGCCCGACGCCCCTCAAACGACGCAAGCTGACGTCTGGCCAGCCATTCGGACCCGAGAGTCCATCTTTGGTGTGGTCAATGGCGTCACACACCGCACACTGGCTTTGTTGCGCCCGCTCTACCTCCGGCCAGGGAGCGGGGTAGGCAGACGTGACTCCTTTATGGAGTCAGCCGCTTTAATTCATCGCTTATGCAGCGAGAGGAAGAGCGGCGAGGTTCGTGCTTTTGGCACTTATTGGTTGCGCTGATTTTTCGAGCTCGGCGCCTCTCGGCTCGCAATCCGGGAGCAGCCTCCTCCGTCGAAGCCTGTCATCCCCGTTGCAGATATATTATATCGCTGATTAGTGGGATAGTCCAGCAGGTTGGAAAGGGACACCTTGGCGTGTTATACTCTTTGCAACTTTTCTAGCAGGGAGGTGTTACCATTACAAGATGGTACACCTCACCTGGCAGAGTGAGGATCGTGCCTGAATTGAATGATGATGAAGCGCTAGCGCTCGCTGCTCAAGGAGATCTTGAAGCGTTCGGGATCCTTTACGAACGTTATATCAGCCGGATCTACAATTATATCTATTACCGTACCGGTAATGAACACGACGCTGAGGACCTGACAGCACGAGTATTTTTTAGAGCGTTGAAGCATGTTGAGAATTACAACGACCGGGGACTGCCGCTATCTGCATGGCTGTACCGCATTGCTCATAATTTGGTGGCAAACTGGCACAGAGATAACAGCCGGCGGAAGGAGATACCTCTCGAGGAGATCGTCCTCATTCGTCATGGTGGTGAGCATCCCGAGAACGTCTTATTGAAGAATGAAGAAGTGGAACGTCTGTTATCGGTGATCAGAAAATTACCGCAAGACCGCCAACAACTGATCATCCTGAAATTCGTAGAACACCTTTCGAATGCTGAAATTGGCCAGATTATGGGCAGATCTGAAGGAGCAGTAAAAAGCCTCTACCATCGAACTTTGACATCTCTCCGAGATGAATTCGATGATGGCTTGTTCGATGGGATTGTAGATCAAAACGAGGCCAGGGATGATTAACATAAGGTTACGATGAAGAGAAAATGAATACAGCAAGCATTGATAAGATCTCAAGAATCGAAAAACTGATGAGCTCAAAACTGCAGCCGATCGATCCGCGGCCAGAGTTTATTGACCACCTGTATCAACGGTTGACGGATCCGCTAACCCCCTCAATCCGGTACCCCAGAGATTTTTCGTTAAGGTTCGTGTTGTTGTTGATCGCGAGCTGCTTGAGTGGGATAATCTTCTTCCTAACCCTCAGCCAGGTGATCCTCTCACTGTTACGGGATACCAGGATCGCGGGATCGATTAAGGACGATACGCGCCTGAAGCTTGACTAGGGGCTATCTCAATCATGGCTTGTTATATCCTGTCATTATTAAGATAGATCTAGATATTTGTTGGGCTACATCTTCACCCCTAGCAGCAGCTCAGCCAACCTGCGTACTTCTTCGATGAGATCTACTTCCACGGGTAATTCATGGTTGGGGTTGACATGGATCAAAAGGTACTTAATTATAAGCTTCGCTTCAGGGGACACTTCTGGCAGGGAATTAAGCAACCTCAACCGGATCATCGCATTTGACCCGGGATCGTTGATACCGTTTTTTTCGAGATAATGCTTCGCCAGATATCCTGCCGCCCGCCGCGCACAGACCCTGGCTCTCCCTTCATTCCTTGACTCCCGGGACTGCTGCGCTCTGATTATTTCTTCTTTGGCGAGACCAATGGGATCCAGATCACTCATCCTCGACCACCAAGAGAGTATATCACCGGTCAGATGGAAATTTCATGTCGATGGAATCCATGAATAATCTCAGATGCAAGAAGCGTAGGATTGGGGAGGTTGTGTTCTGCGAGTGGCTGCCAGAGAGCATGACTCCTTGGCCTGTCATTGTGATGCTCCACGGCCTGACCGGAGATGAGAACTCAATGTCGATATTTGCTCACCGAATGCCCAGGGGATATACCCTCATTGCACCACGGGGGATCTACACTTCCAGGCTAGGCGGATACAGCTGGCAGGCAAGCGAGAGTAATGGATGGCCTTCTATTTCGGAATTTCTGAGATCTGTGGAAGTATTATTCAGGCTACTTGTTCCCCTGAATTTTCCTGAACTCGACCTCGATCGAATAAATTTACTGGGATTTAGCCAGGGAGCAGCGTTGGCTTATACTATGGCCATCATTTCCCCTGAAAAAATTGGTAAGGTTGCTGGAATATCAGGTTTCATGCCGGAAGAAATCGACGAATTCATAGAACACCGACCGCTTGTGGGGAAAGAAATTTTCGTAGCCCACGGAAAACTTGACAGGTTGGTCCCCATTGATAAAGCGCGGGAGGTCGTTGAGAAGTTAAAACATGGAGGGGCTACAGTGGGATATTGTGAAGAGGACGTGGGGCATAAATTAAGTGCGAGCTGCTTCAGGGATATCGAGACATTTTTCAAGAATAATGGATAACCGGGAACGCGATGCACTCATGGTCCCGGTTACCCATAGTTAAACCTGCTGGAAAGATGGTTACTTGGTTACCTGCCCACGAATTGCCCCACCGGGGAAATCGGTCGTGTGCACATTGACATAGTAGTTCGCTGGATTCTTGAAGATATCGCGGATCAGGGCTTCGTCAGCCTCCACGCAGCCTTTAGACGTGCCCGATTCGTCAGGAGGAGTAAGCGGAACAACGACCGGTCCGGCAACATCGGCTGTGCCGGCATGGATGTGGGCACCAATCGTAGGTAGGAGGATGTTCTCTACCCTGATTGTAAAGCAGACCATATTCTCATTTGGGAACAGTCTGATCCTGGCCGAGCCACTTCCATCCGGGTCCCCTGGGCCAGGCACCTCTGCTTCACCAGATAATTGAGCTTTGACCAGTCGAAATGATGATTCTGCAAAAGCGGGATGAGCCGCTAACGCCAGGGAAACCAGTAGCGCAATTGTGACCACCAGGATCAATATTCTAGCAGATCGACTTTTAGGGATACTTGTAATCATGTCTTACCTCCAAGGACACCAATACTCATAGACTAGTTTTTAGTGAGTAAGCCTGGAATCTTCAGATACATTCAATCGTCAATTCTGGTCCAACCCTCCTTTCTGAGAGAATTTCCTGCTCTCACCGCATTGCGGATCAGCTCAAGATTGATGTGATCAATTCTATGTACGGATGATTTGTGACTGTGGATTGATCGGTCTGAGATTAAATCAGGAATGTCCTGACCGGTTGGATCAGGACATTGACCGCTCCTTAGATTGCTGGATGATCAGTGTGCTCGAACTTGTGAATTATTATTCAATCAAGTATGCCAGTGTCTCAATCCGGATAGCATTAAGCCGATCGCGCACCAATTGTGCAATTTTTCGCATCATTACAAAGCCGAAGTGAGCATCGGATTCAAATTCATCCAACAACTCTTTGGCGTCGAAGGCAATGAATTTGCAGGGGGTCACGGATTTGGCGCTCGCTGTTGCTACAAAAGGGGGCACCAACGCTGACCACCCAAAGAGATCACCTGTACCGAGGGTGTTTAAAACGATTTCCCGATCCCGTTGGGGCATAGAGGTAACGACCTGGACTTCGCCCTCCTCGATCATGTACATTTTGTCGAGTTCCTCGCCTTCACGGTGAAAGTAATGATCTCTTTCAACGCTGACTTCGTCGCCTGCTTTAGCCAGTTTAGTGATTTGTTCGATGGTCAATCCACTGAAGAAAGGAAATCGCCGAATCAGTTCGGGTGAGACCATAACGCCTCCTCGTTCTCAAGATTGACTTCCCGAAGGATAGCCTCTATCGCAATAGGAATGGCTGCTGCAACGGATGGGGTTGGTTGATCGCCAAAATCGGATACATTTTCAACCCCGATTGCGAAGATAATTACCTTTTCTGGGAGATGCACCCCCATCTTTTGCCCTATTTCGAATGCCGTAACAAGGTTGACATCATGGGGAGAGGCAGTGTGCTGGGTCTGGATCAGTGTTTTTAGATCTGCGAGGGTCAACCGCTCGATGTCACCAGGTTTATGAGCCCTCCCATGGATTGCGTCGATCAAGATTACCCGGTCATAACCGAGCATCGATTCCATCAAGGTCAATCCGCCCACACTCGCCTCGGAAACATCGATTCCAGAATTTTCTGGCAGCTTCGATCGCACCGATTCGGCGACAAGCACACCAACCCCATCGTCAGTTAATATGGGATTGCCCAGGCCCAGGATCAGGGTCTTCACTCTATCCTTAACCAAGGAATTGACTCAACCTCTCTATTGTCGAGCCATCTGGCGATCTGATAATCACTTCCAGGGGCATCTGACCAGGCAGTGAATGCGTCGCGCAGGACATGCAAGGATCGTAGTTGCGGAAAGCCATCTCGATCCGGTTAAGCAGTCCATCCGAGATGACCGTACCCTTTTGGATCAACCCGGCTGCAGCTTTCTTGATCGACATGGTGATTGGGGCATTATTATTGGTGGTCCCAACGATCAAATTCACTCTGGTCAAAATCCCATTTTCATTCGTCCAGTAATGGTGAGTGAGGGTGCCGCGCGGGGCTTCTACACATCCCACCCCTTCATCTGGGGTGTTTGTTACGGCGATGCGAACGTTCGGATCGGTGATCTCGGGGTCTGTGATTAGTTCCAGCATCCGCTCAGCAGCGTAAAGGAGCTCGACAAGGCGGGCCCAATGGGTAGCCAGTCGGAAATGGACTGGTTCGTAACGCCCATTAATCTTCTTGCTCCCCAGGGTTTCATAAAACTTTTCGAATGCTTCCTGGGATTTTGGCGTAGCCATGCCATCCGCTGCATTCAGTCGGGAAAGAGGTGTCGCACAGTAAATACCGCTCTCCTGGCCATCCACAAAGCCCTTCCAGCCGATATTCTTCAGGTAAGGGAATTTCAGATAAGACCAGGGCTCGACTCGTTCGGCTATATGTTTCGCATAGTCCTTCGGAGGATATTTAATGAACTCTTTTCCATCGGGACCAACGACCCGGATCATACCGTCGTAGAAGTTGACGCGGTTCTTCTCATCGACAGTGCCCATGTAGTATGTCTTGTGTGTGAAGGTGTCACTCACGATCAGGTCCACGTATGCCTGATTGGCAAGGACGATATCATCGAAGAGTTTTAAGCTGAAGAGTGCAAAATCGACGTTCTTCCTGGCTATCGATTCGATTTCATCTCTTTCATCTTTTGTTATCGCCTTGCTCCAGCCGCCCGGCATCCCTGCGACGGGATGAACGCCGCGCCCGCCGACAACTTTGATGACATGGTGATTCCGAATGCGGCAGTCGATGACCTCTTTGCCGATCTCTACTCCCACTTTATGTACAATCCCTAAGATATTTCTCTCCGCAGCTGGAGCATCAGGTCCAACAACGAAATCTGGAGCTCCCAGGGCATAAAAGTGTGTCGTATGGTCAGTTACATAAAAAGACGAGTAGAACATTTCGCGCACTTTTTTCACTGCGGAGGAAGGTTCTACGTGGTATAGAGCATCCAGCGCTTTTGTACTCGCCATGTGATGGGCTTCCGGGCAGACCCCACAGATGCGGTTCGTAATCCGCGGCATCTCCTCAGCAGGTCGTCCAACGCAAAACTGCTCAAACCCGCGCAATTCAGGAATCTGCAGGTAAGTATTT
>CAYQDF010000011.1:37970-51399 GCA_964416175.1 uncultured Anaerolineaceae bacterium
TTCCACCTCACCTTCCTCGTTGAGGAAGATTTCTATCTTTCCGTGTCCTTCCAGGCGGGTAATCGGATCAATCGTGATGCGTTTCATCATTCCTAACCTCCGTTAGCCCCATTTCGATTCGTCCGGGCCCTCTTCAACAACGAGTGCGCCATGCTGAAACGATAGAAGGTACCTGCCGGATCGGCGAGCGTTTCCATGACGGATGAAATATTTTCATTCAACACGTGTTCTTCCATCCCTGCTGCGCCGACGCCGACCACAGAAGCGATGGCTGAGAGCATCTTCGCGCCCTGATCTTCGACTCCATCTAATGGACCATAGCATCCTCTGCACCCCATACCCACTTGGGGACACAAAGCTCCGCATCCCGATCGGGTTGCCGGACCCATGCACACGATGCCTTGCTCGAGGAGGCAAAGGTCAGGTTTAGGGACGATTTCGTAGGGCCGGTAGAACTGGCTGATGGACTTCTCGTTTTTCTCGCGAGGGCATTCCTCGCATACCGCAACCTGGCCTGCGCCTACAATCGAGCCTGATGGAGGGAGTGGGCCTCCGTGCAGCAGCGCATTCACGACGACCTGAAGTACTGCCCAGATTTGCTCAGGTTCCGGTGGACACCCAGGGAGATAATAGTCTACAGGTACGACCTGATCGAGAGATTTCACAGTATGATAAAACTCGGGCAGAGTTAATTCGCCTTCTGGGACTTCAGTTGACACCTGAGGGAGGATACCATCTGGATTATCGATTGAGGGGTTGTCCAGATAGACTGTCCGAAGAGTTGCGTCTTTGGTCGTCAAGTTAGACAAGGCCGGGATACATCCTTCGTAAGCACAGGATCCATACGCTACCAGGACTTTTGATTTCTGGCGGAGGAGATGCGCCATCTCTTCATTTTCGGAATTACGGATAGCACCGTTAAACAAGCAGACATCGATGTATCCGTCTGGATAACTCCTGACATCCTTTACTTTGAAATCTGCAATGCAGGGGAAAAAGGCTAGATCGAAAACCTCGTCCACGACCAGGATTTTATCTCCGATATTTAATACGGAGATCTCACAGCCACCACACGCGGCTGCCCAATACATGGCAAGTGTCGGTTTTTCAGGCATCTCGAACCTCCTCAGGAGCTGACGCTTTTTCGTAGGCTTTAGCCGGCTCACGCCCATTCTCCGACCAGACTGCTTCTTTCCAGCGCAGGGGACCCAGGGCGCGAACCTGTTCGGTCATACGGTCGACCGCCTCAGCAAGGACGTTGCCTTCAGACGCAGATGCCCAGACCAACTGCACCCGCTCATCCTCAATTCCCCATTGCTTGAGCAGGTTCTTCAGGAGCATAAACCGGCGCAAAGCTTTAATGTTGCCCTCAACATAGTGGCACTCGCCGGGATGGCAGCCGGCGATCATCACACCATCCGCTCCTTCTCGGAGAGCTTTCAGGACGAATTGCGGATCCACGCGGCCGCTGCACATGACCCGAATCGGGCGCATGTTTGGAGCATATTTGATACGGGCGGTACCTGCAAGATCCGCCGCCCGGTAGGAGCACCAGTTGCATAGAAATCCTACAATTACGGGTTCGAATTGTTCACTCATAGTATTCTCCCGATCAGACAGGCTCAGCCTGCGGCTGGCGTACGTCCCACAATATGCCTTCGATTTCAGAAAGGACCTGCTGGTTCGTAAAGTGAGCGCCGGTTATGGCGGCACTAGGGCAGGCAGCCACACACGTCCCACAGCCCTGGCAAAGCGCTGTGATGACTTCCGATACTTTTTGATCCGCGTGAAACACAATGGCATTATATGGACACAGGTTGTTGCAGATCCGGCACCCGGAGCAAAGTTCGGCGTCGATCCTGGCCCGCACAGGTTCCATCATCACTGTCCCTTGACTGATCAAGCTGGCTACCCGCGCGGCAGCTGCTGCCCCTTGCGAGACCGAGTCTGGGATGTCTTTCGGGCCCTGGCATGCTCCAGCAATCATTACCCCTTCAGTCATGGTCGCAACCGGATCGAGTTTCGGATGCCGTTCGACGAAGAAGCCATCGAAATCACATCCAAGACCGAACAGGTGAGCGATTTCCTTTGAATCTTCGCGCGCCTGAAGACCGGCGCTTAAGATCACCATATCCACCGGAATTCGGCGTTGGCGACCGATCAGCGTATCTTCAGCCTGAACAATCAGTTTGCCTTCTTCACCAGGGAGACGCGCAGCGTCTGTAACCTCAGCCACCCTGCCTCGGATAAAGTGCGTGCCTTCGTGGAGCAGCCGATGGTAAAACTCTTCGTACCCTTTGCCCGGTGTACGCATATCGATATAAAAGTTGAAGATCTCTGCTTCCGGCAGCCTTTCATGGACCAGGTGTGCGAATTTCAGCGAGTACATGCAGCAGACTTTTGAGCAGTATTCGTTGTAGTTCTTATCCCTCGATCCGACACAATGAACGATGGCGACACTCTTGGGCTGCGTCACGCCGTCTCGCAGGACGATCTTACCGCCGGTCGGACCCGCAGCGTTAACCATCCTTTCGAATTCAAGGCTGGAGAACACATTGGCAAGTCTTCCGTACCCGTATTGGGGAATACGTCTAGCATCGAACAGATCGTATCCAGTCGCGAGGATGATGTTCCCGACTTCAACAGTGATCAGTTGATCCTGCTGTTCGAAATCGATCGCCCCGGTTGGACAAAGGATCTGGCAGGCTTTGCATTTCCCTCGCTCGAAATAGGTGCAATTCGCCGGGTCGAGGACAGGATATTTCGGAACAGCCTGAGGAAATGGTCGGTAGATCGCTTTGCGGTAAGAGAGCCCGGCTTCGAATACTTCGTCGATGACCTTGCGTGGGCATTTTTCTTCACAAATCCCGCATCCGGTGCAAAGATCTTCGTTCACGTAACGGGCTTTTTTCCTGACCGTGACTGTGAAGTTACCAATGTACCCCGAGACGTTTTCGACTTCGCTCCAGCTCCAGAGCGTGATGTTGGGATGTTGACCCACATCGACCATCTTGGGCGTTAAGATACAAGCTGAGCAGTCCAGGGTCGGGAAGGTCTTATCGAGCTGCGCCATGTGACCACCGATCGATGGTTCACGTTCGACCAGGTAAACATGGTAACCCGCATTGGCCAGCTCCAGGGCGGCAGAGATCCCGGCAATGCCTCCACCGACAACCAGTGTGTTGGGGTTGATGTTGACTTGAAGTGGTTCCAGAGGTTGATGGTATACGACTCTCTCCACAGCAGCATTGACCAGCGCCTTGGCCTTCTGTGTCGCCATCTCTTTGTCATTGGTCGCCCAAGAGTTGTGCTCTCGGATGTTTGCCATCTCAAAGAAATAAGGGTTGAGACCGCCGCGTTGGGTAGCCCCACGGAAGGTCTTTTCGTGCATGTGGGGAGAACAGGCGGCAACTACGATCCGGGTCAACCCTTTTTGTTTGATATCCTCTTCAATCAGCTCCTGACCGAGGCTTGAGCACATGAATTTGTAATCTCGGGCGCAAACAACATCAGGTTGTTCACCAGCCCACCTGGCGACTTCTTCAACATCAACCACACCTGCGATGTTGGTTCCACAATGGCAGACGTAAACACCGACACGTTCTTCGCTCATGACTTAACCCTCCTCCGGCATTCTCGGCATTGGAAGCTCTTCCTTACCAGACTTTTTCTTCCTGGTTGCCTCTTCCACAGGGACTTCGACGCCGATTTTGGCTAAAGCAGGCCTGGCATCAATGAACTCCTTGCCAATCCCCAAATCGATCGGGTCCATCCCCAATGCGAGCCCTATCATCTGGGTGAAATATAGAATCGGTATCCTGAAGTCAGACTTGAATTGTCTGTTAACGCTATCCTGGTAGGCATCCAGGTTGAGTTGACACATCGGGCATAATGTCACGATCATATCTGCATCGTATTCTGAGGCGTTCTTTAAAAGCCTGTAGATCAGCTCCAGGGCGACATTTTCACTGATCTGCGTCATATGCCCACCACAGCAGTGCGTCTTGAGCGGGAAATCGACGACTTCTGCACCCAGGGTATCGAGGAGGGTATCCAGGGTCTTCGGATATTCGGGATTATCGAAAGTCCCGTCGAGGACAGGACGGAGCATTACGCAGCCATAATAAGGCGCAACCCGCAATCCAGTCAAAGGCTTTGTTATCTTTTCGGCAAGCTTCTCATAACCGAGATCATTGACGAAGATGTCGAGAAGATGCCTGACCCTTACCGTGCCAGGTTGGTAGTGCAAACCTCCAGCCGCCAGCGCTGTGTTTACCTGGGATGCAAGTTCTGGAGATTTCAACATGTAATGATCCACTTTGCGCAGATTCAAGAAGCAGGCGCTGCACGGAGCGACCAATTCGTGTCCATTACTGGGTTGTTGTGCCGCCAAAGCCAGGTTTCTTGCCACTAAAGCATAGGCAGGTAAGGCATCGACCGCAAAGTACTCTGTTGCACCACAGCAGTTCCAATCGTCGACCTCTTGCAGCTCAAGTCCCAGAGGGGGTGCGACAGCCATGGTGGATTTGTGGTACGCGGAAGCATTTCTCTCCAACGAACAGCCAGGGTAATATCCGTATCTCATGCTCCACCTCCCAGTTCTTTAGCTTTTTCCAGGATCGCCTTGAGCTGCTGGATGCCCTTGATCTTTTTTGGAGTGAGATCCATGCGCCCTTTACGCCACATCCCGAGCCCCATTGGAGCCATCTTAACAACATCCAGGGGGTGATGGGACAGATGATAACGAGTTGCCAGACCCAATTCGAAACTCCGCCCGTAATTTTCAACGTAACCAATGAAAGTCTGGGAAAAATCTGGTGCATCGGATGCGGTCGATTGGCGATAGAAGCCGTGTTTAATCGCCAATCGCTTTAAGGTGTACATCAAATCTGTTATATGGATTTCTTGTGGACAGCGAACGGTGCAGTAATAACAGGAGACGCAATACCAGGGGGTATTGCTGCTCAGCACTTGTTGTTTCATTCCCGCGGATATCATCGCGAAGAGCGACCTGGGTGTGTGCTCCATATCTGGTCCCGAAGGACAGGAGCCTCCGCATGTGCCACACTGCAGGCATAATTCGAGATTAGTTGGCCCCCCGGGAGTTGCAGAAACAACTTCTTCGAAGAAAGTTGGTGCCCGTGCTTGAGTGGCGGTTACAACCATTTAGACCTCCTGTTGGGTTGGTAATAATTAGCTATCTTGATTGATCTTGATAAAGAACCGGATATGTAACCCTGATGGAAGAACCACCAACAAATTACCGAAGGTGCTTGTAGTATTGGTTGTTGCGTGCCACCTCACTGGTAAGGTTTCACTCGAAATGCAGGTTCTCTTGATAACAAGTATCTTAAAACGGATCGAATATGACTAGTAACAAATGACACAATCAATCGTGACAAACGTAACTTAAAGGAAAATTAGAGAAATCATTTTAGGCGAAACACGACCACTTTTGTAGGATTTGCCGTCCAGTTTGTGTTAAACTTGATAAGGACAATCAGTCTCCCAGCTATTCTGTTTATTTTAGAGATGCAGAATGAAATCAACGAATCAACCGATCAAATATTCCCAATTCCGATCTGGGTCATGGGAAACAGTTGAAGCAGGTGTGATAGTAGAAACTCCAGTTTCGCTAACCGTTAATGGCGAAACCTGGCTGACTTTTATGTGTACACCCAATCACCTGGACGCTCTGGGGGTAGGATTTCTCTTCAACGAGGGATTGATCGAGCGAGCGAGCGATATCGCGGATCTCAGGCTCTGCCCAACATGGGATAACGTGGATGTCTGGCTCTACCGAACTGTTGATAAACCCCGCGAATGGAAGCGGACGTCTGGATGCACAGGCGGCTACACAGCAGCAACTCTAATCGAAATTCCGCGACCTGCATTGAATGGCCTTTCGATAAGCCCACGAACAATAACCGAGTTGATTGATACTCTGTTCGATTCGCAAGACTTGTATCGAAAAGTGGGGGGAGTGCACACTTCGATCCTGAGCGATGGTCGAGATTTCGTATTGATGGCCGAGGACATTGGGCGGCATAATTCTCTGGACAAACTCGCCGGACGCTACCTGTTGGAAGGTATCGAATTGGAGAATAAGATCCTCCTGACGACTGGCAGGATCAGCTCGGAAATGCTGCAGAAAGCTGCCAGGCTCGGAGCAGCTGTTGTTGTATCCAGGACATCTCCAAGCTCGATGTCCATCGATATGGCGGACCAAATGGGCATCACCCTGATCGGTTATGCTCGCCGGGACAGATTCAACGCATACACTCATCCAGAGCGACTTTTCGATATAGAGAAAGATTTAACGATCTCTGGTCCCGTATTTCGCAGTGAAGGATAGAGATCAGACTGCTTCGACTTTCACCGCACAAACCTTGTATTCAGGGATTTTCGCGATTGGATCGAGTGCCGCTAAGGTTAATTCGTTTGCCGAGGCCTCCGGAAAGTGAAAGTTCGCAAAGACGAGGCCCGGTGGCACCCGGTCTGTCACATACGCATCTGCTTCGATAGCGCCTCGTCTGGACGATACTCTCACACGCTTTCGTCCGTCGAGCCCCAATCGATGTGCATCTTCTGTGTTGATCTCGATCCATGGTCTATCGACCATGGTAAGCAGCCCATGGGATCTGCGGGATATCTCCCCGCCGTGCCAGTGGAATAATATGCGGCCGGTGGTCAACACCATCGGATAATCGTAGTCTGGCAACTCAGCGGGGGGGATGTGTTGCACCGGGATAAATTTTCCCCGACCTCGTGTAAATTTTTCCACGTGCAGGATTGGCGTTCCTCTATGCGATTCATCCATTACGGGCCATTGGAACGTCTCACCTCTCTGCAACCGTTCAAAGCTTACCCCCCGATAACTTGGAGCGAGATCCGCAATTTCAGCCATGATTTGGGCGGGGGATTCGTAATTCCACCCAGACCATGGACCATCAGAAATCTCCCTGCCTCCCTCAGCAAGCACAGCTTTCGCCAGGTTTGCAATAATTTGCCAGTCTTCTTGAGCAGAACCCGGCGGTTCAATAGCTTTCCGAACCAGCTGGATACGCCTTTCGGTGTTTGTGAATGTACCGGATTTTTCTGCAAAACTGGCCCCTGGGAGAATGACGTCAGCATAGACAGAGGTCTCGGTTGGGAAGATCTCCTGGAGGAGGATAAATTCACATTCTTCAAGGCAATGCCTGACGTGATTGGTGTCAGGATCGCTCATGACCGGATCCTCTCCAAGAACGTATAAAGCCTTTATCTGTCCCGCCTCGATCGCCGGGATCATCTCTGTAACCGTCAGGCCAATCTTGCCTGGTAATGTAGTGCCCCATGCACCTTCAAATTTCGAGCGTACTTCATCGTTCGAAACCGATTGGTAAGCCGGGTAGACATTCGGCAATCCCCCCATATCGCAGGCGCCTTGAACATTGTTCTGACCTCTGAGCGGATTCACTCCACCTCCTGGGATGCCCATATTTCCGAGGAGCATCTGCAGGTTAGCCAGATTAATCACATTCTGGACGCCAGTGATATGTTGGGTGATCCCCATTGCCCATAAAACAGCCATTGGTTTTCTGGTTCCCATGAGGTCGGCTGCAAGTTCCAATTCATGGATGAGCACGCCAGTTATTTCCGAAACCCGTTCTGGGGGATACTCCTCCAAGGCAGATTGGAAGTCTTCAAATCCTTCCGTTCTTTCGGAAATAAAATTCTTGTCTTCGAGCCCCCTCTTGAGGATGAGATACATCAACCCGTTTATAAGAGCATTGTCAGTACCAGGCTTATGGCGGAGATGTATGGACGCGAGCTTGGTTAAGGGTATTTGGCGTGGATCAGCGACAATCAATGCAGCCCCGCGTTGTTTGACCGCCTGGCGGATTCGCATGCCGATTACAGGGTGCTGCTCGGTCGTATTGGAACCGATGACAAAATACGCTTGAGCGTAATTGGCAATATCATCGATTGAGTTCGACATTGCCCCAGACCCGAAAGTCGTGGCCAGACCGGCCACAGTGCTGCTGTGTCAAAGCCGGGCACAGTGGTCGATATTATTAGTCCCAATCACCTGGCGGGCGAATTTGTTCATCAGGTAATTTTCTTCATTTGTGCATTTGGCAGAAGTCAGCACTCCGATGGAATCGGGCCCAAAAGTACCCCTGACTTCGGTAATTTTTCGGGCGGCGATGTGCAATGCAGTTCTCCAATCGACTTCGACCCACTCACCCCTTCCACGCTCGCGAGGGGTGCCATCCAGCAGGTATTTCCGGACTCTGGGTTTTGTCAGCCGATCGGGATGATGCACAAAATCTATTCCAAATCGTCCCTTGACGCAAGTCCAACCGTGGTTGACCGGAGCGTCCCAGGCAGAGTCAACCCGGACGATCTCGTTATCCCTCACACCCAGCACGATCTGGCAGCCGACTCCGCAGTAAGGACAAACTGTCTGAACCTGCCTGATTTGCCAGGAGCGACCTTTTCCGAGAGATTGTTTCGGAAACAGAGCTCCAGTTGGACAAACGGCAACACAACTCCCGCAGAATTCACATTGGCTCAGCGCCATCGTTGTATCTTCGCCAAAAGCAATGTGCGAATCAGAGCTCCGGTTATGCAAACTGATCACGCCGATGCCGTTGATGTTTGAACATGCCCTGACACAGCGTCGGCAGAGAATACATTTGTTCCGATCGACCTGGATAAAAGGATTTGTACTGTCGATTGAATACTCACTGCGTAATCCTTCCTGGATCAGCGGCTTTGCTCCATATTCGTAGGCATACTCCTGAAGCAAACATCTTCCCGCAGCATCACAAGTCAGACAATCGAGAGGGTGGTTCGATAAGAGCAGTTCCAGGATAAAACGGCGCGCTTCATCGATCCGCGAATTGCGAGTAGTTATTTCGAGGCCTTCAGAAACACGAAATGTGCATGCCGGTTGCAAAGACCGTTGGTCCCCAACCTCAACCAGGCATAACCGGCAGGCGCCTTCAGCTGGCAGAGCCGGGTGATGACACAAGATTGGGATTTTTATTCCAATTTCTTCTGCAACTTCGAGAATTGTCTTTCCTGGTTCAGCCTGAATCTGATGCCCGTCAATGGATATATTAACCATCAGTGGTCCTCTCGCTTCTATTTAATGAGCAGGATTGCTGGACATGATGACTATTCTAGCAAATTCACATGAGCAATCGAAGCGACTAATGTCATTATTAGTAGATACAATTTATCCCGATTGCATCCAGGTAGAACAGACCGCTCGGACTGATTGCTCCGAGTGAATCAGGTTTGAGAAATTTAATTTGCGAATGGACAGTTATTCAGATCGAGGGCTTTTTTGAGCAATCAGTATATAAAACGTAGCAGGTTCTCGTCGTGCTTTCAAGCGGACTCTCCATTGTCTTAAGAACCATTCCAGACCATGGTTGGGTTTAATGAAATTCCAGGTGATATTACAGGTTTTCGATATCCGGTTTATATCTTCCCTGGTGAGGTAATTACGAACGGGCAGAGTGTTAGAAGGAAGCCCGAATTTGGCAGCAAAGTTTTCTTCTCTTTCCTTGACCATCTTCTCTCCGCTTTCGGCGTTCTTGTAAAACGGCGTATCCAATATGATGATGTGACCACCGGGAACCAGTTTTTCCAGCACTTCTTTAATAGTGATGGTATATTCGATTGAGTAATGAAAAGAAGCATTGAACACGATGAGATCGAATTGGCAAGGCAAGAATGGAAGAAAGTCAAATTCCGCCTGCACAGGCAAGAACCTGTTCTTGTAATTGGTCCAGGCTCCTAATCCATCTTCTGGATTTATAAGAAGATCTAAAGCAATTACGGAATGACCTCTCCCCGCGAGGTGATTGGATAGCCAGCCGTTGCCAGCTCCCATGTCGATTATTTTCAGAGAGCGATTGAGTTGGCGTTCAATAGGAATCAGCACCCGGTTGACAAATGTCGTGAAGCTCTTTGAACGTATCCGCCAGTCACCCCGCCACTTTCCTGTGAGATCTATGAACGGCAACGCGCGATAGAACTCTGGATTTCGATCACCACGCCCCTCAAGATTCCGGATAGTCTGATAATCCCGAATAAAGTTCTCGTAGTGGTTTACTCTTTCTGAGGGAAGAAACCTCCAGATCCCATCCACTTTTTTGTATTCGATTGTCTCAGGGATGCAAACAAACACATCCTTGTCCAGATGAGTCAGTGCGGATTCACAAACCGGACAGGCGAAATAAAATCGCTCTTCCAGGTTATCAACCACCAAAGGATGACCCATGGCGTTCTGAAGGAGTTGGTTGAGCTGCTTCTTCTGGCGAGAGCTCAGGTGGAATGGTTTTCAGACCCTTGTGAGGCAGGTGCTCATATAAAGATAGGATTAATCGGTCGACAGGAAGTGAGATCTTATCCAGGATCTTGCGAATTGCCGGTAGAAGAATTTTGTATTTGCTAGACTCGACACTTAGAGAATGATTTCGATCTGGTGAATTAGAAAACTGATGCTGTTTTAACACTCGAAACTCTTTGTGGACCACGCGGTGAAGTTGCCGGTAGAAATGGGTTGAGTACGGTCCTTTATAGAGCATCGCCAGGTCTTGCGAATCGACCCAGTTCTGCTTCTCACCCAATTCGTGCTTAACCCTCTCGAAGAAGGGTGTGCCTGGCAGGGGATAGGATACCGATATCCCTATATCATCAGGCTGACAGCGTCGAACCAATTGGATGGTTTTTTCGATGTCCTCCCTATTTTCTCCCGGATATCCAAATTGGAGGAAGAAACCGACCTGGATTCCGGCGTTATGGAGGCGCCGTGCGGCCTCGTAGATCTGTTCCACCCGGATGCCTTTCTCCATCGCGTCCAGTATTTTCTGCGATCCTGATTCGGCGCCGATCCAGACGATCTGACATCCTGATTTGCTTAATGCTTCTATCTCACCAGGACGGAGCAACAGGTCCGCCCGGTTCAAACATTTATAAGGAATACGAAATTGCTCCTCCTGGACTAATGCTGCGAACCTTTGAAGCCAGCCTGGCTTTAATCCGAAGATATCGTCAACAAACCAGATATGGTCAGGACTGAACAAGTCGTTCAACCAAGTGATTTCGGCGATCACGTTCTCCGGACTTCGCGTGTTATACCGCTGTCCCCAGATCGGTTTGGCACACCAGTTACAGTGATAAGGACAACCCCGCGTAGTGACGAGGTTAATTGAGAAATACCCGTGGCGCGCTCTCCAGATATCACGATATCGCTCCAGATCGACCAGATCCCAGGCCGGGAAGGGCAAATCATCGAGATCGCGGAGGTCAGGTCGGCGGGGGTTTATTTTCACCTGACCGTCGGAAAGGTACGCCAATCCTAAGATCGATTCGATCTGATCATCTATATTTCCAACGAGCAGAGCTGATAGTTCAACAAGTGTCTCTTCTCCCTCCCCTAACAATATATAATCTGCACCTGCCTTCAAATACAACGGAGCGTGGTCCGATGCATCAGAACCTGCGACAATGACTTTGCATCCCATTTCTCGGGCTGATTTGATCATCCGCATTGCTGCCTCTCTCATTCGGGAGAGGCACATTTTCGAAAGGTAATTAAAATTGTCCTCGTAAATAACCGCGATTTTTGGCTGGTTGTTTCGCAGGTTGATCTCCCATTCAGATTCACCTTCGGCGAGCATCGCATCGAAAAATGCGACGTCATATCCTTTGGCTCTGAGGACACTGGCGGCGTAAAGGGAGCCAAGTGGAGGGTATGGCTGCATTGCCGCCCATAATTTTGGATCGAACCGAAGATAGTAAGATTGACCGATCACGAAATCGTTCATGAGGTTTGTCCGTTCATGAGTGAACTCACCCGCTCGCCGAACCTTCTGAGAGCTCGTTCACCGTGTCCATGGATGTGCCCTTTGCAAGTCATCGCGTTAAATTCGAATTCGCTACCGATAGGCAAATTGTAAGAAAGTTTGTTAATCTTGCGGTGCATCTCCCAGTTTTCCAGCCAGGAACCAGGCTGAAACCGCAGGATTGCTTCGATTGAATACTTGAGGGGATTAGAGGTGAGCCTGTGTTGTTTCATGAATCGAAATGCCCTGAGAGGCGGTCCAACTGAATTCGGCAAATAATCATAAACCCATCGATTTATGCTCCGCATTCTGGTATAAGTGTCCCAGCCAAAAACAGGAACCATTTGTGCCAGTTCCCGAGCTGTAAACAGATTTCTGTCTTTAATCAATAGCGAATTTTCTGTCAGAAAGTAATTTGGACAGATTTCAACCCTGGATTGCCTTGCCAGATGGACAACCAATAATGTCATCGCCCGGCACAACCACAATCTTCCTTGGCTGGTGACGATCAGGAAATCCAGGTCAGCGTCTGGCTCTACATTATCGAGCGCAAGCGCCCCTGTAACTGCAACCATTCGAACGTATGGAAGCGCAGCGATCAGAGTCCCGAATTTAATTACCTGAGCCCATTTCAATTCTGCCCAGACGGCACGCCGCTTCCGATGCTGGATGAGATCTGCCCTACCATTCAAAACTAAATACTCTTTTTGTTTGAATAAATAATGGGGGATCAGGTTTCCAAAAAAGAGCGCCTGATTTATTTCCTCAGATGAGGCCTGGACTCCAACCAGATAGCGGAAGACCTCGTCGATGGTCATTGGGTAATCGAAGATATCTGAATAAGCAACTGCCAATAGAATTCCCCACTCGATCTCATCAAGCGGGGATGATCGCTGCAATTTGAGGCGCGGGGGCTGGATCATCTTTTTATCAGCCATTATCCGTAATCGGATAATTGGAGAGCTGCCGATCTCGCTTTTTTTGCTGGAGAGTCACAAGTATCCCCTGGTAGATCGTAACCCCGGCCACAAAAAACAGTCCGCTGCAAAACAACGCCGCATAAAAAGCGATGATCCAGTTCCCGGTGTTTATCGCAAACAGGCAAGTGCCGCCATTCAGAATTCCCAGCGCAGTCTCTATAAAAATAATCCAATCGAATTTGAGCTGATATTTTTGGCGGGTCCAGTTCTGATTAGTGGTTGTGATCCCAAACTTTGGCGTTCGTTCGAAGGCACCTTCTTTATTTATAAAAATCTCTAGTGCGGCGCGCAAAGTATTGACCATCATCCCAGTGCCAGCTGAAGCAAAGAATACGAGAGCAGGGATATAACGCCACAAGCGTTTCCCGAGATGATGTTGGGCAGACAGGATATAAGTGTATTGGGCGAATATAGCCAGGTTGAATATGATGCCAATGCCAAACAGGGAGATCAGGCTTTCGTATCTTATTGAAATATACAGCATTACAGGATGCAGGAGCACAAGAGCGACGAGAAGCAGGTGCACCGTGTATCCGAGGAGGTGAACAGTCGCCTGGAATTTCTTTGGTATGGATATGGAACTCGCCCATACTTTTTGGAGAT
>CAYQDF010000012.1:0-23688 GCA_964416175.1 uncultured Anaerolineaceae bacterium
AGCGGCCAGAAGAAATATATCAATAACCCCAGCAGGGCCACAGTCAGGGCTCTGCGGAGCCAGGGTCTCGTTCCATTTTTAGAGAAGGGCTTCGCGGACGGTGTGCCTGGCAGATCAAGCTGGGGCATAGGGTGCCATTATCTCACAATCGGTCCCATTTTAAATCTTCGCAAACCGCCAGCCAGATACCAGGCCCGCACGATTTGACCATACATCCGGGAACGGGTTCTTAAACCGGCCAACCACCCCAGGCGCTGTTCGCTGGGTCGGTGCCACACGCCGTACATGGGGACCCGCTTGCAGCGCCATCCATCCTGTTTAGCCGCCACTGTGAGCGCCGTCTCAATCCCATATCCCGCTGCGGCGGTTGGCGAAACGTATCCCAGCAGATCTGAACGCAGGCATCGCTGCCCGCTCAACCAGGGCGTGATGAAGTGGGAAAAATCCGTCCGCCAATATCCGTGCTTGAACTGTCCTATGGTCATATCTGCCTGGCCACGCAAAACCGGCTCGATCAGATCCAGGATGTGGCTCGGCTCGAGGCCGTACAGATCCGCATCGAGCAGCAGCAAACAGTCCGCCTTGGTGGTATGCCATGCGTTGAGGATCGACTGTCCTTTTCCCTGGTTACCCTCATGGGTCAGCAGGCGGATGCGTTGGTCGACCTCGGCTTCTTCTTCGATCTCCCTCCCAGAACCATCTGTCGAGCCATCATCCACGACAATTATCTCGCCAAGGCACTCGACCTGGCGCAACACAGAAAGTACTTTCCGTACGGTCCGGGCTTCGTTGTATACCGGTAAGATGGCATGGATGGACGAATTGACCGTCGCAGTATATACTGATGTGGGTTCTCCGTTCACATGGCTCCAATGACTTGAAGATACGATCAGAGTTTTCTGCTTCCTTCCCTTGGCGATCCATTATAACTCACTTGCCAGCGCCGAGTTGCTGTCATCGCAGGGCGATTACCCAGACTGTCTTCATGTGTCGTGAGCGCATCTTTCCGAATTGGTATAATTTACACGGGAATCCACGGATACGCGGGAAAGGATGCGTGTAATCTCAACTTCCGACCCCTCCTTCCCATTCCCTCATCCCCTCTCCTTCCAGGGAGCTTCTATGCCCAGCCAGCACCTGACAGGCGCGCAGATCCGCCAGATGTTCATCGACTTTTTTGTGGAACGAGGTCACACTTTCGTGCCCTCCTCTTCGCTCGTACCGGGAGGCGACCAAACGCTCCTCTTCACGAATGCCGGGATGGTCCAGTTTAAAGACGTATTCCTCGGAACAGACGTCCGGCCGTACAAGCGCGCCGCGAACTCTCAGAAATGTCTGCGGGTCGCCGGCAAACACAACGACCTCGACGATGTGGGCCGCGACGACACCCACCACACCTTCTTCGAGATGCTTGGCAACTGGTCGTTTGGCGATTATTACAAAAAGGAAGCCATCCAATGGGCCTGGGAACTTCTGACAGAAGTATGGGGCCTGCCGAAGGAGAGGATGTGGGCAACCTGTTTCGAGGATGAAAAAGGGCAGATAGAGCGCGATGATGAAGCCGCCGACTGGTGGCGCCAGCAGCCTGGATTCGATCCATCACACATCGTCTTCTTCGGTCGGAAGGACAATTTTTGGGAGATGGCGGATACCGGACCTTGTGGACCAAACAGCGAGATCCACATCGATCTGGGCCCCGGGCACTGCGCTCTGGAAGGAAGCCCGGGACACACCTGCCGCGTCAACGAGCCGGGATGCACGCGCTTCCTCGAATTGTGGAACCTGGTCTTCATCCAGTACAACCGATCCGGTCCTGAGACTCTCGAATTATTACCGGCCATGCACGTGGATACCGGCATGGGTCTTGAACGGATCGCGGTCGTCCTCCAGGGAGTGGACTCAAATTACAAGACTGATCTGCTCAGCCCGATGATGGACGCTATCCAGACGCTGACCGGAGACGACGCCTCTGCGCGGGCCCGCCGTCTCACCCCCTACCGGGTGATCGCCGACCACTCCCGGGCCGCTGCCTTCCTCATCGCAGACGGCGTTGTTCCGGGGAACACGGGGCGTAACTACGTCACCCGCATGATCATCCGCAGGGCGGCCCGTTTCGGCGCCTTGATCGGCCTTCAGGAACCGTTCCTCGCCCGCGTGGCTGAGACCGTGATCGACCATTACGGCGAGTTCTATCAAGAGCTGGTCCGAAACAGGGCAGCGATCCTGGACAACCTCACGCGCGAGGAGCACCGCTTCCAGCGTACCGTTGAAGCTGGCGTATCGAAACTGGAATCGATACTTTCCCGGCTGGCCGCTGAGGGAGGCCGTGTCCTCCCAGGAGAAATCGCTTTCGATTTATACGCTACATACGGATTGCCCCTGGAGATCACGCGCGACATCGCTCGCGAAGGGTCCCTGGACGTGGACGAAGAAGCGTTCCGCAAGGCGCTGGAGGATCACCGCCTGGCTTCCGGGGCCGGGGAAACCTTCAGCGTCCTGGGAGAAGGAGATATTGAGCGTTACCAGGACCTGCTCTCGGAGCTGCAGCAAAATGGGAGCATCTCTTCGGGCGGCGTCGAATATGACCCATACTCCACCCTCGAAGTCACAGCCCCGGTCCTCGCGCTCTCCCGCGCTGGCGAATTCATCGAGCAGGCTGCCCCTGGCGACCAGGTCGAGGTCCTGCTCCCAACGACCTGCTTCTATGTCGAAGCCGGTGGGCAGGTATCGGACACCGGCAGCATCGTTTCAGCCGGCGACCCTGGCTGGGAGATACTCGTCCGGGAGATGCGCCGCCCGGCAGCCGGTGTGATCGTCCATCTGGGGGAGGTCGTCCGGGGAAAGCCCCGCCGCGGCGATCAGGCCATCGCCCGCGTGGACGCCCTGCGCCGCCGCGATATCATGCGCAATCACACCGCCACCCACCTGCTCCACGCTGAACTGCGCGCCGTGCTGGGAGATCACGTCCGGCAAGCCGGCTCCCTCGTTGCCCCAGACCGCCTCAGGTTCGATTTCACCCATCCTGAACCAGTGGGAACTGATCAGCTCGCCCGAATCGAAGCAGGGGTTAACGCCCACATCCTCGAAAACCACCGCCTGGACATCACCTTTAAATCTCTCCAACAGGCGACCGCGGAGGGGGCTATGGCTCTTTTCGGCGAAAAATACGGCGAGACGGTTCGGACAATTTCGATCGGTGGAAACCACGCTTTCTCTTACGAGCTGTGCGGCGGAACGCATGTCAGCGAAACCGGCGATATCGGCATTTTTTTAATCACAAGCGAGAGCAGCATTGGCGCTGGACTGAGGCGGATCGAAGCCGTTACCGGGAGAGGGGCTTACGAGTTGATCAGACGCCGCTTCCAGGTCCTCGAAGAAGCCGCGGCGCTTCTCGAGACCAGCCCGGAAATGGTCGTCGCAAAGACACAATCCCTGCAAAACCAGCTGGAGCAGGCCCGCAAACAGATCGCGGCATTGCGCCAGGATCTGGCCCTGCAGGAATTCAACCGTAAGCTCGATGAGGTCCCCTCGGTTGGGGGCATCCCCGTGCTGGTAACCAGGCTGGCGGAAGCCGATGTGGATATGCTCCGCAGGCTGATCGATCGCTTCCGGCAGCGGCACCCCAGCGGTGTGGCGCTGTTGGCCTCCACCGCTGACGAACGTCCGGTGCTGGTCGCCGCTGTCAGCGAGGACCTGGTCGAGCGCGGCCTGAATGCAGGCGAACTGGCCAGGCATGTGGCCGGATACCTCGGCGGAAGCGGCGGCGGGCGGCCGACCCTGGCGCAGGCAGGAGGAAAGGACGCCAGCCGGCTGGACCAGGCTCTGGAAAGCGCCGGTCTCTGGATTACGAAGCACCTGAAAGTATAGACTGCGCTCCGGTTGAATCACCGGAGGCACAGCCATGAAGACCCAGATCATCCAGATCGAACCCCACGACGACGTTATCTCGGTGCGCGACAAAATGGGCTGGACCCAGACAGGACGGCTGGTGCTCGTCTGGCCCGCGCGTGGAAGACTGCGGCCAGCCGGACATGTACTGTCTCGCCGCCTGGACCTGGTCCTGCTGGCCCGCCACAGCCAGTCTCTCGGCTGCCAGCTGGCTTTGGTCACGCGCGACTCCCGGGTCAGAGATCACGCGCAAAGCCTAGGCATCCCGGTCTTTCAGTCTGTGCGCGCCGCCCAGGAAAGGCGCTGGAAGCGGCCTGTTCGCCGGCTCTTGCAGTCAGGACATCTGGAACCGCGCCGCAGACTCGCCGATGTCATCCGACCAGAACGCACACCGGCGCCGCTCAAACCCGTACCACGCATGGCAGCCTTCAGCCTGGGGGTCCTGGCGGTGCTGTCCATCGCCGCGGTGCTTTTCCCAAGCGCAGAAATTACAGTCTCCCCCCAGATGGAAGAGCAGGCGATCCACCTGACGATCCAGGCGAGCGAGTCTGCGGAAAGGGTCAACCTCTCCGGACTCCTCCCTTTGCGGACGATCAGCACCATCGTCGAAGGGCGTTCCAGTATTTCGACGACGGGCACAACCCGGTTACCGTACCAAACCGCAAAAGGGTCAGTTACCTTCACCAACCTCACCGACAGAGAGATCACCATCCCTGAGGGGACCGTCGTCACCGTTGCCGATGGATCGATCCGGTTCACAACTGACAGGGAAGGGCGGTTGCCAGCCGGTCCGGGGGCGGAGATCAGCCTGCCCGTAACCGCCGCGCTCCCCGGAAGCGACGGGAACCTCCCCGCCGGCAGGGTGCAGGCGATCGAAGGGGAACTCGGTGTGTTTATTTCGGTTACAAACCAGAGGCCATTTTCCGGGGGCGAGGATGCCACCAGCCCGGCAGCCACGGCAGTTGATCGAACAGCGCTCCGCGAGCGACTGCTCTCCTCGCTGGAAGGCGCCGCCAGGGAAGAGATCCGGCGCTCGCTGCAAGCCGGTGACGTCCTGGTTGACGCGCCAGCGCTGGCGAACGTCCTGGAAGAATCTTACGACCCACCAGGCGCAGAACCTGCCAGTGAACTGGCATTGAACCTGCGCCTGGAGTACGTGGCTCATGTCGTAACCGGCGCAGACCTGACGGCGCTCGCCGAAGCGATCCTGGATACTCGCCTGCCAGCAGGCTATAAAAGCCTCCCTGGGACGCTGGAGATCGAGCACATCACCCAACCCCGATTCCGCGGACCGGGTTCGGCCAGCTGGCAGATGCGCGCCGTCCGCACGATCCAGGCAGTCCCTGACCGGAACCAGGCAGTCAGCCTCGCCCTGGGAAAGACCCCTTCCATTGCGACCCAGCATCTCGCCGAGACCCTTCCCTTATCCGCGGATCCGACGATCGTCCTATACCCCCACTGGTGGCCCCTGATGCCTCTGCTTCCCTTCCGAATCTCATTCCGTGGTGGGTGATCGCCCCCAAGTAACAGGATGAAAGTGCTCGCGGTTGACCCTGGTGCGAAGCGGATCGGCCTTGCCATCAGCGACCCCGGCGGCGTGATCGCCAGGCCGCTCACGGTGGTCAGGCATGTCGCCCGCGAGGTAGACGCAGCGATCATCGCGTCGATCGCCTCCGAAAACGACGCCGACGAGATCGTCGTCGGCCAATCATTCGACGAAGAAGGGCGTCCCACACCGGAAGGTAGGCAGGCCGCCCGGCTGGCGGCAGCCATCAGAAAGCAGACCGACATCCCGGTTGTCATGTGGGACGAGGCGTTCAGCACCTTCACAGCCCTCGAAGCAGCGAAGGAGATCGGCGTTCCCCGCAGAAAGCGGCGCGGGCACCTGGACGAGATGGCAGCCACGGTCATCCTTCAAACCTACCTGGATGCAAGGCGAGGAGCAGTATGAGGACAAGACGCCACACCATTGTGAAGGCCGCAGCTGTTTCCCTGGTCCTTCTACTCTGCGCCGGGACGTGCGCTGTGCTCGGCGGGACGCTCTATCTATTCGATCGAGTCGAGGCCACTTTTGGTCCTCCAAGACCAGGGATGGGACTCGTCGAGAGACTCTACCTATCAACGCTGCTTTATCTGCGTTCGGATGCTCTGACGGAGCCGAACAACCCGCTGGCCGGCTCGCTGGCGTTCGAAGTCACGCTGGGTGAAACGCCCCAGTCCATCGCGTCCAACCTTGAAGCGGCCGGCGCGATCCCAGACGCCGAGGCATTCCTCGCTTACCTGCGGTACGCCGGCCTGGACAGGACTATCCAGGCCGGCGATTACAAGCTCGAGCTGTCGATCAGCCCGGTGGAGATCGCTGAATCTCTCCAGGACGCCACTCCGAAAGAAGTGGCTTTCTCTATCCTGCCCGGCTGGCGGTTGGAAGAGATCGCGGCCAGCCTCCCCACCTCGGGCCTGGAATTCTCCCCCGAAGAATTCCTCGCTGCAGCTCGTGCCTGGTCCGAAGACCGCCCGTTATTTGAAGATCTCCCCCGAGGCGCCAGCCTCGAGGGATTCCTGCCCCCAGGTACGTACGAGATCCCCCGCCGATCCAGCGTGCGAATGTTCCTGGCGATCCTGCTGGAACGCTTCGAGTCCCGGTTGACCCCGGACCTCCGCGCCGGGTTCGAGCGCCAGGGTTTGACGCTGTATGCAGCTGTCACCCTGGCTTCCATCGTCCAGCGCGAATCCGTGCTCCCGGACGAGATGCCGATGATCGCTTCGGTATTCCTCAACCGCCTGGCGATAGAGATGCCCCTCGAAGCGGATTCGACCGTCCAGTATGCTCTGGGCTACAACAACCGCCAGAAGACCTGGTGGACGAACCCGCTGACAAGCCACGACCTGGAGGTCGATTCACTGTACAACACATACCGATACCCTGGGCTGCCCCCTTCCCCCATAGCGAACCCCGGAGAGGAAGCGCTGCGCGCCGTGGCTTTCCCCGCGCAGACAGCGTATTATTACTTCCGGGCCGCCTGCGATGGCTCCGGCCGCCACGTTTTCGCCACAACTTACCAGGAGCATCTCCAGAACGCCTGTCCACCCTGACCGGACATGAGCTATCAGTACCAATTTCCTGTTCATTATCAGGCGTGCTTCAGTTATTATAGATAACATGGGTTGGATTGGTCTGGAAAACCAGATCGCCGGAAAGAAATCCTTTTTGGTCTTGCTGGCCGGGATCGCAGGGAGCCTGATCACGCTCTTTGCCCTCGCCCGGCCCACTCCCGCAGCGCCCAAGGTCGCCCTCGCACTGGTCGCTGGCGGGCTGGACGCCCCCGTGCATATCACGCACGCCGGGGACGGCAGCGGGCGGATCTTCGTAGTAGAGCAGCGCGGCCGGATAAAAATAATCAAAAATGGCATCCAGCAAGGCACATTCCTCGATATCACCGACCGGGTGCGCTCGCCATTTTCCGGCGGTGGAAACGAGGAGGGGCTGCTCAGCGTCGCATTCCCGCCCGGCTACGGGTCCTCCCTCGCTCACTTCTACGTCTATTACACCCGGGAGAACGGCGATAACCGGGTCTCCCGCTTCTCACTGGGTCTCAGCCCGGATTCAGCCGACCCAAACAGCGAAGAGACGATCCTCGATCTCACCCACCCAACCAACCAGAACCATAATGGCGGACAGCTTCAATTCGGTCCGGATGGATACTTATACATCGCGACCGGGGACGGCGGCGGCGGGGGCGACCCGGCGGGGAACGCCCAGAACCCGGGTTCTCTCCTCGGAAAGCTGCTGCGCATCGATGTAGAATCAGGAGATTCTCCATACGGCGTCCCATCGGACAACCCGTTCGCCGGGGCAGGCGGATACCTGGAAGAGATCTGGGCTCTAGGCCTGCGCAATCCCTGGCGCTTTTCGTTCGACCGCCAGACGGGGGATCTTTACCTTGGCGACGTCGGGCAGGGGTCCTGGGAGGAGATCGACTACCAGCCTGCCAGCAGCCTGGGCGGGGAAAATTACGGATGGAACATTCTGGAAGGCTTTGAATGCTACAATGACCCGACTTGCGATGACAGCGGGTTGGTGCCGCCAGCCCACGTGTACGCCACCCACCTTGATGGGACCTGCGCCGTCACCGGAGGGTACGTATACCGCGGGGCGGCTTATCCCGATCTGGCGGGCATCTATCTCTTCGCGGATTACTGCAGCGGGGTGATCTGGAGCCTGCAAAACCAGGGCGGTAGCTGGGTCGATCAGGTCTTACTCGATACCACTCTGAATATCACCACCTTCGGGGAAGACGAGGCCGGCGAACTGTACCTGACGGACTCTTCGACTGGATCGCTCTACCGGATCGTCCAGGCGATCTTCACCAACCCCAATTACCTGCCCATCATTCTTACGGATTAGGGCTCCAGCCAAAAAGGAGCAGCGCCGGGCTGCTCGTGTCAGGCGCGCGGATGGACGACCGGCGGGGGTTCTGTGGTCCGTGGAGACTCTTCGGAAAGTGGTCTTTTCCCAGGCACTGGTTTTTCCGGGTGGGTGCGCCTGGAAGCCGGTTTTGGCTGCAATGCGATCTCCAGCACCTGATCCATGTGATCGACCGCCAACAATTCCAGCGACTCCCTGGCGCGTTTGGGGATGTCGATCAGATCCTTCTGGTTGCGCCGCGGCAGGATGACCGTCTTCAGGCCGTACCGGTGCGCCGCCAGGACCTTCTCACGCACGCCCCCGACCGGCAGAACCCGGCCGCGCAGCGTGATCTCACCGGTCATCCCGACGTCCTTTCTCACCTTCCGCCCGCTGAAAGCGGAGATCAGCGCCGTGGCGATGGTGATCCCGGCGCTCGGACCGTCCTTGGGGATGGCTCCCTCCGGGATGTGAATGTGCACGTCGATGTTCTCGAAGATCTCGGGGTTGATCCCCAGCTGTTTGGTGCGGGATTTCAGGTAAGAGAGCGCGGCCTGGGCGGATTCCTGCATCACGGTACCGATCTGCCCGGTGATCTGCATCCCGCCCTTTCCATCGACCAGCAGCACCTCCACCGGCATGATCTCGCCGCCATTTTCCGTCCAGGCAATGGCGGTCGCCACGCCGACTTCGTCCCGCCTTTCAGCTTCCAGGTTGAAGAACTGCGGTGGGCCCAGATATTTTTCGACCTGCGATGCCCCGATCTGGTGCGGATACCGTTTCCCTTCTGCTTTCAGGCGGGCAACCTTCCGGCAAATGCGGCCGATCTCCCGCTCGAGGTTACGCACCCCGGCTTCGTAGGTGTATTCACGGATCAGGCGCTGGATCGCCTGGTCAGTGATGGCCAGCTCAGCCTCCCCAAGCCCGTTCTCATCCATCTGACGGGGGATCAGGAAGCGCCTGGAGATCTCCAGCTTCTCTTCCTCGATGTAGCCAGGGAACTCGATCAGCTCCATCCGATCGAGCAGGGCGGGTGGGATCGTCCCGGTCGTGTTGGCGGTGGTAATGAACATCACCTTCGATAGATCGTAAGGCAGCTCGAGATAGTGGTCGGAGAACGCGTGGTTCTGTTCAGGATCGAGCACTTCGAGCAAAGCGGAGGCCGGGTCGCCGCGAAAATCCTGTCCCAGTTTGTCGACTTCGTCAAGCATGAACAGCGGGTTCACGGTGCCAGCCCGGCGCATGGTCTGCAGGATCCTGCCGGGGAGCGCGCCGACGTAAGTCCGCCGGTGGCCGCGGATCTCGGCCTCATCGCGCACGCCGCCCAACGACAGGCGGACAAATTTGCGGCCCAGCGCTTCGCTGATCGAACGCCCCAGGGATGTCTTTCCGGTCCCGGGCGGCCCGACGAAGCACAGGATCGGCTGCCGGGATCGTGTGGGTCGCAAGCTGCGCACGGCGATATATTCCAGAATACGGTCTTTCGCCCGCGCCAGCCCATGATGGTACTGGTCGAGCACTTTCTCCGCGTGCCGGACGTCTAGGTTGTCGTCCGTTGCATTGACCCATGGCAGCTCCAGGATCCATTCCAGGTACGTGCGGATGATACCGACTTCCGGGGAGAGCGGCGGCATCTGGCTCATCCGGTCCACCTCTTTCAGCGCCCGGACCTGGACTTCCTCCGGCAGCCCGATCCCCTCGATCCGGCTCCGCAGTTCGCTTAATTCACGCGCCCAGGGATCGCTCTCTCCCAGCTCCGTCTGGATGACTTTCATCTGCTCGCGCAGGTAGAACTCCCGCTGGGTTCGGTCGACCTCACCCTGCGCCCGCGCGTGGATTTCGTCCTCCAGCTCCAGCACGTCCGCCTCCTGCGCCAGGATCTTGACCACCCGGCGGAGCCGCTCGAGGGGATCTGGAATCATCAGGAGCTCCACCCTTTGGTCGATCGGCGGCGCGATCGAGGTGACGATCATGTCCGCCAGCCAGCCGGGCTCCTCGATGTTCAGGGCATACAGGTACGCCTCTTCCGGCAGGCTCCGGTCCAGTTGCACACAACGCTGGAAGAGCTCGAGCACGGTTCGCATGGTCGCGTCGACCTGGCGGTCGACCTTCGTGGCTTCGAAGATCCGGCGCGCCCGCACGACCGGATAAGGTTCCAGCTGGGTGAATTCGATGATCTCCAGCCGCCGCCGGCCCTGGACCAGCGCGGAGCTGGAGCCGTCCGGCATGCTCAACAGCCTGCCAACGGCGATCTCCATGCCGATCGGATAGAAATCCTCCGGGCCCGGATTTTCCTGCTCTGAATCCCGCTGGAACAAAGCGATCATGGTCTGTTCCTCCGCCTGGGCTTCTTCGATCGCCAGGAGGGAGCTCTCCCGACCAACAAAGATCGGGGAGACCATGCGGGGATAAACGACCAGGTCCCGCAGCGGGATCGCCGGACACTCGATGAAACCCTGATCGTCCGGCAGAGCATCCTGGACTGCGTACAGCTCTTCAGTCCGGCTGTGCAGGGCTTCCCCAAATTCGTCTTCGTCGTCTCTTGTAAACCAATCGTCGCTTCTCATGATTTCTTTTCCACCGCTTCCATCAATCTGACTCCCTGACGCTCCTGCCAGGCGGACCTGGCAGCTGCTGCCACGAAGATGCTTCCGGTGACCAGCACTGCCGCATTGTCTCCTGCGAGCAGTTCGGCTGCCTCCAGCGCCTCTTCTATTGTCGGAGCCGTTTTGGCCTGGCTCCCGAGCTGGTTCGCCATCTCGACCAGCGCCTGCGGATCGATCGCCCGCGGATGGGAAGATCTGGTCGCCACTACCTGCCTGACCCGCGGCAGGAGCTCGGCGAACATCCCCTGGATATCCTTGTCTTCCGAAGCGCCGAAGATTAACACGACTGGATGCGTTGGAAAATACTCATCCAGCGCCAAACGGAGCTTCCTTGCCGAATCGCGATTGTGCGCGCAGTCGATGATAACCGGCGGGTCCAGCCGTAAGATCTCGAACCTCCCCGGCCAGGATACCCGGCTGAACCCCCGGCGGATAGCCGACTCGCTGGTTGGCAGGCCATTTTCGTGGGCCACCCTGAGGGCGGCGTAAGCAGTGGCGGCATTTTCCACCTGGTGCTGTCCCAGCAGGGGAATCTCCAGAGGGACCTGACTCGGCTCCACCGGGTCCCCTGGCGGCGGATCATCAGCTCCGCCGAACTGCCCGGAGGCCGGCCAGACGACCAGGCGCTGACCGTCGAAAGTGTGCGCGACCGGCGCGAAATGGTAATTTCGCCCGACTTCCGTCAGCGGCGCCTTCCTTTCGTCAGCGATCCGTCGGAGTACTTCCAGGGCCTCCTCCTTCTGCGGGGAGATCACCACTGGGATGCCCGGTTTGATGATGCCCGCTTTTTCCGCTGCGATCGCGGCCAGCGTATCTCCCAGCAGGTACGTGTGGTCGTAAGACAGGGAGGTGATCACGGCGACCGCTGGAAGGCAAACGTTGGTGGCATCCAGCCGCCCTCCCAGGCCGACTTCGATCACTGCCGCGTTCGCCTTCTGGAGCTGAAAATAGAGGAAAGCCAGACCAGTCGTGATCTCGAACGTCGTCAGTTCGGGGATAGCCTCGATCTTTGGCTTCAACTCCCTCACCAAAGCGATGAGAGCATCGTGCAGCATGGGCTGCCCGTTTACCTGGATCCGCTCGGTGTAGTCCTCCAGGTGGGGAGAAGTATACAGGCCTACCCGGTAGCCGCTCGCCTCCAGGGCGCTGGCGCACAGCGCCGCCACAGAACCTTTCCCTTTGGTGCCGGCAATATGGATGATCGGATAAGCCCGTTCTGGATTCCCCAGCGACTCCACGAACGCTCGCATCCGGCTCAGGTCGAATTTTTCGGGCGAATAACGGAAGGACTTCTGGAGGCTATAATCGACAAAGCTGTAAAGATAATCTAAAGTTTCTTGGTAGTCTTCCTCAGTGTACATTTGATGGGCATTGTAACCCGTAGATTTCCCATTCGCAAGAGTAAGATCAATTATGGGTATATTAATCTTGTGTTGACAGTTTATCACCCGCAAGTTGCCATGAAATCAGCCCTGCCATTCAGGAAATGGGGGAAAAAATCTCCTGTCACTTGCCTTCAGGCTTAAATCAGGTTATGATTTATCTACATAAATCTGGCGTTGGGACTTTACCGAACGTGATTCTTCCCTCCCCCCATACCTGCCCCTTACGAGGGGCGGATGCCAATATGCTTGACGAACTCAAGTATCTCGGCCTCTTCTGGACCATTCAGGCTTCGGGGCGCTTCCGAGCCAGGGACGCATGAGCGCAGAATCCTCAACAACTGCCGCCGCACCAAAGCTCAAACCGGCCTCGTTTGGACAGGCCACACTCACCGACCGCCTGTCGGATTTCCCGTGGTGGGTCCTGTTCCTTCTGCTCTTATCCGCCGCGCTGGTATACAACTTTATCACGAACGCGACTTACAACGAGATCCTGGGGCGCCTGCTCTCAGGCATCAGCCTGACGATCACGATTACTATCAACGCGTTCCTGCTCGCAATGGTGATCGGCCTGTTGACGGCCTTCGGTCAGATGTCGAAGAATCCGGTCGCCCGCAATTTCGCGACCCTCTACGTCCAGATCGTGCGGGGAATCCCGACGCTCGTCTTAATTCTGTACGTAGCCATCGCCATCGTGCCCTTGTTCGCAGGCTGGATCCAGGACTTCGGCGACTGGATGGCATCCATGGGCTGGATATCCGCGGAGAATCCGCTGAGCAATCTAAATCAGCGGAATATCAGTTACACCGTCCGAGGGATCATCGCCCTGGCAGTCAATTACGGCGCTTTTTCAGCGGAAATCTTCCGGGCTGGGATTCAATCGATTGAGAAGGGGCAGGTGGAAGCCTCGCGCGCCCTGGGGCTGACCTGGACTCAGTCCATGCGCTTCATCATATTGCCGCAGGCCTTCCGCCGCATCCTCCCGCCTCTGGGAAACGATTTTATATCCATGCTCAAGGAATCGTCTCTGCTTTCCGCCCTGGGTGTCAACGAGATCACCCAGCTTGGAAAGAAGGATGCCTCCGCCTCGTTCTTATACCTCGAAACTTACAGCACACTTGCTTTTCTCTATCTCAGCATGACGTTGATCCTCTCCATGGGGGTAAAATATATGGAGAAGCGCCTGAAAACCGGCGATTGAGAAGTGAGATTTATGCTCCGTTCATTACAAGAAAGGAGGCGACCGGGAACTAATTAACCTGCCACGAACGACACCTTAAACCACTTACTCTCAGGAGGAGAAAGTTTCCATGAAAAAATTGTATCTGATCGTCAGTATATTGATGCTGTTCAGCTTCGTCCTGGCAGCCTGCGCGCCGGCCGCCCCGGCGACGACCGAAGCACCGCCCCCTGAAACTGAAGCGCCCACCGAGGTGATGACAGAGGCGCCGGAAGAGGAGATCGTGCTGCCGGACCTCGGCGGTCGGGAAATCACCATTGCGGTCGAGAACGCCTATCTCCCGTTCAATTTCGTCAGCCTGGAGACAGGGGAACCCGGCGGATGGGACTATGACTTCATCAACGAGGCCTGCCGGCGATTGAACTGCACCCCGGTCTGGGTTGAATTCGCCTGGGATACGATGATCGCTTCCGTCGCGGAAGGGCAGTTCGACATGGCCGCGGACGGCATCACCATCACCGAAGAGCGCGCCCAGAGCGTCGATTTTTCGGATGGCTACGCTAACATCGAACAGCGCCTCCTGGTCCGCATCGACGAGGACCGATTCGAGACCATCGAGGAACTGGCCGCCGATCCGAACCTGAAACTCGGCGAGCAGGTAGGCACCACCAACTATCAGACAGCCTTGAAATACGTCTCAGAGGACCGCATTGTCGCTTTCGACACCTTCGGTCTGGCTGTTCAGGCGTTGATCGCTGGCGACGTCGATGGCGTGGTCATCGACGAAGTGGCCGGCCTGGGATATGTTGGCGTCAACGCCGACAAAGTGAAGCTGATCGGCCCCTCGCTTTCCAGCGACCAGCTCGGCTTCATCTTCCCGAAGGGCAGCGATCTGGTCGAACCCTTCAACCTGGTGATCGCCCAGATGAAGGCAGATGGGACGCTTGAGCAGATCAACTCCAAGTGGTTCACCAAGACTCCTGAGGAGATCGAGGCGGAGGTCGGCGGTATCGGGGAAGGGGCTTACGCCGCGCCAGAGGTCGGCACGGAAGAGAATCCCATCGTCTGGGTGCTCGTGCCCTCCCAGGATACCGAAGCCGTCCTGACCGGTGCCGAGGAGATCGCCGCTGTCTTCGAAGAGGAGACCGGATTGATCGTGGAGCCCCTCATCACTACGGACTTCACCGGCGCAGTCGAAGCCATGTGCAGCGGCGAAGCCCACATGGGCGCCCTGAACACCTTCAACTACGTCCTGGCGAAAGCCCGCGGTTGCGCGGAGGTCGCGCTTGCCTCGGTGCGCTTTGGATCCGCCTTCTACCAGGGTCAGGTGATCACGAGAGCTGACAGCGGTATCACCGGCATCGCGGACCTGGCCGGGAAGTCCTTCTGCCGCCCGGACCCGACTTCCACCTCCGGATGGGTCATCCCCAGCATCACCATGCAGGCGGAAGGCATCGAACCGGAAGCTGACCTGGCGTCGATCACCGACGTTGGTGGACACGACGCTGTGGTCATCGCTGTGTACAACGGCGACTGCGACGCCGGCGCCACCTTCGTTGACGCCCGGACGAACGTTGAGGAGGATTTCCCTGACGTCATGGACAAGGTGGTGGTCATCGCTGAATCAGCCCCGATCCCCAACGACACGATCAGCTTTGCCCCCGACCTGCCCGCGGAGGTGCGCGAGGCGCTGGTCGGCGTCCTGCTCGACCTGGCCTCCACAGAAGAAGGCCTGGAGATCCTGGGCACAGTCTACTCGTGGGATGGGATGCAGGAAGTCGATGACACCTTCTACGATGGCTTCCGCCAGCAGCTCGAGGCAGCCGGCATCGACATCGAAGAACTGGTCAATCCGTAAAAGTTAATTCCACCATTCCCGGCTTCCCGGCTGGCAACCAGCTGGGAAGCCGGACCTCAATATGCTTCAAATCGAACACTTAACCAAGATCTATCCGGACGGCACCGTTGCCTTGCGGGACATCAGCTTCTCGGTGCCCGATGGGGAGTTTCTTGTCGTCATCGGCTTGAGCGGCTCAGGGAAATCAACGCTCCTGAGGTGCATCAATCGCCTGATCGATCCTACCGAGGGGCGCATCGTCTGGAACGGCCGCGACATCACGCAGGCCAGCCAGGCAGAGCTGCGCCTCATCCGGAGGGAGATCGGGATGATCTTCCAGCATTTCAACCTGGTCAAGCGCTCGAGCGTCCTCACCAACGTGCTGACCGGCAGGCTTGGCTACACGCCTCCCGCGTGGAGCCTGATCAACCGCTTCAGCCGGGCTGACCGCGAGCTGGCCTATCAGGCCCTGGCGCGGGTTGGCATCCCCGACAAAGCCCGCAACCGGGCTGACGAATTGAGTGGAGGGCAGCAACAGCGCGTCGGCATCGCCCGCGCATTGATGCAGCAGCCCAAGATGATCCTGGCCGATGAACCGGTTGCCAGCCTCGACCCTGTCCTCGCCCACTCGATCCTAGGTTACCTCGAGAAAATTAACAAGGAAGATAAAGTTACGGTCATCTGCAGCCTGCACTTTCTCGATCTGGTGCAGCGCTATGCCTCACGGGTGATCGGCCTGCGAGAAGGCCGCGTCGTATTTGAGGGGGATAGCGAAGATATCCGCCAGCTCAGCGACGAGGAATTCAAAGAGATCTACGGAGAAGAGGCTGAGCGGCTGGGGGCTTGATCTATCCAAAATACATCCGATGAGCATCATGAACAATCGCCAGGAACAACCCTCCCCTCAAAGAACCTCTTTCCTGCACGGTTTCCTCTCATTGTTCGTACCTGGCCTCGGCCAGGTGATCGCCGGAAAAATTGGCCGGGGCATCAGTCTCCTGGCCACGATCGCCGTCCTCGCTGGCCTGAGCATCTGGACGATCGCGCAGAGGGCGCGCTTCCCGGATATGGGGCTGAGCGCCGAAGTCTTCTCGATCCTCTTGATCGAGTGCATGGCGTTATTATTGTTCCTTATCTCCCTCCGTTATTTGCTGAACAGGTTTCTCATCAAGGATGTCTCCAGCCAGGCCTTCACTCAGGTGGGTCTGGGTTTTTTTTACATCGCGGCAATTTTCCTGGTTATGGAGAGCCTCCTCGCCGCGGCCGGAACGGAGCAGGAATTGGCCCAGATCTACGGGACGACCGCGGTCCTGTCGGCAGCGTTTCTGGCGGCGCTCTGGTTCTGGCAGGTCGGCGATGCCAGCCGGCTCGGCTCCCGGCAGGAAGTCCAGTCCCTCACACCTGTGATCCTGATCGCCTGTGGGATCATCTTCATCCTCGGCTGGAACATCACCAAGATCGATCTCTCCAAGGCAATCTCCGAGTACCGGGACACCCAGGTGATCCTCCGCAGAATCATCTGGCCCTGGGAAACTGCCTTCCAGTTCGATGTGGTCTCCGTCGAAGCCAGCGCAAAAGTGCAGGCTCCCTGTCCTGAAGGGGCACAGGGTCCACCCGTCAACGAACCCCAGCGCACAGAACCATGGATCAGCGTGACACCCACCTGCGGTCAGCTAAGTGAACGGGATCTGAGAGGGAACTTCACAGCGGGGACGCTGTTAACCATCACGGGCGGAAATTTCGTCCCCGGTTCGGAGGCCGAAATATTCTGGAAGAACCCGATTGGGAACCCCTTCCGACCGCGGGGGGTGGGAGAGACGTCCATCCTCATCGACGAGAACGGTGAGTTCACGACAACCCTGAACATCCCCGAAGCCATCATCCCCGCAACTGCGATCGGCGATCAGATCCACACCCTGCTCGTCCGCCAGCAGAGCGAGCGAGTCTTCACCCTGAAGTTGAGCCGGGAGATGAACCTGGCTCTGGTGGGCATGCTCGAGACCATCATGCTGGGTCTGATGGCGACGTTTTTCGGGATTGTCTTCTCCATTCCGATCAGCTTTCTGGCAGCGCGCAACCTGATGGCCCCCATCACGACTACCCTGGCGGCCCTAACGGGCGGTCTGCTGAGCCTGGCAGTCGGCGTCGGGCTGGCTTCGATTGCGACCAGGCAGCTCATCCTCTCTCTCGGCGGCTTGCAGGAAAGCCCGCTGGTCATTGCTTCGGTCGGCCTGGTTTCGGTGATAGGTCTGGGATATCTTGGGTGGAAGGCGGGATCTTCAGGGCTGCAAATCCTGAGCGAACGCTCATCGGAAGCTGTCAGCCGGACGCTCAACGCGTTGCTCTTCGCAGTCATCGGCGCGGCAGGGGGATATGCCCTCGGCTTGTTTTTCAGCCGGGGCTTTCGGGCGATCCCCCTGACGCCTGAAGTTGCCGCCCTGACCGAAGTGCGCTATGCAGTTGGAGGCGCCATCCTGGTCGGCCTGCTGAGCGGTATTTACGCCCTGCGGAAAGGAAGCATGGGCCAGATCAAGATCGGCCTGATACTTTACGCCGTGATCCGCACGATTATGAACGTCGTGCGCGCCATCGAGCCATTGATCTGGGCGCTGGTCGGCATCATCTGGGTCGGTCCAGGGCCATTTGCAGGAACTATCGCCCTGACCCTGCATACCATCGCGGCTCTGGGAAAATTGTACTCTGAAGCGATCGAAAGCATCGATCCGGGTCCGCTGGAGGCCATCCAGGCGACGGGGGGAACCCGTTTGCAAACCATCGTCTACGCCGTAATCCCCCAGGTCCTGCCGCCGTTCATTTCCTTTACGATCTACCGCTGGGATATCAATGTGCGCCTCTCAACTGTGATCGGGCTGGTCGGCGGGGGCGGGATCGGCTTCATCCTCATCCAGTGGATCCGCCAGTTTCAATACGAAGCGGCTGGCATCGCCGTTTGGCTGATCGCGATCACGGTCGCTGTCCTGGACTACGTCAGCTCGGAGATCCGCGAGCGATTCGTTTAATTGTAGGGGCAGGGCTGCATAAGATGGCGATCAGAATCCCACATAATCGAAAAGATACTTTCCGATGGGAGCCTGCGCTGAGGAGATCCGCCCACTACCGCGCGTGGTAAAATTCGCCCGTGCTCGCTCGGATTGGGAAAATGATCGTGGTGGTGTTCGCGGTCCTGGTTGTGACAGTTCTGGCGGCGTTTCTCGTCACCCGGATCCTGGCGCTTCTTTACGCAGCACCGCGCCTTGCCAGCGTCGAATCCGTCCTGGCCGATCGGGCGGCGATCGTGTTCGGCGCCGGCCTCCGGCGCGACGGCACGCCCTCGCCTGTCCTGCGGGACCGTATCGCCACCGCCGCCCGGCTGTATTTCGAGGGCAAGGTCGAAAAATTACTCATGAGCGGCGACAACCGCTTTGAAGACTACAACGAACCCGGGGCGATGAAAGATTACGCGCTGGAATTGGGTATCCCCGCCAAAGACATCGTTCTCGATTATGCCGGGCGGCGCACTTACGACACATGTTACCGCGCTCGGGATATCTTCAGGTTGAATTCTGCCATCCTGGTGACCCAGGCATTTCACCTGCCCCGCGCCCTCTACATCTGCAATCAACTCGGCCTACCGGCAGTGGGCGTCCCTGCCGATCAGCGAGAATACCGCCAGGCTTCTCGAGTGTACTGGAGTATCCGCGAGACCCTGGCGACGATGGCCGCCCTGTGGGAGGTCCACGTTACACGACCGGTGCCGGTCCTGGGGGATCCGGAACCGATCTTTCCCCAGGAAGCCCAGTAAATCACCTCCAAGGAGCGCGAATGGACCGGGATGAAGCCCTCGGGATCGTCCGGGAATACGTCCAGAATATCAACCTCGTTCGCCACATGCTGGCGGTAGAAGCGGCCATGCGCTACTATGCAAAATTGTATGGCGAGAACGAGGACACCTGGGGGATCACTGGCCTGCTCCACGACTTCGACTGGGAGATCCACCCGACGCTGGAAGCGCATCCGCAGGCAGGTGCTCCGATCCTCCGCCAGCGGGGCGTCCCAGAGGAGATCGTTCGCGCCATCCTCAGCCACGCGGACCGCACGGGTGTCCCACGCGAAACCCGGATGGAGAAAGCGCTCTACGCCTGCGACGAGGTGACAGGGCTGATAACCGCCGTCGCCCTGGTGCGCCCCTCGCGCTCCCTGGACGATCTGGAAGTGAGCTCGGTGAAAAAGAAATGGAAGGACCGCGCCTTTGCCGCCGGCGCCAACCGGGAAGAGATCGCCGCGGCCTCAGCGGAGTTCGGGGTTGACCTGTGGGAACACATCGGCAACGTCATCAAAGCGATGCGATCAATCGGTCCCGAGCTGGGTTTCCTGTCCATCCAGGGATAGTCCACAGGCCATTCTCGAAGGCCGGGCTCGAGGGGTTACAAAGATATTGCACAACGCGGATCATCTGTGGTATCCGTGGGTCCCTTTCGAATCAGGATCCTGAATCTATCTCATAAATGTCGGTGCGGGTGTGGATCCCGTCGCTGGCCTGCACTTCCAGCAGCAGTTTACCCGGCGCAGCCAGGAAACCCTCCGGCAACAGATACGCCGGCACCAGCCAGTCGAGGGTCAGTACCTGCCAGGTCTCTCCCCCATCCCGGGATACACGCAGGCGATAGGTGATTGATTCAACAGGGTGGTCGAGAGGCGGCCATTCCAAACGCGTCCGCCCCTGGATCGATTGGAGGCTGAGTTCCTGCTTTGCTCGTTCGCCGCCAGTCAATTCGCCGGCGACGATTTTCTCTCCCAGCATCCGGTCGCCCAGGCGGACGCGCACACCGCTTATCGTCGAGACGTAAGGCACAAAAAAACCAAACTGGTAGGTCATAGGGATGTCAGCCACCTCGACCATCTCGAAGGGATAAGCTGCGACCACCCGCCGATCCTCGTCCAGAAGTTCCAGCCGAAAGCGGCCTCCCTGGAGCGGTTGGATCGGGGCTGTTTGCCGGTAAACGTTTCTCAGCCGCAGTTCCCCATTTTCGGCAAGCCAGCCGCTCACGTACAACGCATCCTGTGAACTGCCGGCTGGCAGGCTTTGCGTGACCATCGATTGGCGGAACTGGTGGATGTTCCAGAAAGTGTAATCGGACGTCCAGATCGGCGAGCAGTAGCTCATAAAATCGCTGTATTGACCGGGCGGATAGAGCCGGTTTTCCAAAACATCCAGACCGAAAACCCCAATGGAGCCGCCGGGATAAGGGTATTCTTCATCGATATTGTTCTCATTCCCGGTGCAGAGCACGTGGTTGCGGTTGAAATTATGCCCGAGCTCGTGACTCAGCGTCAGGGAAGCCTCTTCGGTCCCCTCCCCAAACCCGCTCCAGCCAGCTGCCGACTGGTAGGGTCCGGTCCTCCCCAGGTAGGAGATCCCGGTGATGCAGCCGTTGTCGCAGCCGTGCGCGGCGTAAGAGTTGACCAATCCATAGTAATTGTAAGCACCCGCAGGATCTTCCATGGCATGGATAGCCCCGATCATCGATAGCAGGTTCGCCCAACCTCCGACGCTATCCAGGTTATCTGTGGCCGAATCCGGCTGATAAGTCCTGAGGTCCCCAACCTGATAGTCAACCTCAGGCACCGGCAGCAATTTGATCGGGTGCGAGGTCAGGTAATCGAGATTGCTTCGCTTCGGAAGGTAAGATTGGCCCCCAGGATACGGGATGTACTCGATCGGAATAACCATCACCTCGAGCGGGGGAGTCTCGATTGCGTTGAAAGGCTGCAGCCCTTGCTGCGGATAGCGATTGTTCGGCCTGTATCCGTCTTCAATGACCTCATTCGGGTCGATCTTTACGTGAAATGAGTGTCCAGGATTGATCCAACCTGCTGGCAACGAAAAATTCAACGTCCTGTTCAACTTCTGCTCTATGGAAGGCGCTTTGATCGACCCGTTGTCCGCGTTCTGGCATCCAAGGGATTTCCCTTCCAGATCATAGCCGCAGAGCCGGCCGGTAACCCCGCTCACCTCGAGTCCATCTTTAGAACCCACGAATACGCGCACCAGGGTGTCCCTGTTTGCCACGACGAGCTGGTACGCTCCGGATGCAGACGTCCCCTGGATAATCTTTACCTGGTCGATAAAAATATCGATGTTGTTATTCCTGACCCAAGGCAGGTAGACCTCGAACGCCGCTTTATCGGTCAGGTTTTCGCCAGAGGCGCTGGTAATAAGAAGACCAAAGGTTACGAGCACCCCCTCCAGCAAGGACATGATTATTTTCAGAATACCTGATGGTCTGGCTCCCAATCTCATAGGACATGCTCACGGTTCAAGGGAGGAATCAACTTAGTGGTTTTCGCCGCATTTAGCGAGGGCGCCAAATAGGCATCTTTTTCAGAACCCGTGAATTATACCCCAGCTGTTTCAACAGACGGTTTCTCGGCTGAAAATTATAGGGTAACAGCCCGGATTGACACCGCTTGGAAATTGCGATAAACTAGGTCTATACGAATAAACTATCCGCATTAAACGGAGGCCAGCATGACCTCACCTGCTTTAGACAACCTCACCACAGCTCATATCACCCCGCAGACCACTTTAATCCCCACCATCAACGCCTGGCAGTTTTACCTGGCTGACCAGGGAAATTCACCTCACACGATTAAAGCCTTCTCCGCAGATCTGAACCTGCTCGCCATCTACCTCCCCCCCGATCGGACCCTGGGCAGCATTTCCACCACCGATCTGAACAACTTCCTGGAATGGATGCAGAAAGGCCGCGGAGTCCCCTGCAGCCCCAAGACGCTCTCCCGCAGGATCACCTCCCTTAAATCCTTCTTCCGCTGGCTCAATACGAAAGGCGTGCTGTTGATCGATCCCGCCGAAAGAATTATCCAGCGGTCTGTGATCAGCCCGCTGCCGGTCGTCCTCACGCCAGATGAAACCGAAGCTGCTTTGAAAGCTGCGGAGGATTTCTGGAAGAGACCTCCGCAGGATACCCGCTATCTCGCTCTCTTCGACCTGCTGCTGCACACCGGCATCAAAAAGAGCGAAACGCTGGCCCTCCGGGTGAACCACATCGATCTGGAAGCCCCTGGCGGGCCGCTGCTGTTCGTGCGCTACGCCAGTCCTCAGCACCGCTATAAAGAACGCAAAATCCCCCTTCCGGAGTCGTGGGTCGCGCTCTACCCCCACTACCGGTCACAGTATAACCTGCCGGAGCACCCCGGCGCCGCCCAGGACCGGCTGTTCCCCTGGTCGCCGCGCCGCCTGGAATACCTCCTGGAAGACATCAGCCTTCAGGCTGGCCTGGACAAACACATCTCTTTCGAGATGTGCCGGTGGACGTGTGCCTTGCGGGATTGGGAATCCGGCATGGAGCCAGACAAGATCCGCCAGAAACTGGGCATATCGAAAATCCAGTGGCGCGAAGTGCAGATGAAGCTCAGACGCCTGGCAGGTCCCGACGCGGCCTGACGCCTCAGCCTACAGCCACTTCACGACGATATCGCCGATCACGTTGGCAGCCTGGTCACCGCGGTCTGCCGCATTGGAGAGATGGCGGTAGATTTCTCTCAGCTTTAAAATATCCATCACCCCCTCCAGGTTTTCAGGGTCGCGGAACAGATCAGCCAGCGCTTCCCGGTAGACCTGTTCGACCCGGTTTTCCAGCGCTTTCGCCCGGACCGCGTGGTCGTTCGCCACATTGGGATGATCGATCAGGCGCAGGACCCCCCGGTTGATCTCCGTCGCGGCGTCCGTCAGGAGGGACACCATGCGCTGCAGATATGGGTTGGGCTTCACGTTGAGCATGACCATCTCGTCCACAGTTGACTCGGCATAGTCCAGGATATCGTCGATGGTCAGCGAGAGAGCAAAAATATCTTCCCGGTCGAACGGGGTGACGAAGGTGCGGTTCAATTCATCGATCAGAATCCGGCGGACTTCATCCGCTTCAGATTCGATCTTCGATACACGCTCGGCCAGGGTACTGTCCGGCATCTCCATATACTGCTTGAGTGCTTCCATCCCCTGTACGGTGAATTCACACTGGCGGGCGAGAAGTTCGAGAAAACGGTTGTCTTTCTTCCGGCGAGAAAACAGCTTCATTGGTTTCATCCTCTCTTCGATGTTGAATCGATTGTATCACGCCGAGAGGACCAGAACAGCAGCCAGTCTATTCCCCCTCGGCGGTGATCTCATCTCTTGTCAGCCTGAGGTGCGCGATGCGGCGAGTAGATTCATCGACGCGAAAGGGGTGTGCCAGTTGCAATCCCGGGATCCAGAGGATCTCCTCCCCGGCGCAGAGCAGGGGCCAGCTGTCACGCGCCCGGCGTGGGACCTTGCGGTTCACAAAGAAATCCGCCAGTTTCACAGATCGACCTTCCATCCCCAGCGGTTC
>CAYQDF010000012.1:23698-46865 GCA_964416175.1 uncultured Anaerolineaceae bacterium
GGCGGGTGCGCAGAGAGATCGGTCCCGGCAGGTCATCGAGCCTCACCCAGGCCTGGAAAGGGTCCTGGTTCGCGTGAGCCGCCGCGCGCGCCGCTGGGGGATCGGTGACTTCCCTGATTGTCAGCGCCCATCCACCTGGCAAGCGGATTTCGGCAGGGATGGTGAGATCTAATCGCTCCTCAGGCAATACCGGCCAGTTTCCGGCCGGCAGTGCCGCCCCCCATTTGGCTATCCAGATCAGATCCCCCTCGACCCGCAGATGCAAACCGGCTGTAAAATCGACCAACGAGGCGCCGGGGTCTCTCACATACCGCAGCCCACGCTCGACCGACCAAAAGTCAATATCCCGCAGACCGGGGCGCAGGCAGGCGACTGCGCGCCGGATCAAGCGCCGCTGCAGCCCCAGATTCAGCTGCAGGAAGTCTTTTCTTTTCAGAGCGATATATCCTGCTCCCACTGCCCGCACGCATTTCTCCCAGGCTTCCGTCTCCATCTGGGAGATGATCTCCAGGTCGCCTCTCAAGGACTTTGCCATACGCCAGAGGATCTCTCGGACAGCGGGATTGTAGCCCTCCAGGTGAGGGATTAATTCATGCCTCAGGCGGTTGCGGTAATAAGTCTGGTCCAGGTTCGACAGGTCGATCGACGGCTTCAGACCTCTCGATTCACAGTACGCTTCGATCTGCCGCCGCCAGAAGGACAATAATGGCCTGACAAGCGGGATCGCGCTGCTCCATGCGTTGGGCAGGGCGCGTACTGGCATCCCGCTCAACCCAGCCAGTCCAGCTCCTCGCAACAGGTGCATCAGCACCGTTTCGACCTGGTCATCCGCTGTATGACCGACAGCCACAGCCTGGGCGTTATTCCGGGCAGCCTGTTCGAACAGGAATTGGTAGCGCGCTTCGCGGGCTGCTTCCTCGATGGATTGGCGCTGTTCCCGCGCCAGGGCGGGCACATCCAAACTCCCGGAAATATAAGGCAAGCCGCGTTCCTGGCAAAAGTGCTCAATCGCCAGGGCTTCCTGCTCCGCTTCGGGGCGCAGCTGGTGATTCAAGTGAGCGGCGACCGGGTGGTAGCCGAGGACATCCAGGGCATCCAGCAGGCACAGGGAATCTGGCCCGCCGGAGACCCCCACCAGGATCTTCTCCTCTTTATCCAGGCCGCATGCGTCGATCAGGTGCTGCTGTAACTCTTCTAACATCTCATGAAAATTATAGCCTCAAACCGGCGCTGTTCCTTGCATTACCTCCATCTTTATGCTAGACTGAGTGGCAATCCGCAACGAACTGGTCGAGGGATCCGCATGCCCGAAAAGATCCTTTTGGTGGATGACGACATTGATACGCTGCGGCTCGTCGGGATGATGCTCGAGAGCAAAGGGTATGAAATCCTGGCGGCCAGCAGCGGTGAGAAGGCGCTCACCCTCGCCAGAAACGACCGTCCCGACCTGATCATCCTCGATATTATGATGCCCGGCATCAATGGTTTCGACCTCACCCAGGCTATCCGCCAGGATGAGAGCACCCAGTACATCCCCATCATTATTTTTACCGCGCGGACAGGGATGGAAGACAAAGTCCGCGGTCTGGAACTCGGTGCAGATGCATACCTGACCAAACCCATCTCGACCCGGGAACTGTTGGCTCACGTTAAAGCGGTCATCGCGCGCTCGTCCAAAGCGCGCCCTCCAGAACCAGTTCCCGGCGAGCAGGGTCAGTTGATCGGAATAATCGCCCCACGTGGCGGGATGGGTGTGACTACGACTGCGTTGAATCTGGGCGTCAACCTGGCCAGGAATTCCAACCATGTCATTCTGGTCACCGACTTCCGACCTGGACAGGGCACTCTCGGCCTGGAACTCGGCCACAAGAAAGCCGAGGGGTTCAAGCGGCTGTTGGAATTGCAACCCGGAGAGATCTCGAAGAAAGCGATCGTGCAGGAGCTGATCCAGCACACTTCCGGTTTGCGGCTGCTGTTAAGTTCCCCCAGACCCGCCGATGGAAGATACGCCGAAAATGTGCAGCACTTCGCTGCCATCGCCCGCCACCTTCCGGAACTCGCCCGCTATTCGATCCTGGACCTGGGACCCGGGCTGACAACTCTCAACGCAACCATCCTGCCCATGTGCAATCAGGTGCTGGTCGTTGTCGAACCTCTCCCGATCTCTGTTACCCAGGCTGTTGACCTGATCAACGATCTGCGGGCGATCGGCATTGGAGACAGTCAGATCGATGTCATCATGGTCAACCGTACCCGCTCGAGCATCCAGCTGACGATATCCGAGGTGGAGAATCAAATAGGGAGAAGCCTGGCAGCCGCGTTCTCGCCAAACCCCGAGCTCGCCTACCAGGCATCCCTTCAAGGAACCCCGATGATCAGCCTGCAGCCCGAAAGTCTGATCGCGCAACAGTTCAATCAGCTGGCCGCGCGGATCACCCATCACCATTAAACAATTAGGTCCACCTTCTTTCTTCCTCAGCGCGCATGTTCTACTATAATATCCCCATGAGCGCGTCTTACGGGGAACAAAACCGGGAGCTCCGCTTTGCTGCTGAACTGATTCGGGCGACAAAGAAGGGTGTGGTGCTGACCGGGGCAGGGGTATCTACCCCGTCTGGCATTCCCGACTTTCGCTCCGCGGGCAGCGGCTTGTGGTCGCAGTACGATCCGATGGAAGTTGCATCGCTGACTGCTTTTCGCTTAAAACCGGAGCGGTTTTTCGAATGGATGCGGCCGCTCGCCCGCCAGATCATTCAGGCGCAGCCCAACCCCGCTCATATCGCCCTGGCTCAGCTGGAACAGGCTGGTTACATACAGGCCGTGATCACCCAAAACATCGATGGACTTCATCAGCGGGCTGGGTCTCGCCAGGTCTACGAAGTCCATGGGACGTTTCAAACCCTGACCTGCATCGGCTGCTATCGGCAGTTCCCCGCCGAGGGATATCTTGAACCCTACATCGAAGAAGGCGTGATCCCGCGCTGTCCCAAGTGCTCTAAGGTGCTGAAACCGGATGTGATCTTGTTCGAGGAGCAGCTACCTTTTCGCACATGGATGCGAGCACAGGAAGCCTGCCGCCGGTGCGATTTGATCCTGGTCGCCGGCTCCTCCCTCGAAGTCTCTCCGGCCGCGAACCTGCCTTTCGAAGCGGTTCGGAACGGAGCCAGGTTGATCATCGTCAACCAGACTCCTACCTACCTGGACCCTCGCGCCGAGGTGCTGCTGCGCGGCGACGTCGCAGAGACACTCCCTGTCATCACGAAAGGAGTCATGGGTGGCTGAGCGCGGGACAGCCACGCTGCTCGAAAGGTACCGGCGGCTGGCGGAAATTTCACGCGATCTGGCTTCGACCGTGGATCTGGACATCTTGCTGAACCGCATCGTCCGGGCTGCTGCAGATTTGAGCAATGCTCAGGCAGCTTCAATCCTGCTGTACGATGAGAGCAAGGGACAGCTCTTCTTCGAATCCACCACAAATCTGGAAGAGCCGATCATGCGCGGGCTGGTCGTCCCGGTGGAGGGGAGTATCGCTGGTTGGATCGTCACGCATCGCCAGCCGATCATCATCCCGGATACCCAGAAGGACCCCCGCCACTTCGGGCAGGTGGGGAAGGTCACAAAAGTGACCACGCATTCTCTACTTGGCGTTCCGCTCATCGCGAAGGATGAGGTCGTCGGCGCTCTCGAGGCAATCAACAAACTGGAAGGTGAATTCACGGATGAAGACCAGGAAGTGTTGATGGACCTGGCGGCGCAGGCAGCAGTCGCTATCGAGAACGCTCGCCTCTTCCAACAGTCAGACCTGATCGCCGAGATGGTCCACGAGCTCCGCACTCCCCTGGCATCGCTGAGGACCGCCGTGCACCTCCTGCTCCGCAAAGATGTCCCCGGGGACCAGCGCAGCAAAGTGGTCGAAATCATCGACAATGAGACCACCCGGCTGATCGACATGACGACTGCTTTCCTGGACCTGGCCCGTTTGGAATCGGGCCGGGTCCCTTTCCACGCAGAAAGGTTCGACTTGCGCCAGCTGCTCGAAGAATGCGCGGTGGTGATCAGGCCCAGAGCCGAGGAACACCAGCTCTCATTTTCTCTTGAAGTCCCAGATCACCTGCCTGATCTTAATGGCGACCGAGATAAGATCAAGCAGGTGATCCTCAATCTGCTCAGCAATGCGGTGAATTACAACCTCGAAGGGGGCTCGATCACCGTCCAGGCAAGCGCGGCGAACGGCGAATTGCTGATCGCAGTAAAGGATACCGGTCAAGGCATTCGCCAGGCGGACCTGGCCCATCTTTTCGACAAGTTTTACCGCGCCCAGGTCACCGAGAAATCAGCCCACGGGACCGGCCTGGGGCTGGCGATCTGCAAGAAAATCGTCGAAGCACATAACGGGCGGATTGAGGTCGAGAGCGAGGTCGGCAAGGGGACGACGTTCGTCGTGCATCTCCCACGATCGGCATCGTAGCCGGGCATTCGGTCACCGCTATCGAGCGCCTCTTCTGCCAAACTGGCGCTCCAGCAGGTCGACCGAGAGGTGGATCATGGTTGGTCGTCCATGGGGGCAGGTGCGCGGGGATTGGCAGCGTTCCAGGTCGTTTAATAGCGACTTTTGCTCTTCTGGAGAGAGGATCTGCCCCGCCTTCACCGCTGCCCGCTTGCACACCCTGGCGATCAAGCGAGCTTCAACCTCTGCCTGAAGAGGTGTTTCATCTTCCTCGAAATCCTCAACGAGGGTGCGCAGTCCCGTGGCTGGATCAATTCCCGCCAGCAGGGCAGGAATCGCGCGCACCAGGTACATGTTCGCGCCAAAAGGTTCCACCCGAAATCCCAGGTGGTCCAGTGTGGCCAGCTGGTCAGCAAGCACCCGCGATTGGGCTGGCGGGAGTTCGACGGCAACAGGTTCTAATAGCGCCTGAGATTGAACGCCTGCACTGCGCTGGGACTGGAATCGTTCGTATAGCACCCGCTCGTGTGCAGCGTGTTGGTCAATCAGGTATAGACCATCCGGTCCTTCGGCGACGAGGTAGGCAGCAGCGACCTGACCAACCAGGCGCAAGAGCGAGAGGCGCGGCGTACCTGGCGCAGCCTGTTCCGAATCCGCTGGGAGGTCCGGCGAATCCTCCCTTTCCAGCCCCCAGAAACCGCCTTGCTTTTGGTAGGTCCGCTCGCTTTCCCAGCCCAGGCGTTCATATTCCAGCCGGATCGGCTCTGATCCAGCTTCCAGACCCGGGACTGGCGCGTGAGCCATCAAAGCCCGCCGGACTGCCCGCTGGACCCCACTGAATACTCGCTCTCGATCCCTGAACCTGACTGCCGCTTTCGCCGGGTGGACGTTGACGTCAACCGCTTCTGGAAGGAGTTCGAGGAAGATCGTCGCCATTGGAAAACGCCCCACCATGATCATGGTGTGGTAAGCCTGCACCACGGCTGCTGTCAGGGCGACATCCTGAATCCAGCGCCCGTTTACGAACAGCGTGATCTCACGTCGGTTCGTGCGGGTGTAAGAGAGGGGGCTGATGAATCCCGAGACCCGGAGATCATCATATTCCGCGAGCACCTCCAGCAATTGCCGGGCCACCTCGAATCCGTACAGGGCCGCCAGTACTTCCCTGCGGTCACCATTCCCACTCGTTTGGAGCACAGCGCGGCCATCCTGACGCAGGTGGAACCGCGTCCGTGGGTAAGCCAGGGCGTAACGTGTGACCAGCTCATCGATCAGGCGTCTTTCTGTCGCGTCGGACTTCAAAAATTTTTTCCGCGCGGGTACATTGAAAAACAGGTCTTCGACGCGCACGAGAGTCCCAGGCGGAGCTCCAACAGCCTGAGGTGGTTGAGCCAATCCTCCCTCGACCTGCAACCGCGCTCCGACGGGGCTGGAACTGGAGCGGGATGTGATCGTCAGGCGGGAGACCGATGCGATCGAGGCCAGCGCTTCACCCCGGAAACCGAGGGAGGATATGTGGAACAGGTCTTCTGCAGCCGCCAGTTTGCTGGTGGCGTGGCGAGAGACTGCCAGCGGCAGCTCGTCAGCCGGGATGCCATCGCCATCATCCGCCACTGCGATCAAACGCTGCCCCGCCCCCTCGATGCTGACTGAAATCTCTGTGGCATGCGCATCCAATGCGTTTTCGATTAACTCTTTTACCACTGACGCCGGGCGTTCTACGACCTCCCCCGCCGCGATTTGTGACGCCACTGATGGCGGTAAGATACGGATAGGCATGCCTGAATTATAACAACGCATTTCTTCTCTCCATCGGAACCGCGCTGAAACCTCATTCATCTCAAGCCAATTTCTTCTGCCTTGCCTTTATAATTATCCTCATGCATTTTTCGACCCTCTTCTTTGACCTTGATGACACCCTCTATCCAAAAACCAATGGGCTGTGGGGCGCAATCCGGGAGCGGATGACGGAATACATGCGGGACCGGCTTGGCTTCCCTCCGGAAGTGATCCCGGAGCTGCGCCGCAGTTACTTCGAAACGTACGGCACGACTCTGCGCGGATTGCAGATCCACCACCATGTTGACCCCCTGCAATATCTTGCCTATGTCCACGACCTGCCGCTGGAAGAATATATCGCTCCCGATCCCGAGCTCCGAACGCTCTTGAGCACTCTCCCTCCTTCGAAATGGATATTTACAAACGCCGATGTGCATCATGCCCGCCGGGTACTGGCCGTGCTTAACCTGAATGGCTGTTTTGACGGGATCATCGACGTCCGCGCCCTGGATTTCTTGTGCAAACCCCAGCCGGATGCCTACCGCAAAGCATTGCTCCTGGCAGGGGAGAGCGACCCCAGGGTCTGCGTCCTTCTGGACGACTCTCCGCGCAATCTCGCCCCGGCCAAGGAGATGGGATTCACAACGGTCCTGGTCGGTACAGACGAACTGCATCCGGCAGCTGACCTGGTCATTTCCAGCTTGAAAGACCTGCCGCATGCCTTCCCCGATCTCTGGAAAGATGGACACAGATAACATTTGGTGGGTCGTCTGTCTCGCCGTTGGCATTGCGATCGGAATCCCCGCTCTGCTCTATCTCTCGCTCCGCCGCGGACAGGATATCACTACCATTGACCTGATGCGCCACGCGGTCGGCCGCGCCCGAGCTCCGTGGGGCAAAGAAGACGAAGCCCTCGCCGAACTTTCCCGGCGCGTCTCCAAACTTCAGGAGATGGAACGGAGCCCGGCGGCACCAGCGACGGAGGATTCCCCGCCTCCTGTCCAGCAGAATGAGGACACATGAAAAATAAGGTCATCTCCCTCTCCACTGCGGTCGAGCTGATCCCACCCGGCTCCACTGTGGCGATGGGCGGGATGACCATCTATCGCCGGCCGATGGCCTTCGCCCGCGCTCTTGTCCGCCATTTCCACCTGACCGGCGGACCCAATGACCTGACCCTGCTCGCCTTCACCGCGGGTCCCGAAAGCGACCTGCTCGTCGGCGCGGGGATGGTGAGCCGGGTCCGCACCTGTTATTTTGGGCTGGAGATCTTCGGTCTTGCCCCCATGTTCACCTATCTTGCCAATCGCGGGGAGATCGAGATCATCGAAGAGACCGAAGCAAGCCTGGCTTTTGGCCTTCGGGCAACCCTGGCGAACGTCGGATTCATGCCAGGGAGGGCGTGGATCGGGACAGACCTGCTCCGTCTGCGCCCCGACGTGCGCCTTGTGACAGACCCTTACAGCGGGGAAGAATTAGTCGCTTTTCCAGCGATTAAACCGGATGTTGCCGTCATCCACGCGCTGCGCTCGGACCCGGAGGGGAACGCGCTGATCGGCGGCAACATGGGCATCGATCAGGAGCTGTCAATAGCCGCCGACCGGGTGATCCTCACCGCTGAGGAGATCGTCCCTGAACTGGACCACGCCGATCTCGTCGCGCCATTCACATGCGCCGTCGTCCACGCGCCGCGCGGCGCCTCCCCCACTTCCTGCCATCCCCTCTATCCGGTGGACGGTGAAGCGCTGCTGGATTACGTGGAGAAAGTTGCCGACCCAGAATCCTTCAAGTCTTATCTGGCGGAATTAACCGCTCCCTGATACTTATCGTGCTTAATCTTATAGGACTTACGCAGTTGCTTGGAGGGTGGGGGTGTTTGGGCGGGCTGCGCCCAAACACCCCAATTTCTTCTGAACCGTGTAAGTTCTGATCTTATATATTTCTAATCTTCTTATGGTAATCTAATGGGCAATGCGTGCCGGTACGATTTTAGGAGACACTATGGGTAAAAAAGCGCTCTTTTACCTGTTGGGCGCGGTAGTGGCAATTTTGCTGCTGGCAGGGACCTTCTCGGTCGGTGTGTTTGTTGGCGGCGTGTTCGCCGCCAACGATCAGCCCTCAGATATTGATTTATCGCGCGTCCTGGCGGAGATTACGACTCCCGACTCTTCGATCACCGCCAACCCGTTGTCGGAAGGCGACCTGGATTCGCTGTTCGAACCCTTCTGGCAGGCGTGGACCCTGGTCCACGAACTCTATGTCGAGCAGCCGGTCGACGATCAGGAGATGATGCGCGGCGCGATCCGGGGGATGATGGATTCGCTCGGCGACCAGCATTCCTCATATATGGACCCGGATGAGTTCCGCCAGGCGAGCATCCCGCTTGAAGGAGAATACGAGGGGATCGGCGCCTGGGTCGATCCAGATGCGGAATACCTGACCATCGTCAGTCCAATGCCAGACTCCCCGGCTGAGCGCGCCAGTCTCAAACCAGGCGACAAGATCATCGCGATCGATGGGGAGGACATGACCGGAATAGATGGCAACCTGGTGATCCAGAAGGTTATGGGCCCCGCTGGAACCAGGGTGACCCTGACGATCCTGAGGGAAGGCGTTGACGAACCTTTCGATGTGACCCTGATCCGAGAAAAAATCATCGTACCCAGTGTGGTCAGCGAGATGCTCGATGGAGAGGTGGCCTATATCCAGCTGATCTCCTTTGGTGAAGACACCACTGCCGAATTACAGCAGGCGCTGAATGATCTTCTCGATCAAGAACCGGTTGGGCTTGTGCTGGATCTGCGGAACAATGGCGGCGGTGCGCTCAATACCGCCATCGAAGTCGCTTCGCAGTTCATCGGAGAGGGTGTGATCATGTACGAAGAATATGGCAGTGGCAGGCGGGACATGTACGAAGCGCTGCCTGACGGGCTGGCGACCGAGATACCGCTCATTGTACTGGTTAATGAGGGCTCTGCTTCCGCCTCAGAGATCGTCGCCGGCGCGATCCAGGATACCAACCGCGGCGTCCTGGTGGGCACCAGGACCTTTGGCAAGGGTTCGGTCCAGAACTGGATCCCTCTGAAAGACGATCAGGGGGCGATCCGCGTGACGATCGCGCGCTGGTTGACACCAAAAGGCCGTACGATCCACGAGGTAGGGCTGGAGCCTGACGTCGTTGTGGAACTAACCGAAGAAGATATTCAGGCGGAGCGCGACCCACAGCTGGAAAAAGCGATCGAATTACTCACCGAATAACCAAAATGGACTACATACAGGAAAGAGAAGGATCCTATGCTGTTTTACAATTTTGATTACTGGCTTTTCATGCTCCCGGCATTTCTCTTAATGCTCGGCGCCCAATGGTACGTCACCTCGTCTTACCGCAAGTGGAGCCAGGTCGGGAATCGGAACCGGATGACCGGCGCGGAAGCTGCTCAACGCCTGATCCGCACTGGCGGACTCTACGACGTGAATGTGGAAGGCGTTGCTGGCAGCCTTTCCGACCATTACGACCCGCGCCAGAAGGTGCTGCGGCTTTCTCGCGGGGTCTACGAAGGCCGGTCCGTTGCCGCGGTCGCCATCGCCGCTCACGAGCTCGGGCATGCCCTGCAGGACCACGAAGGATATTTCCCTCTCCGCCTCCGTGCAGCCCTGGTCCCGGCTGTGAACATCGGCTCGATGGTGGGCTGGCTGTTCATCATCCTGGGACTCGTCATGCAGTGGGCCAACCTGGCCTGGCTGGGAGTAATCGTGTTCTCCGCCGGAGCACTCTTCGCGCTCGCAACCCTGCCGGTGGAACTGAACGCCTCTGCCCGGGCAAAGCGGCTGCTCGTGGAATCCGGGATCGTCGTGGGCGAAGATGAGCAGCGCGGCGTCAACACCGTCTTGAACGCCGCCGCGCTCACCTACATCGCAGCCCTTGTCACTGCGATATTGCAGCTGTTCTACTTTGTCAGTCTGGTCGGAGGGATTGGAGGCCGGCGCAGATAACTTCGATCGAGGTTTCATGTCCTGGAAGACGATCGCATACTTATTCCTGGTCGCTATCGTGGCCGTCGGGTCGGCACTGGTCGGTGCCGTCGTCGGCGGTCTCTTTGTTTTCAACCGCGTGGGCAGCGTCGAAACAGAACCTCCTGCTGAGGTGATCACCGCTGCGTCAACAGAAAGTGTAAGAATTAATGTATCCTCAGCTGAGATGCAGACCGCAATCACGAACGCCGTGGAAAAAGTCGGCCCCGCGGTCGTCACCGTGATTGGGGAGCTGGGCGGGCAGCCGGTCAGCGGGAGCGGGGTGATCATCTCCGACGACGGCTATATCCTCACGAACAACCACGTGGTGGAGAATACCGCGCACCTTTTCGTCACCCTCGCCGATGGGACTGAACTGCCAGCCGAGCTGGTCGGCACGGATATCTTCGCTGACCTGGCGGTCCTCAAAGCAGATGGCGAATTCCCGGTCGTCGCCACACTCGGCAACTCGGAAACCCTCAAGCCTGGGGAGACCGTGATCGCCATCGGTTCCCCGTTGGGGGATTTCGTCAACACCGTGACTGTCGGTGTGATCAGCGCCACCGGCCGGGTGATCGACACGGGCAATGGTTTCCTGATGGAAGATTTGATCCAGACCGACGCGGCCATCAACCAGGGGAACTCCGGCGGACCGCTGGTCAACCTGGCCGGCGAGGTGGTGGGAATCAATACCCTGATCGTCCGCGGTACGGGTTTCGGCGGTACGATCGCCGAAGGGTTGGGCTTCGCCATTCCGGTGAACACCGCGCGCGCGGTGGCTGAGCAGATCATCGAAAAGGGCTATGTCTCCCGTCCCTACCTCGGAGTACGCTGGCAACCCATCACTCCCGCTCTGGCGCGCAATTACAGCCTGCCGGTGGATTGGGGCGCGTACATCTTCCGCGTCATGCCGGACAGCCCGGCGATGCGGGCAGGCCTCCAGGAAGGGGACATCATCACCAAGATCGGCGACGTTTCGCTGGATGAAGAGCACAACTTTATCAATGCGCTCTTCAACTATCAGCCGGGCGAAGAGGTCACTCTGACCGTATTCCGCGGATCAGGCCTGATCGAGGTCCAGGTGACCCTGGGGGAGACCCGCCGGGATAGCGGGTAGTACTCTGAACAATCTGCCATCCAGCGCCGAAACCAGTTTAGGAAGCAGGCGGGTTGTCCCGCCCGGCTGACCGCCGGGGGCATCCCGTGTAGAATCTTGACCCGTCGGGGTTTTAGGACTACAATCCCGCATCGATTGATCAGGATGGGACGTACCCGGCTGAATTTGGTATCTTATGACAATCTCTGAACAGGGAACCGGCACGACGATCTTGCGTCGGACGCCAGAGTACAAACCGCCCCGCTCCTTACGCGCCTGGCTGATCGGCCGTCCCTTACCGACGGCGGATGCGCCGCACCAGACGATCGGCAAAGCCATCGGGCTGGCAATCTTCGCGTCTGACGCCCTATCTTCCACCGCATACGCGACCCAGGAGATCCTGGTGATCCTGGCCGCGGCCGGGACGATTGCCTTCGTCTACGCGTTCCCCATTTCCGTGATAATTGTGATCCTGCTCGCGATTGTTACCATTTCTTACGAGCAGACCATTCACGCCTACCCCGGCGGCGGCGGCGCTTACATCGTCGCCCGCGATAACCTGGGCGAGCTCCCCGCTCAGATCGCCGGAGCTGCACTGCTGACGGACTACATCCTTACGGTGGCTGTATCTATTTCCTCCGGCGTCGCGCAGATCGCCTCCGCTTTTCCGGAATTGCTCCCTTATCGGGTAACGATCGGGATCGCGATGGTTGCTTTCATCATGCTCGTGAATCTGCGCGGCGTCCGCGAATCCGGCGCAATTTTCGCAATTCCTACGTATTTCTTCATTTCCATGATGGTCATCACGGTGACGGCTGGCTTGTATCGGTACATTTCCGGCACCTTGGGGGCTGTGATCGATCCACCGCACCTGGAAATCGTCCAGACCCTGAAGACAGTCACTCCTTTTCTCATCCTGCACGCCTTCTCCAGCGGCACCGCGGCGCTCACCGGGGTCGAAGCGATCTCGAACGGCATCACCGCCTTCCGTGAACCGCGCAGCCGGAACGCGGGCATCACCCTGATCTGGATGGCCGTCATCCTGGGCATTTTATTCCTGGGGATCACCTTCCTGACCGGGCAGGTTGGCGCAGTCCCCTCGGAAGATGAAACCGTGATCTCTCAACTTGCGCGCACCGTTCACAACAGTCGGGGGCTGCTCTACTTGGCGACCGTCGTGGCGACGACCGTTATCCTGATCATGGCCGCCAACACCTCGTTTGCAGGTTTTCCCCGCTTGAGCGCCATGCTGGCAGCCGATGGGTTTCTGCCCCGGCAGCTGGCGTTTCGCGGCAGCCGCCTGGTCTATTCCCGGGGTATTGCCACCCTTGCCCTGCTTGCTTCCCTCTTGATCATCGTTTTTAAAGCCAGCGTTACCCTGTTGATCCCTTTGTATGCGATCGGTGTTTTTCTCTCATTCACCCTCTCACAAACAGGCATGGCACGCCGCTGGTGGAAGATCGGTCAACTCAAACCAGGCGAAGAGGTCAAAGAACGCGGGTCCACCTTGCGGACCGAGTCTCGCTGGCTGGTCAAGATGTTGATCAACGGGTTCGGCGCAATCTGCACAGCCATCGTGATGATGGTCTTCGCCGTGACGAAGTTTCGCGATGGAGCGTACGTCGTCCTCATCCTGATGCCGGTCCTGGTGGTGATCTTTTCGGGCATCCACAACCACTACCGGAAACTGGCCGGCCAGCTTTCTCTCGATCGTTTCGGTGAGCCGCGCCGCACCTCGCGCATGCGCGTGATCATGCCTCTCAGCGGCGTGCACCGCGGTTCTCTGGCAGCTCTAAACTACGCGCGTTCCCTTTCCGATGACGTGACTGCGGTTCACGTATCCCTCGATCCGGAGGAAACTGAAAAAATCCGCAAGAAATGGGAGGTCTGGGGTGACGGCGTGCGCCTGGTCATCCTCGATTCGCCCTATCGCCTGTTATTGGAACCGCTCCTCGATTACATCGAAGACGTGGCCGCGCGTCGTCAACCGGGGGAATTCCTCACCATTGTCGTGCCGGAATTCGTCCCTCCGCGGTGGTATCATAATCTGCTCCACACCCAGGCAGCGTTCTGGCTACGGCTTGCCCTCCTTTTCAAGCCAGGAATAGTCATCACGAGCGTCCCTTACCAGGTTGAGATAGAGAAGAAGGAAAAGTCATGAACTTCATTGTCGTTGGCTGCGGACGGCTTGGCGCCGAGCTGGCATTCCGCCTCTTCCAACGCGGCCACCAGGTCGTGGTCGTCGATCGGACCGCTGCGGCATTCAACAACCTGCATCCCGCGTTCGTCGGGCGCACCGTCGAGGGAGAGGCGTTGAACCAGGATGTGCTCCGCCGCGCCGGGATCGAGAACGCGGACGGTCTGGCTGCGGTCACCAACTCGGACACGATGAACGTTGTGGTTGCCCACATCGCCAGGACTGCCTACCACCTGACGAACATCGTCTCCCGCAATTATGATCCCCGGTGGCGTTCCCTGCACGAAGCTTTCAACCTGCAGGTCGTCAGTTCTACTTCGTGGGGGGCGCAGCGCATCGAAGAGCTGCTCTACACCTCCCAGGGGCACACGGTATTTTCGGCCGGGAATGGCGAAGTCGAGGTTTACGAGTTCGAAGTCCTGCCGGCCTGGGATGGGCTCAAGTTGAAAGAGTTGTTGAGCGGCGTGGAATGCGCCCCGGTGGCGCTGACCCGCGCCGGGCGTGCGTTCATCCCTTCCCCGGAAACTGACCTCATCGTTGGGGATGTGATCAACATCAGCGCTACCCTGGATGGGATCCAGGAAGTGCGGGCGCGATTAAGGCAAGTCCAGGAGGCCTGATATGCGGGTGATTATCGCCGGGGGCGGTCGGACCGGAACGCAACTGGCACTCTTATTGTTGGCCCAGGAACACGACGTGCGCGTGGTGGAGCAACGCAAGGAAGTGCTGAGCCGGCTCCACCGCGATCTGCCCACTGAAGTGATTTTCGAAGGGTTTTTCACGGACCAGACCACCCTGGAGCAGGCCGGAATCCAGCAGACCCATGCGCTGGCTGCCTGCACCCCAAGCGACGAGGAAAACCTGTCGGTCTGCTACCTCGCCCGCCATATCTACAAAGTGCCGCGCATCATCGCCCGCATCAATAATCCTCGCAATGCCTGGCTTTTCGACGATAAGTTCTATGTCGACGTTGCCCTCAACCAGGCGGAGATCTTCGCCAGCCTGATCGAAGAGGAGATGTCTCTCGGCGACATGATGACCCTGCTCAAACTGCGCCGCGGCGACTATTCTCTCGTGGAGGAGAAGATCCCGTTCGGCGCGAAGGCGATCGGCACGGCCATCAAGGACCTTGCATTGCCTGAAGAATGCGTCATCGCGGCGGTCATCCGCCACGGGAAAGTCATCCTGCCGCGCGGCATCACGACTTTCGAGCCCGGCGACGAGGTATTGGCCATCACCGACCGACGTGGGGCAGAGCAGCTCGCGGAACTCTTCGCCCCTGCTGCTGGATGAATTTTCCCTTAGCGTTTGTCGTTTGACCAAAATTGGGGCTTCGATTATAATCGTCTCCTACTTGCTAAAGTACCACCCATCTTCCCGGGCGTTTCAGAACCCCATCTTAAACGCCCTGGAAGGTGGGATGGATAACAACGTCAGGGAAGACTTATGCCAAAACGAACCTACCAACCCAAGGTGCGCCGGCGATTGCGCGTGCATGGATTTCGGGCGCGCATGGCCTCCGCAGACGGGCGCAGAGTCCTGAAGAACCGGCGACTCAAAGGGCGCTACCGGTTAACAGTCAAAAGGAATAATCACGTCAAGCGCACCAATTGGAAGAGTTGAACTTGAGGCCTGCCCGAAGGCGATTTGGTGAAGCGCAGGTTTCGCCTGAGAAGATCCACCGATTTCAAGCGGGTGCGGCGGCTTGGGAAGTCCTATGCTCACCCGCTTGTTGTGCTGATCGCTCTGCCAAATGACCTCAAGACCTCCAGGTTCGCCGTCTCTGCAGGACGTTCTCTCGGTAATGCTGTCACGAGAAATCGGGCAAAACGATTATTGAGGGAGAGCTTGCGCCCATTGATTCCTTCCATTGCACCAGGGTGGGATATCCTGCTTTTCGCTCGCCGGCCTTTATCCCATTCTCGATTCGAGGAAGCCTCCCAGGCTGTTCAGGGCTTGTTGTCCAGGGCGCGGCTCCTCAACCAGTATCAAGATGAATCATGATGAATGAAGTACACCGCGACCACGACTTTCCAAACGAACCCGGGCTCAGGGACCTCCCCTTGAACCTGGGCAACCTCCCACGCCTCATCATATTATCATTGATCAGGCTCTACCAGCTGACCTTCTCGCGGGCGCTGCCCGCCAACACCTGCCGCTTCTATCCTTCCTGCTCGCATTATGGGTATCAGGCGGTCTACAAATACGGCGCTTTCAAGGGCAGTCTGATGGCGGCCTGGCGCGTGCTACGCTGCAATCCCTTCAATCCCGGCGGCTTCGATCCCGTCCGATGAAGCGCATTCACTGCAAAGGATTTATAAACCTCTGAATGATTAAGTTCAAAACCCTGACTTTTTTCTCCATTATCCTGCTTTCATTGCTGATCAGCGCCTGCGCCGGTGGGGCGACGGCAGCCTCCAGCTGGCCCGGCCTGGCTGTCGATGAAGACACCGCTTATCTCGCGTTCAACAACCATGTTTACGCAGTCCGTCTTGACAATGGCACCGAGCGCTGGCGTTTCCCTGCCGAACGCGACACTCAGATCGCATTCTATGCGGACCCCGTTTTGAGTCCAGACGGGCAGCTGATCGTTGGCGGCTACAACCGGATCCTGTACAGCCTGGACCCGGAGGATGGGCATGTGAACTGGCAGTTCGACGGAGCCCAGAATCGCTACATTGCCTCGCCCTTAGTCGCCGAGATGGGTATCTTCGCGCCAGCGGCAGATGAGAGGTTGTACGCGCTTTCCCTTACTGGACAGCAGCTCTGGACGTTCACCTTGCAGGATGAAGCGTGGGCCCGCCCGGCCACAGGGAAAGACTGCGCTTGTCTGTATTTACCGACGATGGATCACACAGTCTACGCGATCGATCCGGCCGACGGGAAGCAGATCTGGCAGTCCGAGAAGCTCGGCGGGGCCATCGTTGGGGAACCGGCCTTGAGCGAAGAAGGCGTCCTCTATGTCGGCACATTCGGCAGCGAAATCGTGGCGATGGACGCACAGACGGGGACTGTCGAGTGGCGCGTGCCGACCGAGGGGTGGATCTGGTCTGGACCTGCGCTGACCGACGGGCGCCTGTATTTCGGCGACCTGAAAGGGTATTTCTATGCCCTCAACGCAGAAGACGGCAACGAGCTCTGGCGGCTGGAACCTGAACAACTCGATGGCCAGATAGTCGGTTCTCCCCTCGTCGTCGATGAGGGCATCTATGTCGTCACGCAGAACGGTAACCTGAACTATCTCGATCTGGAAGGGAATATCGTCTGGCAGAAATCCGTCGGCGGGCAACTGTATACCACTCCCCGGCTGAACAATGACAGGATCCTGGTTGCTCCGATCCAAGGTGATGAATTTCTCGCAGCTTACTCCCGGGAGGGCGCCAAGCTGTGGGGGTTCACCCCATCCGAGTGACATCCAGGGATCGGACGGAATCGTAAGAGTATAAAGTAGATAAGAAGATAATCTCATGTGGAATACATTAATAATCGACCCCCTGATTAACACCCTGCTCTGGATTTATAGTGTGCTGGCGCAGAACTTTGGCCTGGCGATCATCGCATTTACCGTCCTGATCAGGCTGATCACTTACCCGCTGACAGCCCAACAAATGAAGAGCTCCCAGGCCATGCAGAACCTGCAGAAATCAGAAGAATGGCAGGAAATGCAAAACAAGTACAAGAACGATCGGGAGAAATTAGCCCAGGAGCAGATGAAACTCTACAGGGAGATGAGAGTCAGCCCGTTCGGATCCTGCCTTCCCACTTTGATCCAGTTTCCCATCATCATCGGCCTGTACCAGGCGATCATCCGCGCCCTGGCCGTCACGCCGATCCAACTGCTGGAGTTGTCGCGCCACGTTTATCCCTTCTTCAATGCGGCCGCTTTGATCCCTCTCAACAACTACTTCCTGTGGATGGATTTGAGCCAGCCGGAGAAAGACTACGGCATTGCCATCGCCGGTTTCGGAATCCCGATCCTCGCCATCCTGGTCGTCATCACCACATTCCTGCAATCGAAATTGATGACACCCGGTGGATCTCCCGGCGACCAGGGCGCCCAAATGACGCGGGCAATGAACCTCTATATGCCGCTGTTCATGGGCTACCTCGCTTACAGCTTTCCATCCGGCCTGGCTTTGTATTTCATTACCAGCAATGCAGTTGGAATCCTCCAGTACGCGCTGATGGGTAAGCTGAACTGGCGAAATCTGCTTCCGGCCCGGATCCAGGCGGGTCCTGGCATGGCAACGAATTCACCGGACACTCCAAAGCGGAGCACCCCGGCCGTAAACAAACCAGCCGGGGCGAAGAATCCATCCGGCAAGAGAAAAACCTCATCGAAGAGGCACTCATGAAAGATACACATACACAAATCGAGATCATCGCCCCAACCGTCGAAGAAGCGATCGAGAATGGAATAAAAGATCTGGGAGTATCGCGAGCTGAGGTGGAGGTCGAGATTCTGGACGAGGGGAGCAAAGGGTTATTTGGCCTTGGGAACCGCCAGGCGCGCGTCCGCCTGAGAGTGATATCAGCCGCAGCCTCGCCCTCCTTGGCGGTGGAGGAAGTCCAGGCCGATACTGATTTTCAGACCGAAATCGAAGAAGAGGAATTTGCCTCGGAACCGGGCGCGCTGATCCCGCCTCTCGGCGAGGATTACGTTTTGGAGATTGCACGCGACGTCGTGAAAGAGCTGCTGGAACGAATGCGGGTGCGTGCAACGGTCACGGCAGCCTATGGCATGGCAGAAGACGCCAGGAGCCGGATCCCCGTCCTGGTGAACGTGAATGGGGATGACCTGAGTTACCTGATCGGACGCCACGCTGAAACGTTGAATGCTCTGCAATACATCGCCAGCCTGATCATCAGCAAGGAGATCGGGCGCACAATCCCGTTGATCGTCGATGTCGAGGGGTACCGTTCCCGGCGCGAAAATCAGCTCCGCCAGCTGGCGCGCCGCATGGCAGATCAGGCGATTGCTACCGGACGTCGTCAGGTGCTGGAACCAATGCCCGCCAACGAACGGCGGATCATTCACATCGAGCTGCGGAACAATCCAAGAGTAACAACCGAGAGCATTGGCGAAGAACCCCGGCGGAAAGTAACCATCATCCCCGTATAATTCACCCTGAATACCGCAAAGAGCACATGAGGCGCGTGCTGATCGTTCTTGGGTGTACCGATCGGCATTGAAACGATCCAGATTGGCGATAGCCAACCAGGTCGTGAACGGATCCACCGGTCCTGGCGCAGGCCGTCTTCAGGTATAATTTAAAACATGTATCGGTCAACTTCCCTTCAACGGGTGGATTATTTAGTCATTGGACACCTCACGCTCGACCTGGTTCCCGGGGGACCACGCCTGGGCGGTACCGCCGCCTATGCCTCCCTCACTGCTCTTGCCCTGGGACTGCGAGTCGGCATCGTCACATCCTGGGGGACGGAACTGCCTTTGGGACCTCTGGCTTCCATCCCCATCATCAACCTGCCAACGGAAAAAAGCACCACCTTCGAAAATATCGCCACCCCAGAGGGGCGCATCCAGTTTGTTCGCTCCGTGGCGCCGAGTCTGGACCTGAACCTGATCCCCGATCCCTGGCTGAACGCCCCCATTCTCCACCTGGGCCCGGTAGCCCAGGAAGTTGAACCAACCCTGGTGCGGCATTTCCCCAATTCGCTGATCGGGCTCACGCCGCAAGGATGGCTGAGAGAGTGGGACAGTGAAGGCCGGGTGACATCCACTGAATGGCCTGAATCGGATTTCGTGCTCAGGCAGGCCGGGGCAGCCGTAATCAGCGCCGAGGACGTGGACAACGATGAGGCCCGCATCGAAGAAATGGCGACTTCGTGCAAGGTGCTCGCTGTCACCGAAGGCGCTGGAGGCGCACGTCTCTTTTGGAATGGGGATGTCCGCCGCTTCCGGGCCAGTGAATATCAGGAGATCGATGGCACAGGCGCGGGAGATATCTTCGCGGCTGCATTCTTTTTTCGCCTCTACATGACGCGTGACCCGTGGGAGGCGGCGCGCTTTGCAACGCAGCTCTCCGCACCCTCGGTTACACGGATTGGTCTCGATTCGATCCCTACGGCAGAAGAGATCAAGGCCTGTCTGGCCGAGGTTCTATAACATGGGTCGGACTTACACCCTGGTGAACCAAAAAGGAGGTGTTGGCAAAACCACGACAGCGATAAATTTGGGTGCCTATCTGGCCTATTATGGTCAGCGCGTATTACTGGTGGATTTGGATCCCCAGGCGAATGCCACATCCTGCGTGGGCGTCGACAAAAAAACTGTCCGGGGTGGAACTTATGAAGCCCTGATATCCGCTGCTCCAGCATCCAGCTTCATCCTTCACAATCCCCGACTAAAACTATCCCTCCTGCCTGCCACGCCGGCCCTGTCGGGGGCCGAAATCGAGCTGGTCAGCGAACTCAGCCGAGAGACCTTCCTGAAAAAAGCTATCGCTCCCCTCGTAGACCGGTATGACTACATTTTAGTCGACTGCCCGCCCTCCCTCGGATTGCTCACATTGAACGGGATCGTCGCCGGGCGTGATGGGGTGATCATCCCGGTGCAGTGCGAATATCTCCCTCTGGAAGGGCTCAGCCAGCTCAACCAGACTCTCGATCGGGTGCGTAACGCAATCTACCCGGATTTGAAGGTTCGCGGCGTCGTCCTGACCATGTTCGACGCTCGCACCAACCTTTCGAACGATGTGGTGAACGAAGTCCGCCGGCATTTCTCTGACCTGGTTTTCGCAACCATCATTCCGCGCACCGTCCGATTGGCTGAAGCGCCTTCCTATGGCCAGCCGATATCCGTTTACGCTCCGAATTCCGGCGGTGCGTTGGCATACGCGGCCCTGGCGCGGGAAGTGCTTGAAGGGGATGGCGTGATGATTCCCGCCTTCCAAAATTAGACTATGCCGAAGAAATATGGCCTTGGCAAAGGATTAGATGCGCTGCTGCCTGCCGGGGAGAGCGGCCTGCCTGAGAGCGGAATAACCCACATTCCGATCGAAGACATCCTCCCGAACCCTCGGCAGCCCCGCGTCCTCATAGATCCGCTGGAGATCTCGGAGCTCGCGGCATCAATCCTGGAACACGGCGTGATTCAGCCTTTGATCGTTACGCGCGCCTCCGAAACCGGGCAGTTCACGCTCATCGCTGGGGAACGGCGGCTGGTGGCAGCCCGTGAGGCTGGTCTGCTGGCAGTCCCGGCCATCATCCGGGAGGCCACCGAGCAGCAGCTGGTTGAACTGGCCCTGGTCGAGAACGTGCAGCGGGCTGACCTGAGCCCCCTCGAAACTGCCGAAGCTTACCGGCAGCTGGCTGAAGAATTCGGCCTCTCCCACGACGCAATCGCTTCCCGGGTCGGAAAGAGCCGCGTCGCAGTGACCAACACCCTGCGCCTGCTTAAACTCCCCGACGATGTGAAGCGCGCCCTGGCAGATAGTCGGATCAGCGAAGGTCACGCCCGGGCGTTGCTTGCCCTCCCGACTCCTGAATCCCAGAGCGCTGTCCTCTCAACCGTGCTGAAGCGAGAGTTGAACGTCCGCCAGACGGAGGAGCTCGTCCGCAAGATCACCGGTGAGCGCCCCCTCACCCCTCCCCATCCAGCCCGGAGCCCGGAACTGCAGGACCTTGAAGACCGGCTGCGCCAGCGCCTGGGAACGCGGGTAAGGTTGAACCACCGCCGAAAAGGCGGTACGCTGATCATCCATTACTATTCCGAAGAAGAGCTGAATTCGCTTGTAAATATGATCCTGGGTGAAGCTGGCTGAACCTGCCGTGCGCAGCACCGCCCGTCCCATCTTTCCCACGCACTCTGTGTAGAACCGCCCATGCTGCTCATCACGAATGCCAGAATCCACACCCTGGATCCAGCCCGACCGGACGCCTCTGCCATCGCCATTGATGGCGAACGCATCGTTGCGATCGGCGATGACGCCTCCCTGCTTTCCCGCTGGGAAGACTGCGCGCAGATAGTAAACCTGGAAAGACGGACCATCATCCCTGGCCTTGTCGACGCGCATCTCCATCTCCAGCAGTACGCACTGTCTCTTCAGACGGTGAATTGCGAGACCAAGACGCGGGCGGAATGCCTGGATCGGGTTGCGGAGCGCGCCCGAAAGGCTCGCGCCGGCGAGTGGATCCTGGGTCATGGGTGGAATCAAAACGACTGGCCGGAGGGGTTCGGGAGCGCAGCCCACCTGGATCCGCTGACCCCCCACAACCCGGTTTACCTGACTGCCAGGTCGCTGCACGCAGCCTGGGTCAATTCAGCCGCCTTGCGTCTGGCAGGAATCTCCCCCGAGACAGATGATCCGCCTGGCGGCTGCCTCCAGCGCAACGCAGCTGGCGACCCCACAGGAATATTGTTCGAATCGGCGATGGAGCTGATCTCGGAGAGGATCCCAACCCCAAATGTTGAAGATATTTCAACCGCCATTCGCGACGCTCTCCCCGGACTTTGGGGCATGGGACTGACGGGGGCGCACGATTTCGACCGGCGAGACTGCTTCTCTGCGCTGCAGATCCTCCGCGCAGCGGGTGAATTGAAATTTCGCGTGGTCAAGAGCATCCCCCTCGAAAACCTCCCCCAGGCAGTTGAACTGGGGCTTCGCACCGGTTTTGGGGATGATTACCTGCGGATCGGGTCCGTAAAGGCTTTCGCCGATGGAGCACTGGGACCGCATACCGCAGCCATGTTCCAACCTTACGAAGGAGAACCAGGGAACCGGGGGATCCTGCTGCTTGACGGGGAGGAATTATTCGAGAGAGGTCGCCAGGCAGTCGCGAACGGGTTGAGCCTCGCTGTCCACGCGATCGGCGATCGCGCCAACCACGAGGTACTGAACGCCTTCGAGCAGATCCGCAATTTCGAAGCGGCGCTTCTCCGTTCAGGGGATGACCCTACGCAGCGGTCTGCGCGCCTGCGGCATCGAATTGAGCACGTCCAGATCATCCACCCCGATGACCTGCCGCGCCTGGCCTCCCTGGATGTGATCGCCTCGATGCAGCCAATCCATGCCACATCCGATTACCCAATGGCTGACCGATTTTGGGGAACGCGCGCCAGGCACTCCTATGCCTGGCGATCGATCCTCGACGCCAGTGTTCGCGTCGCCTTCGGTTCTGATGCACCGGTGGAATCTCCCAACCCGTTCTGGGGAATTCATGCAGCGGTCACCCGCCGCCGGATAGACGGCTCTCCGGGCGCAGAAGGCTGGTACCCCGATCAGCGCCTTCACCTTCCAGAAGCGCTTTACGGTTTTACCCGCGGGCCGGCGTACGCCGCGGGGATGGAAGACCGGCTGGGAATCCTGGCGCCGCATTTCCTGGCGGACCTGCTGGTCCTGGATAGAGACCTGTTCACCTGCGCGATGGATGATATTTGCCAGGTTCGCCCCGTGGCGACGATGGTTGGCGGTCGCTGGGTCTATGCAGATTCTTCTCTCGCAGAACTTATTTTACCGTGAGTACGGGATATAACAAACCAGCGCGCTGAGCGGAGTGGCGGGTTTCTGCGACTACTCCCGCGCAAGCGCGGGACTTTGGCCCTGTACCGCTCAGAAGTACCCCGCGGGTGCTGAGGGGATGCCCGCCACGCGGTCGAAGTTGCGGTTATTCCGAA
>CAYQDF010000013.1:0-45630 GCA_964416175.1 uncultured Anaerolineaceae bacterium
GGGTCGCGAAGGTTTTGTATCCATGAAGTTCGAGGGATTTTAGACGAGGAATCATTCAGGATTATCGTTTGAGTCAGATCCGGATATTCAACTCGTTTAAAGCGTGTTCCGCAGCTGCTTTTGCGGCAGATTGCTTGCTGTTTCCACTTCCCCTGCCAACTATTTGATTATTGATGTATACCTCGACTTCGAAGATCTTTGCATGGTCGGGGCCAAGAGCATTGACAGTCTTATAAACAGGCGTCCCCATCCCCTGGGATTGAGCCCATTCCTGGAGCAGACTTTTGGGATCTTTGTCTTTATTCGCACGCAGGATCTGGGTGGCTGCGGACTCTAACATCGGTGAGATGAATACCTGGACGGTCTCAATTCCCTGATCCAGATACATGGCGCCAATAAGAGCTTCGAAAGTGCCGCAAAGCAGAGCAGGACGAGTCCTCCCCCCTCCTTCGCTCTCGCCATGGCCAAGTAGGATTGCCGGCCCAAGATTGATCTGCGCTGCGAATTGGGCCAGATTTTCGGTCCGCACCAAAGCAGATCTCAGCCGTGTGAGATTGCCTTCTGACATCTCAGGAAACCGGTTGTACAACCAGGCGCCAACGAGGAAATCCAGGACCGCATCCCCTAAGAATTCGAGCCGCTCGTTGTCCTCGATCGCTTCCGGATTCTCATTCAGATAAGAGCGATGAGTGAGCGCTCTGATGAGCAAGAGTGGGTCGTTGAACTTTACACCCACCCGTTTGGAAAACTCATGCGGCGATTCTTGAGTCAGATTACCCTGAGCTAAAGCCATCTGAATAGATACTCCCCGGAACTCAGGGAACGCCAGCCACCCCACAGCAGTCGGGTAGCTTGCGATCCATTAGTTCCCTTTATAAAGTATATGATGATTAATTGTACTCTTTTATCACTAAAACTGCATTATGTCCACCGAATCCAAATGCATTGCTGAGCGCAGCTTTCACATTCCTTTCCCGGGCGACATTCGGGACGTAATCCAGATCGCACTCTGGGTCAGGTGTTTCGTAGTTGATCGTCGGAGGGATGATTTTCTCCCGGACAGCCTGGATGCAAAAAATTGCTTCCAGGGCGCCGGTTGCTCCCATCATGTGCCCTGTCATCGATTTCGTCGAAGAAATCGGAATGTCGTACGCCAGCTCTCCAAAGGCGTCTTTTATCGCGCGAGTCTCAGAAATATCGTTCAGCGGTGTCGCTGTCCCATGGGCATTGATGTATCCGATATCAGCGAGATTCAAACCTGAATTCTCAATTGCCTGGCGCATTGCACGTGAACCACCTGAACCATCTTCAGCGGGAGCAGTAATGTGGAATGCATCGGCAGTTGCAGCGTATCCCGCCAGCTCGGCCAAAATCTCAGCTCCCCGTTTTCTTGCCCGGTTTTCCTTTTCAAGGACGAGGATGCCTGCGCCTTCTCCCATAACCAGGCCATCTCGATTCAGATCGAAGGGCTGTGGGGTATTGAGCTGATCGAGTCCACGTTTGGAGAGAGCGCCGATTCGATCGAACGCTGCCACCCCAAAAGGGGTGATGGTGGCATCACTGCCACCAACCACTGCAACATCGACCATCCCGGCCTGAATCATCACCCAGGCCATACCGATCCCATCTGCCCCCGAAGCACAAGCAGATGTGATCGAAAAGCAGGGTCCCTGGTATCCCTCGTCGATTGCAATAAGGCCCGCGGCGCCATTTACCATGAACATGGGAATGATAAAAGGGCTCAGACGCCGGGGGCCTGATTCTTGCGCGATCGCGATATTATCTTCGAAAGATCTCAATCCCCCTATTGCGGAAGAAACGATCACAGCCACCCGGCCTGATTCATACTCTCCTAACATCAACCCCGCCTGGGTGATCGCCTCTCGGGCAGCGGCAGAGGCGAGCTGTTCGAATCGATCCCGTCGGCGAATTTCCTTTGGGGGTAGATATTTTTCGGGATCGAAATTCTTGACTTCACAAGCAAATTTCACCTGAAAATTTGAGGTTTCGAATTGAGTGATCGGTCCTATTCCTGAAACCCCCCGCAAGGCATTTTCCCAGGTTTCCTGGACATTGAGACCGAGCGGGTTGACAGTCCCCATCCCGGTAATTACAACTTTATCGTTCATCGATCGCCACCTCGTAAATAGACGAATGTCAACTCAGATATTTTAGTCCGGACCCTGTCAGGACCAGGACGATCGGCTCTGAAATTACTCTGCGAAGTCTTTTCAGTGCAGCCCATACAACTGCCGAAGTCGGCTCTACATAAAACCCCCGGTGCGCGAGTTCGTCGCGTGCCGGCAAGATTTCTTCTTCATCCACTGCCACGATTTTTCCATTGCTCTGTTCGATTGCTGCCAGCACCACATCTCCTCTCAATGGATGGACAATACGGATTCCCTCTGCAATGGTTTCCCCTTCAGAGGTCCAATCGAGGCCGATTCGTCCGTATTCAGCCAGTGCCCATAACGGGGCGCAAGCCCGGGCCTGTACACCGATGATTTCCGGGATTTCTGTAACTAAATTTGCATTCCTCAGCGATTTGAAACCCCTGTATAGTCCTAAAACCAGCCCTCCTTGACCCACGGGACACACTACGGTTCCAGGAGTTGCATCGAGTTGTTCAAAAATTTCATACGCAACCGTAGCATAACCCGGTATTCCAAATGGGAGGTAAGCGTGGCTGGCATAGACCACCCCTGACCGGGCTGCGTTTAATACCGCTTCAGCGGCGTTCGAACGTGGTCCAAGCACACGGATGACATCAACCCCGTAAGACTCGATCTGTCTGCGTTTGGGTCCAGAAGCCGAATCTGGAACGAAAACTCTTCCATGTATCCCGCTGCGGGCAGTATATGCTGCGAATGAAGCACCGGCGTTACCCGACGAGTCCTCTACAGCTTCTTTGACGCCTCTGGATGCCAGAAAGCTTATAGTCGGTGAACAGCCCCGGTCCTTAAATGAACCGGTTGGGTTGAGAAATTCCAATTTATAAAATACCGATCGATGATCGACTTGGTCTTTTACGAGCGGGGTGCCTCCCTCTCCTAAACTGACCGGATCGACACTCGAATCGAACCCAAAAGTATGCCTGAAACGCCAGATCCCCGGCAGATGGGGCTCCAATTCAGCCGGCGAGTAAATGAGATCTTCCCGATAATCAAACAATCCCCCGCATCTCTGGCATCGGTAAGGAAGCCCCGATTCCGGGTAGGGCTGATCACAGCTCGTACATGCTACACGCAACACGGGTTTTCGCGGTCAATCTCCCTTATTGGGAAAATAATCCCCTTCCACCCAGAATTCTCCACCAGGCCCGGTTTCCCGCTTCCAGATTGGGACGATCTCCTTCAGACGATCGATCCCGTACCGGGCAGCTTCGAACACACCTGTATCCCGATGAGGAGCACTACACGCAATCACAACCGTTGGTGTCCCAGGGTAAAGCCGACCTATCCGCTGGACAACAGCAATGCCTTCTACCTGCGGCCATTTTCCGCGAATTTCCTCGATAACCTGCCGGATCTTTTCCTCTGCCATTGGGATGTATGCTTCGTAATCCAGATATTCCGTCTCGCCAGCTTTGCCGCGGGTCGTCACCGCTCGCACGACACCCGTGAAGACGCAGACAGCTCCTGTGCCAGGTAGGGTGATCTTTTCAACCAGATCGTTCAGGTCGAGCCGGTGCTCGGTTACAGAAACTACCGTCGGTTTGATCGCTGATAGCTCCATCTCGGATCCACCGCTCACAGGGGGGAATACCGCGACTTCGGCATCACCGGGGATCAAGTCATCATCAAAAGCATACTCGCGATTGATCGAAAAGAGCGCGGTCCCCAAAGCCTCAGCCAGACCAGGGAACTCGACGCCCAATCGTGTCTTCAAATGACGTATGCTCGATCCATCTGGTATCTCCAGGGTGGTCATCTTCGTCCCTGCCCGATCCCGGAGGCTGGCAAAAAACATGATGCGAATTATGGGCATTTTAGTTTACCCATGACACATGCCGTCAATTCAGAGCTGCTCATTCAGGACAACCCCACTGCGTCCACCACGTTTTTCGACCAGCCGGATATTCTGGATTAGAGCAGTCTTTTCCACTGCCTTGATCATGTCGTAAATCGTTAACGCAGCTACGGACACCGCTGTCAACGCTTCCATCTCGACGCCTGTTTTTCCAATGGTCTTCACACTGGCCGTTATCCGGATCCCAGGCAGCTTCTCGTCAATCTCGAGATCGACATCGACATGGGTGAGCTGAAGTGGGTGGCAGAGAGGGATGATCTCAGCGGTCTTTTTTGCAGCCATCACACCGGCTATCCGAGCGACTGCCAGAGCGTCCCCTTTCTTTAATGTACCGGCTCTGATTTGAGCGATAGTCTCTGGTTTCAGCCTTATTTCCCCCCTGGCAACCGCCAAGCGCTCAGTATCTGGTTTTCCGCCGACATCAACCATTCTGAAATTTCCGCCGCTATCGATGTGGGTTAGTTTGGTCTCCATGGGGGAAATTATAGCATCATAAAACTCAAAACCTCCCTTCCGTTTGGACACTTCGCCCTCCTCAATTGAAAGGCTCGGAAATCTTCCACATGTTATAATTCCGCCCCGTGAACGGTATTTTGAGCAAATGGAAGCAGGGATTGGCCAGGACCAGCATAGCGACTTTTGGCCAGATCGTTACCCTGCTCGGCGCTTCGGAGATCACCGATGAGACTTTCGAGCAAGTAGAAGCTTTATTGATCCGATCTGATCTGGGCGTGGACACCAGCGAAGCGATACTGGAAGTGCTGTGGGAGAGGGAACGCAGGGAAGGGCTGACTAAGAACTACCAGCTGAAAGCGGTCCTCCGTGAAGAGCTCCGCAAGAGGTTAAGGACCCCGCCTGAAATCACCTTCGACGTGAAGCCCGCTGTGATTCTTGTTGTTGGTGTAAATGGTTCGGGAAAGACGACGACGATCGCCAAGCTCGCGAAACGGTTCTCCGATCAGCAGATGCACGTCATCTTAGGAGCAGCAGATACGTTTCGCGCCGGCGCTGTCGATCAACTCCAGGTCTGGGCTGAACGGCTGGGAGTCCCTGTGATCGTTGGACAACCGAACGGCGATCCCGGAGCTGTTGCATATGATACCGTTAATGCTGCCGCTGCAAGGGAATTCGATCTTGCGATCATCGACACAGCAGGGAGGTTGCATACACGTTATAATTTGATGGAAGAACTCAAGAAAATCCACCGGGTTGTCGGGAAAGCTTTGCCGGGCGCACCTCACGCAGTATGGCTGGTGATGGATGCCACAACCGGGCAGAATGCCCTACAACAGGCGCGTGCTTTCAAAGATGCTGTCCAGGTGACCGGCGTGATCCTGGCAAAATTGGACTCCTCCGCGCGAGGTGGAATGGCCTTTGCAATTCAGAAGGATCTTGACCTGCCAATCCTCTTTGCCGGTTTGGGTGAAGGTCAGGATGATTTACAACCATTTGATCCAGATTTGTTTATTGAAGGGATAATGTCTGAAAGGGAGTAGTTTCACCATGCAGGACCTGATTGACCGTTTACTGATCGCTCAAGAAAGACTCCATAACCTCCTGGAGCGTCTTTGACGTTGCCTCCAAGCAATCCCAGTTAGTAGAACTCAAAACAAAAACTGAAAAACAAGATCTCTGGAATGATCCAGAGACCGCTCAACGCATGATGAAAATGCTGGCATCGCTGAAGGATGAGCTGGATGAGTGGCAATCCTTATCTCAACAGATTGACGACGCGCTGGAACTTGCCGGACTGATGGACGAAGACCTTCGGGAAGCGCTGGAATCGGAAATCCTGAATATAGAGGCGGCGATCGCCAGGCGGGAATTCGAGGCCATGTTTTCCGGAAAATATGACAGAGGAGACGCCCTTCTTGCGATCCACGCGGGCGCAGGCGGGACAGACTCGCAGGATTGGGCTGCTCTGCTGCAGCGGATGTACCTCAGGTGGGCTGAAAAAAGAGGCTATAAAACAGAAATCCTCGATCTCACCGAAGGTGAAGAGGCTGGGATTAAATCCACTACGATATCAGTCGAAGGCAAATACGCGTATGGATATCTCCGGGCGGAGAAAGGCGTACATAGACTGGTCAGACTGTCACCGTTCGATTCTGCTCACCGCCGGCACACATCTTTTGTATTGGTAGAAGTCCTTCCGCAGGTGGAAGATAATTCGGAGATTCGTATTGACTCGGACGATTTGCGAGTCGATGTATACCGGTCTTCGAGCGCCGGCGGGCAAAATGTACAGAAGAATGCCACGGCTATCCGGCTTACCCACCTTCCAACGGGAATCGTCGTTACCTGCCAGAATGAACGGTCGCAAACCCAAAATCGGGAAAATGCTATGCGGGTTCTCCGCAGCCGGCTGCTTGAACTCAAACAACAAGAGCAGGAGGAGAAACTGGCTGCTTTGCGCGGCGAGTATCAGAAGGCAGAGTGGGGCAGCCAGATCAGGTCTTACGTACTCCATCCGTACCAGCTGGTCAAGGATCACCGCACGGGTTACGAAACTGGGAACACCCAGGCTGTCCTGGACGGAGATATCGACCCATTCATCGATGCATACTTGCGCGCATCTGTCGGAGAAAGATCCCAGGCTTGACATCCTCCCTCGGCGATTTTATAATCCACTCTGCCTGCCCAAAGGGCAGGCATTATTTTGGAGCATTCCCCACTCAGGAGAAAAGGATTATGCCACCGCTTCCCAAGAAGAAACATTCATCCGGCCGCAGAGACCGTCGTCGAGCGCACGATGCCCTGCACGCCCGGAACCTGGTCCAGTGCTCGAACTGCGGTGAAATGCGCCTCCCACACCGGGTTTGTCCAAACTGCGGACACTACCAGGGGCGTGAAGTCATCGAAATAAACAAAGAGAAATAACCCAGTCCAGGCCGTCTTTGAGACGGCTTTTTAATTTCTGGTGTTGGCTGGCATGCTCTCGGACAATCCGAAAATCACATACACATTTCCCGGTCAGGGTTCTCAGTCCGTCGGTATGGGACGCCGGTTAGCGGAAGAATATCCACAAGCCTACGATACTTTCAAAGAAGCCGATGACCTTCTCGGGGTGAATCTTTCAAGGCTGGCCTGGGAAGGACCGGTCGATGAACTGAACGACACCGTAAATACGCAGCCAGCTTTGTTCGTTCACTCAGTAGCTGTTTTGCGGGTCATTGAGAATGTGTTTCCCAGTTTGAAACCAGCGTACGTTGCCGGTCATTCGATGGGGGAGCTGAGCGCGCTGGTCGCAGCTAAGTGCCTGGGATTCAAGGATTGTTTGGAGCTGGTTCGGACTCGCGGAGTGCTGATGAAGCAGGCGGGTGAGCGAAATCCGGGCGGGATGGCAGCCATTTTAGGGATGGAGATCAGCGAGGTCGATCGAATCTGCTCATTGAGCAGTGCAACGGACGAGCCTGTCCAGATCGCGAACGATAATTGCCCTGGACAGGTCGTGATCTCCGGCGCTTCAAGGGCAATCCAACGCGCCATGGATCTCGCAAACCAGGCGGGGGCGAAGCGCGTGATCCCCCTCGCAGTCAGCATTGCTGCTCATTCACCTCTGATGGAAGAGGCACAAGACCTCTTCAGCCAGGCTGTCGAGCATGCGCCGCTGACTGAGCCCCATATCCCGATGATCGGGAATGTATCAGCCCGCCCATTAAATACAGTGGCTGAAATCCGTTCTGATCTTCAGGCGCAGCTCAATTCACGGGTGAGATGGACCGAGTCCGTTCAATTCATAATTGCTTCCGGCGTCTCGATATTTCTCGAAATCGGAAATGGAAATGTACTGTCGGGTCTGCTCAGGCGGATCTCCAAAGATGCCATCGGGATTCCAGTGGGCAACCCGGAGGACATCCTGAAAATCCCTGTAGTCTAGTCCCTTTCCTTCCGGTTGAAATGCCTGGGATCGCTGAGGATCGGACAAAATTCTGCCAATACGAATACGGTATAATCTATTAGAAGCTCTCCTAATAATATAGGATGGTGACCCATTTTTGAGATAACCTCTAATCAAACACATCGATGGAGTTCACCATGACACATCCCGCGAGTCTCTCGCTTGAAGGCAGGGTAGCTCTGGTTACTGGGGCTTCACGAGGCCTCGGCCGGGCCATCGCAGTCGAGCTTGCCAGCCGCGGCGCTGCTGTCGTTGTCAACTATCATCAGTCCGCACGGTCAGCAGAAGAAGTGGTTGCACATATCCGAGTAAACGGTGGGAAGGCGATACAGGCGCGGGCAGATGTGTCCATTTATTCCGAAGCACAAGAACTGATCAAGACCACCCTCGATACTTTTAACGGACTGGATATCCTGGTCAATAATGCGGGCATCACCAGGGACAACCTGATTATGATGATGAGTGAGAACGATTGGGATACGGTGCTTTCAGTTAATCTGAAGAGTACTTTTAATTGTTCAAAAATCGCTGTCAGGCACATGATCCGGAAAAGGTACGGCAGGATCATCAACATCGCGTCGGTTGCGGGACAAATGGGAAATCCGGGACAGACGAATTATGCCGCTTCTAAGGCTGGCCAGATTGGATTTACGAAAGCCCTGGCTCGTGAGGTGGCATCTCGAAACATCACGGTAAATGCCATTGCGGCGGGTTATATCGATACCGACATCTGGGCAAATGTGACTGAGGAGGCCAGGACTGCGATTCTCTCACTCATCCCGCTCGGTCGGAAAGGCGACCCAGAAGAGGTTGCTTATGGGGTGGCATTCCTGGCATCTGACCAGGCGTCTTATATCACTGGTCAGGTGCTGGCTATCGATGGCGGTATGGCAATGATGTAGCTGGAATACCAGGAACAAACACCATGGAAAACAACCCAATCACCCCCGGTAAAACGACCATCGCGATAGATGTTCTTTTGACGATCGCCCGATTAACAACACTAAGCGTCCCTGGGGTCAGCCGCTTGAGCAAACTGCCGGCTAGACGAATGAAAAACCTATTCAAAGGTCGCGGGCATGAAGATGGCATCCATGTCGATGTAGAAGATGATATGGTGTACATAGACTTGTTCGTGGTCCTTGAACCTGATGTTAATATTCGAGAAGTTGGGAAGACTATTCAGTCCTCTGTATCCCGGGCTATCGTTGACATGATCGGTATGCAGGTAGGCAGAATCAACATACATGTGGACGATATCGATTACCCGATTGAAAATGGGAATTGAGCCTCTATGAAGGCACGCACCCGGGCAAGAAGTATTGCCTTGCAAGCACTTTATGAAATCGATTTAACCGGTCATGCCCCCTCAAGTGTGATCGAGACCCGCATTGCGGATGAAACGCTAGACGAGAAAATGGCTGAATTCGCCCGGGAGATCGTCCAGGGTGTGTGGCCGATCGTTTATGAGCTGGACCAATTCATCGCAGAACACGCCCCTGAATGGCCTCTAGAACAGGTCGCCATCATCGACAGAAACATTCTCCGGATAGCTCTCTGGGAGCTGGCGGTAAATGATGATGTCCCGGTAAAAGTCGCAATCAACGAAGCAGTTGAACTCGCGAAATCCTTCGGTTCAGATAGCAGCCCCCGTTTCGTGAATGGAGTCCTTGGCAGCCTGGCAGTTCGCCAGAATGAAATCCGACAATCATTTAAGCACCTGAGTAAGACCTGATCTCAATGGATATTCTCGGAATTGGCCCTTTAGAATTGCTTTTTATCCTGGTGATCGCCCTAATTGTCCTGGGACCTTCGGACATGGTTAAAGCTGGACGAACGATCGGAAGATTCCTGCGGCAGATCGTCACATCTCCTACCTGGCGGGCGGTTACACAGACCTCCAATGAAATCAGGCGAATCCCAAACCGGCTGATTCGGGAAGCTGGCTTAGAAACAGAGATGGATACGCTCAAGAGTTTAAGCAAGCAGACCGAAATTCCTCAGAATGACCTGGAAGAATGGCGCAATCAGATTTCCCCCTGGACCACACCTCCAAGCGGGGCTGGTCCCCAGGAAGAAGCAGCTAAGAACAAGACCGTAGAACACAATCAAGACAGCAGTGCATCGGAGGACCAGACATAATCCATGCGGAGAGTATTCGGTACCCTTTGGAGGCTGATCAAGTTACCATTTCGCTGGATTAAGATCGTCTCGGATGACATCTCTGAGTTTCTCACCGAAGAGCCAGAAGATTCTCCGTTGGCTGATTCCCTTCAAAAAGCTGTTGCTAATCCCCAAAGCCTGCTCATCCACCTGGATGCCCTGCGGAAACACCTCCTCAGAGCTGTCATAGGACTGGCACTTACGACAGCACTCTCCTTCGCTTTTGCTTCGAAGATTATTGATATTCTGGCTCAACCTGTTGGGGGAATCAGCTCGCTCGTCGCAATCGACCCAACCGAACCCCTCGGCACATTCATGCGCGTCTCACTGCTGACTGGCTTTGCTATAGCTCTTCCGTATGTCATCCTTGAACTGTGGTTATTTGCTGCACCAGGGTTAAGTCGTGACGCCAGGATTTTCGGATTGCTGGCAATCCCTGTCGCGACGCTGTTTTTTATCGGAGGGATGGCTTTCGCGTACTACATATTACTTCCAACAGCAATACCCTTCCTGGTGAATTTTGGCGGCATCACGAGCCAGATTCGACCTTCATCCTATATACGTTTCGTCACTTCGATACTTTTTTGGATTGGAATTGCTTTCCAGTTTCCCCTGATTATTTATGTCCTCGCTCGAGTTGGTCTGATCCGGGGAAAGGTTTTATTAAATCAATGGCGCCTGGCGATTGTGATCATCGCAATCCTCGCCGCGGCGATTACACCGACTATCGATCCAGGGACCATGGCTTTAGTCATGGGTCCAATGATCGTCTTATACTTCTTCTCCATCCTGCTGGCTTCTATCGCTGAACGTAGCCGCATCAGGAGGAAATTGAGTGAAAGCGATGGTGGATTCCAGCCAGAGGCGCCTTCCCCGAAATAAACGCGTTATATCAGGAGGTTCGATGCGCCCCCGCCGTGCCTTGCTCTATACTCCCGGTGACGACATGCACAAAATTCGCAAGGCATCATCATTCGGTGCAGATTGTGTATGCCTGGATATGGAAGACGGGGTCGCCCTGAGCCGGAAAGAGATCGCCCGTCAAAACATCTTGGAGGCATTCAATACCCTCGATTTCGGATCCTCAGAAAAGCTGGCCAGGGTGAATCCGGTAGGATCACGATTCATCGAAGATGATCTCGCCGTCGTCCTTCACTGTCATCCAGACGGGATTGTTATACCGAAAGTTGAAGATAGGAGCCAGATCGCCTTCGTAAGTTCTATCATTGATGAATTCGAGGCCGATCATCATCTAGATCAAGGGATGAGGATCCTGGCGATTGTCGAGACCCCGCGTGGAATAATCAATTTGGACGAGATCGCCCGCGCGAGTCCCAGGCTGGAAGCATTGATCTTTGGTGCAGAAGATCTGGCCGGAGAGCTGGGTGCACAGCGCACCGCTGAAGGGTGGGAGATCTTCTATGCCCGCAGCGCGGTGTTGACTTATGCAGCTGCATACGGTTTGCAGGCCATCGACATGGTGCACATAGACTTCAAGGACATCGAGGGGCTTCGAAAAGAAGCCGTGCAAGGAGCAAGATTGGGTTTCTCCGGTAAACAGGTCATTCATCCCAGCCAAATTCTCCCAGTTCAAGAGGCTTTCACGCCAGATAAGGAGGCTATCGATCGTGCCATCGAAATCATCAGATTGTTCGATCAACACCAGGCATCCGGTGTAGGGGCATTTGCTATCGATGGGAAAATGATCGATGCCCCTGCAGTGAAAGCTGCAAGAAGGGTCCTCGAGCGGGCACGCGCTGCCGGGCAAATCGAAGATTCGATCCTGAAGGAGTAATTCCATGCACGATCGGGTTGCTGTAATCGGCGTTGGCTGGTCTGGATTCAGACCTGTCACCCCCGAACTTTCCTACAAAGAACTCATCTACGAAGCAGCAGTAAAAGCCTATGCGGATGCTGGCGTAGACCCGCGCAGGGATATTGAAAGCTTCGTAACAGTTGCCGAAGATTTTTACGAGGGAACCAGTATATTCGATGAATACACCCCTGATCAGCTTGGTGCTGTCTTAAAACCAGTCCACACGATCGGCGGGGATGGTCTCCATGGGCTGGCAACCGCCTACATGTTGATCCGGACCGGTCAATTTTCGGTGGTTGCAGTGGAAGGACACAGCAAAGCATCCAACATCCTGACGTTACCACAGGTTATCTCCTATGCGCAGGACCCTGTCCTCAACCGACCGCTTCGCTTCAATAACCACTTCATCGCTGGTTTGGAGATGAACCGTTACCTCTTCGAGACTGGCACAACCCCGGAACAATGTGCCGCGGTGATCGTCAAAAATCGGAAAAACGCACTCACAAATCCCTCCGCGCCCTTTGGCGCAGACTTGACACTGGAGGATGTTCTATCCGGCATACCAACCGCCTGGCCTTTGAACTCTCACCAGATTGCTCATCACGCAGACGGCGCCATCGTCATGGTGCTGGCCTCAGAAGACCGGGTACATTCGTTTACGGATGATCCCGTGTGGATATCCGGTGTGGGGTGGTGCAACGATTCGCCAGCCTTGGAAAACCGGGAATGGGGGGAGGCGATTTATGCCCGGGAAGCTGCCAGGATGGCCTATCACCAGGCAGGCATCCTCAACCCGGGGAAAGCGATCGATTTTGCAGAAGTCGATGATATATATGGGTACAAAGAACTCCAATCCTTGGAAGCCATGGGGTTCTTTCAAAGGGGAGAAGCAGGAAGAGCAACAGAGGCAGGATACACCCGACCAGATGGTGAGCTGCCAGTCAATGTCTCAGGCGGAAGCCAGGGCATGGGAGACCAGTTGGATGCAAACGGATTGGCGCGCGCCCTCGAAGTGGTTCTGCAGCTCCGCGGCGAGGCTGGTGCTCGTCAGCTAAAAGCCGTATCCACCGGCCTGGCTCAATCCTGGCGAGGGGTCCCCTCATCCAGTGGAGCTGTTGTCATAATGAGCTGCGAGTAGGAGGAAATGATGACGATGCGAAAAGTCGCAGTTGTCGGTGCTGGCATGACGAAATTCGTCCGCCGTGCACTTGAGACCGGCAAAGAGCTCTCCTGGCAGGCTGCTAAAATGGCTCTCGATTCCAGCGAATTGACTATCGACGATATCGATGCGGTATGCCTGGGGACCGCGCCCGACTCTTTCGATGGGGTCCATATGAATGGGGAATATTTGAGCGACGGTGCCGGCGCCTGGCGAAAACCATTCATGCGTTCCTATGTCGGCGGTGGTACGGGCGTATTCGTCCCTATTCAGGGATGGTACCACGTCGCCTCTGGCCTGTTCGACATTGTACTGGTCGTTGCGGAAGAAAAGATGTCCAGCTACTACCCGCACGCCCAGGCTGCCTTTCTGACCATCTTTGATCACACGACGGAACGACCCCTCAAGCCAAATCTTCTCTGGATATTCGCTCTCGAGATGAATCGTTATATGCAGACGTACGGGATCTCTAAGGCAGATATCGCACACGTTGCGGTGAAGAATAAACGCAATGCTGCCAACCATCCATGTGCTCTTTTGGGGGATCCCGACATAACCGTCGAAGATGTATTGAACTCTGAGGTGCTCGCCTGGCCAGTCAACCGGCTGGATGTCAGTCCAGTGTCCGATGGCGCGGTCGCCGTTGTGCTGGCTGCCGAACACGTGGCAAAGCGGATTACGGATAGGCCTGTCTGGATAGAAGGCGTTGGTTGGAACCTGGATACAGCTCATTGGACAAACCGGGACCTGGCTTACCCACGCTACGTCGAATACGCGGCCCGCATGGCTTACGAGATGGCAGGGATCAAAGAGCCACGCAAAGAGATCCACATCGTCGAACCATATGACCCATTTGACTATAAAGAACTCCACCATATGGAAGGCTTGCTCCTGGCAGACCGGGGTAAAGCGCCTCAGATGGTCATCGACGGAGTGACTCAACGGGATGGTGACCTTCCCGTCTGCCCTTCCGGCGGTTTACTGGGGGTTGGAAATCCTATTGCTGCTGCCGGCCTGATGAAGATCGCGGAGGTTTTCTGGCAGCTCCGCGGTGAAGCAGGCGCCCGGCAGGTGCCTGGACAGCCAAAGAGAGGTCTTGCCCAGGCGTGGGGCGATCTCATGCAAGTCGGAACCGTCGTAATCATGGGACGATGAGGAGGACCTGGATGTCTGACAAAATTGCTATCTACCCCGGTACTTCGCTTAGCGAGGAGGACATTCTGGAAGGAAAAGTGCTTTCCATCCACGACAAGCTTGATGGCAGATATGCCTGGGATACTGGAATCGCGATCGGCCAATACCTGGCTGGTCTGAAAGAAGGGTTGATCCTCGGGGCCTATTGTGCAACCTGCAGGAAGACAGTTGTCCCGCCTCGCCTCGTCTGTGAATGGTGTTTCCGACCAATGTCCCGCTACGTCCCTCTCCAGGATACCGGGACAGTCAACACTTTTTCCCTCTGCTATGTGACCTGGGATGTTAAGAGGATCAAGAAGCCTGAGATTCCAGCGGTGATTGAAATCGACGGAGCTTCTCCCCTGCACGGTATTCTCCATAAACTGGGTGATGTCGATCCTGCAGAAGTACATGTGGGGATGCGAGTCAAGGCGGTATGGAAACCGCCTGAGGAACGCCAGGGTGCAATCACGGATATTTTGTTTTTTACCAAGCTCGGAAGGGAGGCCTGAGTATGTCACTGTTATCACGCGATCCTGCAGCACCGAAATCTTGGCAGGACGAGCTGCCTGTGACTAGCCGATATACCCTGGGACTCGCGGGAGAACGATTCTTCAGGGAAATCAAGGACAACGGCCGGTTCATGGGCACACATTGTGCAAAATGCAAACGCACCTATGTCCCCGCAGCGTCCTTCTGTGAGCGCTGTCTGTCAGAATTGAATGACTGGCTCGATGTCGGGACCACTGGTGAAATCTACACTTTTACAATCCTGTATGAATCTTACACAGGTGCTCCTGTGGAAAATCCCGTGGTTGTCGCATTCATTCAGATAGGAGATGGGGGTATCATCCACCGCGTCGCTGATGTCAGTCCAGATGAAGTCAGGATCGGTATGTCCGTCGAGGCTGTCTTTAAACCGAAGGAACAACGCGCGGGATCTATTCTCGATATCGAACATTTCAGACCCGTCTCCTGACCAGCAGGCAATCCAGTTCCTGGCTGATACACTGGAACGACACTTGCAACAACATTTTCGGTTGCGCTTCATTACATCTTAGATTCTCCTGGACGCGAATCTCCTGAAAACCGAGGAAAACCATTGTCTTTTCGGTCTAAGTTATCATCCACATTCCTGATTCTAAGTTGGGCATTCTCAGCCTGTAATTTTCCGAATCAGCCGCACAATCTCGAACCGATTACTCCTCAAGAATCGATAGAATTGCCATTGATGGCTGTGGTTGCTTTTCAAGTGAAGGTGCCAGGGGTTACCCCTCGAGACGATAAGATTTACTTAACCATCCTCGATGAAGTGACGGGCCTCGCATTGAATGTGCAGCGCCACGAGATGCAATCCGAAGGTGAATTCATTTATTCAACCAGCCTGCCACTACCAGTCGGCGCGATCGTCAAATACCGTTACTCCAGGCAAGGAGAATTGCTCTTCGACGAACACACTTCGAATTCCATGCCGGTACGCTATCGGCTCTACCATGTCACTAGCCCGGGGGTTGTGCGGGATGTCGTCAGCGCCTGGAGCGACATGAAATTCGTAGGGGTCACGGGCCGCCTCGCAGGCCGCGTGCTGGATTCTGCGACCGGTAAGCCGATACCCGGTTTGTTGGTTACTGCTGGCGGGGCACAGACTTCAACAGATTCGGGCGGTTCGTTCCTGATTGAAGGTCTCCCGCCGGGAACTCACAATTTGGTCGTTTACGCACACGATGGAAAATATAAAACTTTTCAGCAGGGAGCTGTCATCGCTGCATCATCAACGACCCCGGCGACGATAAATGTTGAGGCTGCAGATCTAATAAAAGTTCAATTCTTCGTTACTCTTCCAACGGATACCCTGGCGGGCATCCCTGTTCGCCTCGCCGGGAATCTGCTCCAGCTGGGGAATACATTCAGCGACCTGGCAGGTGGGATGAGCGTCCTGGCATCCCGCATGCCCATCCTGCAACCGCTGCCCGACGGTCGTTATTCTATCGAGCTCCAACTCCCCGAAGGAGCTTATATCGAATATAAGTACACCCTTGGCGATGGATTCTGGAATGCAGAACATGATAGAAACGGCAGGTTCCGCTTGCGAAATTTCATCGTCCCACATCAGGATGCGATCGTTGTAGACCAGGTTGATAATTGGGGATCATCAGTAGAGGATGGTTCTGTACTTTTCGACCTGACCGTCCCAGCTGAGACCCCGGTGAATGATTACATTTCGATTCAGTTCAATCCTTTTGGCTGGACCGAACCATTACCGATGTGGCCGCTTGGAAACAACCGGTGGGTCTATCTGCTGTACAGCCCGACGAATAGCGGGCAAAAAATCTTCTACAGGTATTGCCGGAACGACCAGTGTGCCAGTGCGGATGATCTTCGAACACCGGGGATCGATGCCCACGGACGTTCAATCGAAATAATTGCCGAACGGCAGACTATCCGGGATCGAGTTGAGAATTGGATATGGTGGTCTGGTGATCTTGATACACCCATCACGAATTCTCAACCGGTGTCTCCCAGAGCTGAACCTTTTCTCACCGGATTTGAATTCGATGCTCATTATCATCCATCTTATACAAAACATGCCGCTGGCGTCCTGGACAAGCTGAGCATGACAGGGGCAGGCTGGAGCATCTTTACACCTTCCTGGACGTACACACGTATCTCCCCACCCGTAATTGAACCAGTCGATGGGCATGATCCGTTCTGGGAAGACAGCACTACATTCATTGAACTGGCGCATCGTGCAGGTCTAAAAGTGGCTATCTACCCCACTCCGGATTTTCGCATGAGCGTTGAGGATTGGTGGATGGAGGCTTCGCGGGACTTCGCCTGGTGGTTGGTCTGGTTTGAGAGGTATCGAAGCTTTTTACTTTACCAAGCTGATCTCGCAGCAAGCGTTGATGCTCAGGGGATAATCCTGGGAGGTGAATGGGTCCAACCCGCGCTCCCTGGCGGGAAGCTGGTCGATGGATCGTCTTCCGGCGTCCCGGCAGACGCCGGAGAGCGTTGGCGGAATTTGATTTCAGAAATCCGTGAACACTTCTCCGGAAAGATCTTTTGGGCGGTCGAAGCCAACCCCAACGGTTTAAACTTGCCGCCTTTCGTCGATGCAGTCGACATACTCTACCTGCTGTGGTCGGTCCCATTAGCCGAATCCTCTGACCCCGATCTCGCCTCGTTGACAAAGCGAGCAGCGAATTATATGGAACGGGAGATCTTTCCATTGGAGTTTACCCTTTCGAAACCGGTCATCATCGCAGTGGGTTATCCATCAGCGGACGGTGGGCTAACCGGTTGTGTAAAAACCACCTCAGGGGAAATCCTCCCAGATTGTATCAAGTTCTCCGAGCTGTCAAGACCCCATCCCGAATTTACGGGAGTTACAGTTGACCTTGCCGAGCAGGTTCTGGCATACGAAGCAGTTCTCCTGGCAATCAACGAACGCCCCTGGATTGATGGGATGGTATCGCGGGGTTTTTACTTGCCTGCCGAGTTGCAAGATTATTCCATCTCTGTCCATGGAAAACCCGCTCAGGACCTCTTAACGTTCTGGTTCACACACTTCTTCTCGGATTAGAATAATTTAGGAGTTACGCAGTTCAGAAGATATTAGGGGTGTGTGCGGGCCGCGCCTGGCCGAACACCCACAACCCCCTACCAACTGAATAAGTCCTATAATTATTGAAATGCATGGAGGGTTCTTCTAATAAAATTGTCACATGAAAATATTGGAGAGCACCCTGTGGTATAATTTTCTTTGCCATGGACGAAGTTGATTCTACGTTGCAACCTACCCAGCCAAATCATCAAGAACTGCCCGCAAGATCGCAAATTTCATCAACTGATCAAATAAGACGCCAAAGGTATGTTGTAATCGGTCTGGTTTTTCTAGCATTGTTCCTGATCGGTTTGACCATCGCAGCATTTATCTACCTGGCAAACGAAGCATCGCCGACCGAACGTATACGGGATATCATGATCATTTTCATGGCATTTGAATTCATGATCCTTGGCCTGGCGATGGTCATCCTGATCATCCAGCTCGCCACACTGATTAATCTCATTCAGAATGAGATCAAACCAATCCTCGAGACAACGAATGATACCGCGAACACCATGCGGGGAACGGCCGCTTTTTTGAGTGACAACCTGGTTGAGCCGGTAATAAAAATTAATGAATATCTTTATGGGCTTTACCGTTTGTTTGAACTGATCGGTATTCGCAGAAGATAGTACAATTCATATCACCGATTTCGGAAAGGAGATTGGAAGATGGCTGAGAACAGCAGTGATTTGGGTTCCTTCCTGGCAGGATTTGTCATCGGAGGGTTGATTGGAGCAGGCGTTGCGCTTCTCATGGCTCCTCAATCTGGAGAAGAGACAAGAGCTTTGATCAAAGATAAGAGCATCGAGCTGCGCGACCGCGCAATCGAAACTGCCGAGGAAGCGCAAAAACGCGCAGAAGAGTTGCAGGTGCGCGGCAAGAAGATCTACGAAGAACAGGTTCAGCGAGTTCAGACTGCCGTGGAAGCTGGAAAGAAGGCGATCAAGAAGACACCAGGTGAAGAGACCGCGTAATCAACATTTTCTTGACAGGATTTAACCCAGGGACCTCTTCTCTGGACTTGATCTTCATAAAGTATCATGAGACCGGATCAATCCGGTCTTTTCGTTCCTGTCCGTATCTCTCTCCAGATCCCTAAGGACCCGGACGACGGACTCCAGCAGATCCCCCGCTATGACGGAAGCTGTTGTCCCTAACGTATGAGCAGCTTCTAACCCACTGGCTGCGTGCAGCCAACAGGCACAGACCGCTGCTTCGAATGGTTCCAGGCCTTGTGCGCGGAGACCGACGATCAACCCGGCAAGAACATCTCCAGAACCTGCCCTGGCGAGTGCAGGTGTAGCGATTGGAATGAGAGCAGTTCTCCCATCCGGCGCGGCGATCACGGTGTTGGCACCCTTGAGTACCACTACATGATTCCATTCAGCCGCAGATTTCTCAGCGATCTGTAAACGATTACTCTGAATCTCTTTCACCTCAAGGCCGGTCAGGATCGCCATTTCGCCAGGATGAGGAGTTAATATGGAATCTTTCGGAAGTCTGGATGGCCAGTCCTTCACCCGGCAGAGCAGCTTTAAACCATCCGCATCGACGATAGTGGGCGGCAGTATCGCCTGGACCCTTCTGGCGCCCCGCGTTGGACTGGGGACAAATCCAATCCCTTTTTCAAATAAATTCATCGAAAGCAGGCGTGAGACGAATCTCTCGGTTTCATTTTCAAGACCAAAACCAGGCCCGAGGAGAACGGCAGTCGCACGACCGAGATTCTCAATCAAAACCTCACTCGCATCTTCGCTGATCACACCCATCTCATCCGGCAGGAGAAGCCAGGTAGCTTCTGGGAACTCGCCGGCTAGAGCAGCATACAGCGGTGACGGGACGGCGAGCGTGACCAGCCCTGCTCCGACGCGGTAGGCAGCTTTACCAGCGAGGAGAGCCGCGCCGGTAAAATTCACTGATCCGGCAACGATGAGCGCTGTCCCAAAAGTTCCCTTATGCGCATCGCGTGGGCGGTCCGGCAAGAGCTGGTGTACCCAGCTGGAGGTTACGACCTTGCGTTTGATCGCTCGCCATGTCGCCAGCCGCTCATCCTCTTCCTCCAACCCAATCCCAACCAGGGTTAAATCTCCGAGGTAATTGTTGGCCGGGAAGTTAAAAAAGCCGGTCTTAGCAGCAGCCATTGTCACGGTGAGATCTGCCGGGATCGTTTCCGCAGCGATCTCCCCGGTGTCACAGTCAATCCCAGAGGGACAGTCCACTGCGACAACGATCATTTGGCTCTCCGATTTCTCCAGATATGCTTTGATAAAACCAAGGACTTCAGCAATGCTCCCCCGCAGCGGTAATTTGATCCCCGTTCCCAGGATCCCATCGAGTAGAATCTTGTGCTCCCCCAGGGCAGCTTTCAACCTGTTTAACCCAGGATCTTCTTCCAACGACAAGAGTATTCCGTGAGCAGCTTTCAGGCGTTGTATTAATGGATCGTCCTTCGCACGTTTTGCAGCGATGTACCCTGTTGCCCTCCAGCCTGCTTCCGCCAGTCTGGCGAGCGCAACCAATGTATCGCCTCCATTGTTTCCCGACCCAACCAAGCCCAGCACACCGCCATCCAGTACTGAGGAATACCGTTCAATGATCTCATCGGCCAGACCGCGACCAGCATTTTCCATCATCCGATCGAATGTTAATCCAATCGAATTCGCCTCTTGTTCGATACGCTGCATTTCAGAGATTGTTACGAGCTTCACCGCTCTGCCTCCAACGTGTCCTTGGCTCTCCTCACCGTTTAATCTATTCAGGGCGTTTCGCGAGTTCTTTATCTTCGAGCACCCAGGTCAGGTTCAATTCGGTCAGTTTCTCCGGACAGGGGATGCCTGTCTCTGGATCCCAACCGCGATGTGCGTAATAAGCAGATAACATGGACTCGAAATCCGGGACGAACCCATCCGGGTCATCTTCATAAGGCTGGAGAAACGCCTTCGGAAGTTGATCGTTCAAAGCGGTCAATCCCAGCCGGTTATTGATGACTCGCTTCAAATTCCATCCCCGCTCTCCAGTCAAAAAAATCTCTTCGAGATCGAATTCAAATCCACAGGCGGTGTTGACCAGTTCCACCAGTACTTCGGGCTGGACGTTGGCAAACAGACACATCACCAATGAATTGAACACAGTACGCCAATCCTGATGGCGAGCCACATTTCCAGCTTTTTCGGCGCCCCCTCTCGGGGAATAATAATCCAACCCGAGTGAGGGATAACATTGACCGATCTCCGCCAGGTAATAATCCGACTGGTTGTGGCAGGCTCCGCGGGGTGATGTGGCGTACACCAGCCCCATTCCGGTTGCGCCGCGTGGGTCGTGATAAGCAGCTTCCAGGCCGTTTACCTGGACTGCTTCATCGTCTGCGGAGAAAAACCTGCCCAGGCCTCTTGCTCCAGTTGCCAGGATCGCTCCAAAACCCTGTCGTTGACAGGTTGAATGGATGAGCTTTTCGATCGTTTCGACTTGTCCCCACTTGAGAGCCAGTCCGTCGGCATCTTCTTTCCGAATAACGCCCTTCTCATATAGATGGAAAGCAAGGCCTATTGTGTTACTCAGGCTGATACTGTCCAACCCATATCGATCACAGAGTTCGCCGAATCGCGTGATGGCAGCCGGGTCGTCGACTAAGAGGTTTGGGCCAAATCCAGCAAGAGTCTCATATTCCGGGCCTTTCCTTTTTTCCCCATCCCCCAGGTTTACGACTCTCCCACAGGCGATCACACAGGCGTGGCAGGTGCTGACACCAACCAGGATAGAATTCTTAATGTTGGCGCCTGAGATCAGGAGATCGTCATGCATTTTTCCCTGGCTGAAGTATTTTTTCGGAAGCTCGTGAAGGTAGTCCATGTAATCCGCGACGCTGGCGGTACCAAGTTCTCGGAGGACTTTAGAAACGGGATCCTCCCTGAGGCTGCGGTTTGAATCGGACCGGAGCTGATCGTACTTTTCACGGTTATGAATGGGTATCTTTTTCGTGCCCCGGACTGCCACAGCCTTCAAGTTCTTCGATCCCATGACTGCCCCCATCCCGATCCTGCCGGCGACTCTACCGTGATCACAGAGGACCAAAGCAAAGGGGATGAGCGCTTCACCGGCCTGGCCGATGCATGCGTATCTGAATTGTTCATTGCCTAATTCCTGCTGGAGGGTTGCCTGTGTAGTGAAAGTATCGAGTCCCCACAAGAAATCTGCGGGTTCGATTCCGACTTCGCCATCATGGATCCGAATGAATACAGGTCTCTCAGAACGTCCCCTGATTAAGAGGCCATCATAACCCGCCATTCTGATCTCTGGTCCCCAGAATCCTCCACAGTTCGACTCACCCCACAGCCCGGTTGCAGGAGATTTTCCACAGATTACGAACCGCCCAACCGCGGGGCCAGCTGTTCCAGTCAACGGTCCCGTCAAGAACAATAAAGGTGCCTCAGGAGAAAGCGGATCTAGCTCAGATACCAGATCATCATACAGAATCCTGGCTGCAAGGGAAGCTCCGCCCAGATATTGTTCCTCCCATTCGGCTGGGATGTGGTATTCATCAATATCCCCGGATGTTAAATCTACTTTAAGGACGGCTTGCATATTGTTGATATCCTCTGAGATCACCGTTCGAGAGAGACAACATCGCCAAATGTGTTCACGCTGAGATTCCAGGTTGTTCCAACTTGTGCCTGTTGGAATAGATCAACATCTCTGGTTGTGAACACGTATGTCTCCTCCCCAGATGAAAGAACAATTGTGTAGGTCTCTTGGATATTCTCTCCCAACCGCTGCCCAGACTCGAGGCGAGGTTCGGGCCATCTTGGGGTGAAATCCGTCCCAGTCAGGACAGCGAGATCGACCTGTTTCCATTCGTCGACTATATAAGTGCAGAATGAATCGTAGATCTGATATTCACAATCCTGCACGACCTCTGCAAATCCCCCGCCGGTATCCACCGTGTAAGGCGTTCCACACACTTCGATTGAATCTGAAGTCGGCTCATCCTGTGTATACCGGAGCTCTTCCTGGCAGGCTTCAACGGCTGCACCTGCCGGAATTTCGTCATGCCATGCCGAATACTCGACAGGGACCAAGGCTTCTATCGGAATCGCCCTTCTCCACTCGACGGATTCGACTGTACCAGTCAGCTGCTGGGTACGTCCTGAAAGATATAACAGGAACATGACCCCAGCGCAGAGCAGGACTCCCACAATGCCGAGCGCCCAAAGAATTCTTTGATCGAGCCTGGCAGGTTTCGGGACAGGTGCAGATATCTGACTTTCTTCGGCTTGAATCAGGCTCGTTCCGCATTGGGAGCAGGCAGTGGATGTGTCTGGATTTTCTGCGCCGCAATTGGCGCATCGGACTTGCCGGACAGGACCCATCCGGAATGCTCCGATCACGCGGCCGCTTTCTCGTTTGATTCCCTCCTCAAGATCTCCCCCACATTGTCGGCAGATCTTCGTTCCAGCAGGATTCCGGGTGCCGCAATAGGGACAATGAATATCTGCACCTGCTTCCGCAGAAGCGATCTTCGCCTTATCTTTAACCAGCTCCTGGCGCGATCCCTGATAGAATTTTACGTTCTGCGGTTGCGGAGCACCGCAGTTTCCGCACAATCGGACTGAACCTGGATTCACACCATTGCAGTTAGGACATGTCCAGAGCAGCTCCACGTATCCGACTTTTTTTCGCGCCATTGTGACTGGTCTCCTTGATTATTACGATGCCAGATTAATTGTAATTGATAACCGGTAGGTTCTCAGGTATAGTTCCTGCGGGAACCAAAGGCAACATATCAACGTTATATACAGAGGTCGAAAAATTCATGAATTTAGTTTTATTTGATGGGAGCTGTCATGGAGTTAAAATTGAAGTATAAAATCCCAGTGGTTCTTGGGCTGTTTTTGATCGGCGCCTGTTCACCAGAGTTCGAAATGAGAAACACCTCTGGACCGGAACACACCGAAGGGATTGTTTCCCCCACCGGGGAGGAAGAATCGCCCTCGGAAGCTAAAGAGACTCCTGCCTTGGAAATCCCCGCTGTTGCTGCTGCGATCAAAGACCTTGCTGCGATCCTCGGCATTGCTGAGGAAGAAATCGAATTGGTTGAATTCGAGGGAGTCGAGTGGCCGGATTCGTGCCTTGGTTATGCGCAGCCTGACGAATTCTGCCTGCAAGTAATTACACCGGGCTTTCGAATCGTCCTCCGAGTTGCTGGTGAAGAGTATATCTATCACACGGACGAATCCGGCCAGAACTTCCGCCTCGTGTCCGGAATAGTCGGCTATCCTGTCAAACCGGGTGTGGATATCAACAAACCTCAAGTTTTGATCGCCGCGATGCGTTATTTAAGCGAAACCGCCGGGATTCCGATCTCTGAGATACGTGTGGTCTCGATAGAAGAAACGGAGTGGCAGGATTCGTGCCTCGGTTTAGGGCAGGCCAATGAATCCTGTGCGAGGATTGTCGTTCCTGGTTGGAATATCCACTTCGAATCTGCCGGGCAGATCTACGAACTGCACGCGGACCAATCTGGAGATACAATCCGATTAAAATAATTCATTCGACGCCGACAGCCTTGCGTACTCTATCCATCATGGGAACTGCGATCTTCCTCGCTTTTTCTGCTCCATGAGCCAAGACCTCGTCAAGGTATCCCCAGTCTCCCATCAACTCTTCGTATTTATTGCGGGCTTCACTGAATTTCTGTTCCAACAGCTCGTATAACTGCGTCTTGATTTCACTGTAAGCCAGGCCGCCTTTCAGATATTTTTCCCGCGTGCGTACAACGTCCTCGGGTCCGGCAAAATGGCGGTAAATCGCGAACACATTATCGCGATCGGGATCCTTCGGCTCTTCTGGTCTTCGCGAGTCGGTCACAATCCTCATCACCGTTTTCCGCAGCTGATTGGGGGATGCAAACATCGGGATTACATTATTGTAGCTTTTGCTCATTTTCCTGCCATCCAGACCAGGAATGGTCATCACCTCCTCTCGGATTACAGCTTCGGGGAGCGTAAATACGTCACCATAATTGTTGTTGAATGCTTGAGCGATGTCCCGCGCAATCTCAATGTGTTGTTTTTGATCCTGCCCTACCGGGACATAATGCGTGCCAAATAGCAAGATGTCAGCTGCCATGAGGACTGGATAAAAAAACAGGCCAGCATTGATCCCTTCGTCTGGACTCAGTCCTGCAGCGACATTCTCGTCAACGGCATCTTTGTAAGCATGTGCACGATTCAGCAATCCCTTGGCAGTGAAACATGCAAGAATCCAGGTAAGTTCCATGACTTCGGGGATATCCGACTGGCGGTAGAAGATCACCCGCTCAGGATCGAGTCCGAGCGCCAGCCATGTGGCAGCGACATCGTAAGTAAGCTTGCGAAGAGTCTCTGATTCTTTAACCGTAGTTAATGCGTGGTAATCTGCGATGAAATACAGTGCCTGATAGCGTTCCGCGAGCTCCAGCGCTGGTCTGATCATCCCGAGATAATTCCCAATGTGCGGAGTGCCCGAGGGTTTAATTCCAGTCAATGAAATTTTGTCAGTCATATAATTTGAATCCTGTCTATCAGATAAATGTGCCTGTTGACCTGAATGACGATGCAATAGCGGCTTCAACCTTCGAACTGGATTGGCCGCAGTAAAGTAAGGTCGAACTCGGCGATCCGTGCCGGGCCTTTGCTGATCAGTTCAGTATAGGCATTCTGGACATCAGCTCTCAACTGAGCCACATTTATTCCCCGGCAGGTATCAGGTAACGGATCGATCCACTGCCGAACACGCAAAAACATTTTCAACGCCCCATTATAGTTGCGTCGCACAATCTGGTAGTATGCAACTGCAACCTGTAAAACCGCACGATAGAGCTCCCGGGCGGCAGTGCTATCCGCTTTCCAGGCAAATTCCAGCGATTCGTGAGCCTGGAAATAATCTCCGAGGTTAAATTCTTCGAGACCTTTTCTGGCTTCAGTGGATAGTTCTTCTTGACAACCCTCATCTAACAACTCGATATTATCCACCAGAGCCAGCCTCTGGATCAACTCAGGCAGCTCATCAAAGAACTTGGATCTGGGGACCACCTTGGAAGCACCGGCCTTCCTGGCTCTTTGCAACGTCTCCAGGTCGACGTGAGAGCCAAAGCACAAGACAGGAATTCTCCTTGTCGCCGGTACTGAGGTAATTAGCTGGATCCACTCCTCCCAGGGGATCGCCTGGTTCGAAAGGTCGAAAATAATCAGGCCTGGCCGGATCTGCGTTATCGCCTCAATCAAGTGATATTTCCTACCTGCCAGAGGTTCAGCATACTGCCTGCCGATACTTTCAGCATCTGGTGGACCGAATGCGTCTGCAGACTCAACCTGATGAACGTAAAATCCTGTCTTTTCTGCAGCGGATTCGATCCTGACTTGCGAGTTCAGATCCGCAACAAAAACCAGGATTACTTTTCTGTTTATCATATCCTTAGAAAATAAACCGAGTCATACCGATGTTCCGTTACTCGTTACCATTATTGCCGGCGATTGCTACTCTGTGCCTCCTTTTTGGGAGGCACGGCTCGCGAGTCTCTCCAGTTCTGCGACAGAGAGCTTCAGCTCATCCAGCATGGTTGTTGTCTCGAAATCTTCGAATGCATCGATCAGCTGCCGATAGTACCAAAGCGTACCTTCCTTTCCTCCATTGAATTTTTCCCAGGCAGTATCGCCGTCTTTCTGAACATCTCTCAAAGTGGCCCAGGCATTGTACACCTTATCAGCCAGAGCAACCCTCCGGGTCGCTTCGCCAGCCACGCGAATCGATTCAATGAATCCGGATTTTCTCTCCTTCCAAGGAGGTTTAGGTGTGGTATAGGAATCTGAACAGCCTTCCACGATCTCTGCAACCGCGCTCCCGAATCGGCGGCGAATTTCCTCCAGTGTTTTCAGACCACCCTGGTCTTCAACGGCATCGTGCAGCAGAGCTGCAATAGCTTCGTTTTCATCACCGCCGTCTTCCAAAACCAGAGCAGCCACTCCCAGCAGGTGTGCGACATACGGGACCCGACTCTGTTTTCGGAGCTGACCAGCGTGCAGGCGCGTCGCCAACACAAGGGCTTCTTCAAATCTTTCTGTCAATAGATTTGTCTGGTTATCTTCCGACACGCAGGTTCCTCCTGTAGGATTTCAACAAATCAATTGTGAGAGGCCTGATGAGCTTTAGTGAAAGTTTTCACAGGGTTCACTGATCGAATTGAATCAGATCGGGATCGTCAGGCTCTCCAGATCTCGCGGATAATATGTAAGGATTTCGATCCCGTCATCTTTGATCAGGACGGTATCGGAGTGTCGGAATCCACCCAGTTCAGGGACATAGAGACCCGGCTCAATTGTAAAAATCATCCCCGGCTGAATTTCCGTCTCCTCTCCCAGGTCAAGGAAAGGACCTTCGTGGTAGCGCAATCCTATAGCGTGACCAACATGATGCTTCCAATAAGGCATGAGCTGATTTTCTTCGTAATAAGCCCGGACCTTCAGATCGACCTCAGAACATCTCACTCCCGGGCGAAGCGCTGAAAATGCAGTTTCCTGCAAATTCATCATGTGTGAAAAGAACTTCCTTTGTTCTGCACTGGCTTTCCCAAGAATCATGGTCCGTTCCAACTCCGAGTTGTAACCCCAAACCGGCGCGTTTGCCCCGCTCACCAGTACGTCGCCGGGTTGGAAGCGGATGTTGCTGGAAAGGGAATGGGGGATGGCGGCGTTCCGTCCTATTTGACCGCGAAATCCCGCCTCCGCTCCTGCTGAAAAAGGACTCATCGCTCTATAAATCGGTCCAATGGTGTCCAACATCGTAAGGGTCGCTTCCATACTCGCCTGCTGGCTGACTTCTGTCTCCGAGGCTCCTACCTGAGTGTACCGTTGAAGCAGTGTGTGGGCCAGATGGCCCCATTTAACGCTTTCCCGGACGAGCATGATTTCCGCTGGAGATTTTATCCTCATCATATCCTCCAGGAATGAAGCTATCCGGATGAACTGATCGCCGATTAATTCACTTAATGAGGGTCCGCGGTATCCGAGCAACCACGGATATCCATCATTGTCAGCCCCGAATTTGCCCTGAATTCCCATATCGACGAGGATTTCCTTGAGTTTGACCATCGGATGAGTTTTAAACGGGTACTCAGGGTAATACTCAACTCTGTCAACAACCGCATTCGAATCAGCGTGTTCAAACTCCAGGCGGGGGACGTATAGTGATCGATCCCCTCTTGAATTCATAAGGAACGCGATCGGTCGTTCGGTGGGGATGAAAGCGAAACCCGTCAGATAAAGGATGTAAAAGTTGTCGAATATTACAACTCCAGCCAGTTTGTTGGCCTGAATGTACTCCAGCAATTTACCTGCTCTGGAGGAATATTCAGCAGCACTAATTCTTATTGAAGTATGCATCAGAGCATCATCCTTTTTGGGGAATTATTTTAGTTTATGAAGATGATCCTGGATCAATGGCATGAAGAAGGGCACGAAAGGCTGAATACTCATAATTGCCATAAATCCTTCGCTTTCTTAACGACGCCTGTCCAATCTGTCCCCTCCCCATAAGGGGATTGTCCCCAGGCCGGACCAGAAATCGCTGGTAGAGAACACCGGAGGAGGGCAGCTGTCACGGCAATCGAACAGGCTCTCGCTGCATCCAGGTTGTACCCACCTTCGAGAAATATCGCGATCCTGCCTCCACAAGAGGTCTCACTGAACGATACCAGAGATTGAATCAATCTTCCATATTCCTCCGCCGAAAGCTGTAGATTACCCAGCGGATCGCTCCAATGTGGGTCGAAACCATAACTGACCAGGAGCATTTCCGGATTAAACCGGTTCAGAAGCGGAAGGATCAGCTCATCCATAACGGTATGAAAAGCTCGATCGCCAGAAAGAGGCGGGAGTGGAAAATTCGCATTCCTCCCAAGGCCGGGTCCCTCACCAGTCTCATCGAGCCGGCCGGTACCAGGGTAGAGAGGGGATTGATGGATTGATAAATAAAATACTTCAGGACGCCGGTAAAAAATATCTTGCGTTCCGTTCCCATGGTGCAGGTCCAGGTCGATAATCGCCAGGCGTTTGGCGCTATATTTCCGGATTAAATATTCCGCAGCGATCGCGACATTATTGAGTACACAGAAACCCATCGCGCTCGTTCGAGTTGCATGATGTCCAGGCGGGCGGGTCAGCGCGAATCCACTTTGGGCTGAACCACTCCAGACCTCACTGGCAACCGCACAGGCGCCACCTGCAGCCTGTTGTGCCAGGTCCCAGGTCTGCGGAGTCGTGTAGGTATCGATGTCGTAATGGTCCCCCCGTTCGCAGATTCGCGCCAGCGTGGCCAGATACGTCGGTGAGTGCATTGATTCTATTACACTCTCCTCGACGGTGACGGGTCGAAGCTTAGGGTAAGGCTGCCACCAGCCAACTCCGTTCAGTGCCTCTTTGATTGCTTCGATTCGCTCTGGACGTTCAGGATGACCGGCTTCATAATGCGCCTGGTGTCCCTCAGGATAAAAATACACGATGTCATGCATTATATGAGATCTCAAGGAAGAAGGTACACCAATTGTACAGTTACTGGAGGGGAACGTCAAACCATCTGTTCTCTGAGTTCAACCTATCAGCTCGAATCTTTAGTTGAACAGGATGAACACGGATGACGGTCATTGAGTGCCCTCAGGCTTATAATAAACGAAAGCATTCGGAATCTCCCGCCACCCCTCCTTACCATGGGAAAATCGTTCGCCTCACTCACACTAACTCTTATAATCTTGCTGGCAGCTTGCAGCAGGGGCGAGATAGATGCCAGGGATACAGTTCAGCAGGATCTGGTAACTCCAATACCAGATCCCTACCAGGAGATTCGTATGCGGATGGTCGAGGACCAGATTGAGGCTCGCGGGATTTCTGATCCGGCTGTGTTAACGGCTATGCGAAACGTCCCGCGGCACGTATTTGTCCCCAAAGACCTCCTCGATCATGCTTATGCCGACAGCCCGCTGCCTATCGGATACGGCCAGACCATCTCTCAACCTTATATCGTCGCCTTGATGACTGAAGCGCTGGAGATGCAACCCGCCCAGAAGATCCTTGAAATTGGGACAGGTTCTGGTTATCAGGCTGCCATCCTCGCAGAGATGGCGGCGGAAGTGTACACGATCGAAATCATCCCAGAGCTCGCAAATCAGGCGAAGGATCGGCTCACCCAGCTTGGTTATGAGAATATCCATTTCCTCACCGCGGATGGTTATTTTGGATGGGAAGAATTCGCGCCGTTCGACAGGATTATCGTCACTGCCGCTCCGGACCATTTACCTCAACCTCTTGCGAATCAGCTTGCTGAAGGCGGTCGGATGGTGATCCCGATCGGACCGATCGGTTTTACCCAGACATTGTGGCTGTTAGAGAAAGTGGATGGTGAACTGTCCGCTTCAAACCTGGGCGGTGTGATGTTCGTCCCTCTCACCGGGGAACATTGAGATATGCTCGCCTTCGGTCCGCCAGCAAGATGATGATTGTTGCCAACAAGTAAGACCCTGCTCCTAGGAACATAACCAGAGAGAATCCTGAGCTGAGGGCGAGAAGGGCTGCCACAACCGATGCAATGACGGAGGCGCATCCATTGATCGCCCAAGCCCACGCGATGAGCCGGTCATCCTCTCCCGCCAACAGCTTCATCCCGGACGGAAATGGGACCCCCATCAACACTCCGATTGGCATGAGGAATACACTTAAAACTGCCGCCTTAGTAAAAAAGCTCCATCCCACCGCATACTGAAGGAATTCTTTCGAGGCGGTGACGGTGATCAACGCGCATACAGTCAGAGCCGCCATTGCCCTTCGCGGTTCGAATCTCGGCGATCCGGATAGCAAACTTCCCAGGCTCGATGCGGAGAGGAGAACGAACACAACAATCGTAAACGCATAGATGGAATGTCCAAGCAACAAGATACTTCGCTGAATAAGGGGGATCTCGATCAGCATAAATGCCACACCGATGCTTGAAAAATACATGAATACGTACAGTTCTCGCCATATATGGGGTCCACTCTGGAACCACTTTCGAATCTCGTTGTCCGTGGTCGATGAACGAATCCCAACGAGATATGGTATCCCGATCATCAGGAGGCTTAGACACAGGACCAGTATCAACAAAGCGATCAGGACGAAGTAACCACTACCCCCGAAAGGCTGCCAGACATGACCAATCGCCGCCAGCAATTGCGGAGTTTGTTCCCATTTGAAGAAGTGAAAGAAGAAAGGGCGATCGTCGTGGGGTGGTTCAATATTGTATGAGTACGAATCGTAAAATGCTTCCCGATCCGGTGTTTTCATTAACTCATTGATCACTTCATAGTAAACAGGTTCGGGGAGAAGGTTGAAACGGTTCACATCTTCTTCAGTGATATCTGGTGCCCATACCAGATCGTACTTGCGAGTCTCGCAAAATCTACGGACTTCTGCAACCTCTTTGGACTGCCAGCCATCAGGCTGAAGGAGGAAAGTCATCGTTTGCAAGCCGCGGAAGGCGATGATCTCGTCTGAAAATCGGCTGGTTCCCTGATTTTTAAGCGCTTCTAAAGCAGTTGACATAAATTTAATCTCCTCACTGGGAGGTGTTTGCAACCAGCGCGTCGAGACGAATATTCCATTCTCAGATAACTTTTCCAGAACGGATTCAAGTCCCTCGACCGTGTACAGATATGTCTCAATGAGGCTGTAAGCGCCGCTTGCCACTGGTTTGTAGCTCTCTGTCAGTGGAAGAAAAATTACGTCGAAGGTTTTATCTTTTTTACCAAGGAACTCGCGCGCGCTTGAATTTATCTGCGTAACCCGGCCGTCTTGGAAAACGTTTAATCCACCGGCAGTCTCAGAGACCGCATCGAACACAAGAGGGTTGTCGATCACAACCGTAACTGAGTCAGCTCCAGCTGCAAGGGCCTGAAGTACCCCCAGCCCTCCGCCGGGTTCGAGCACGAGGGATTTCGCCTCCGGCCTGAGCAAGAACGCGATTGTTTCAGGGAGGTAACCAGCCGCTTCAAATTGATCCGGCTGGATTAGCGTGAGTGGCTGCACAGAATCCGCATCGAATGCCAGGCCCAATTGCTCAGGCGGATTCTCAGGAAAGATATAACTCAATCCGGGCATCATACGAATACTCCCACCTGAAACCACGTCAATCCTTGAGAGAGCATTCCAGCGAGAAAATATCACCCTTGCCCCCGGGATCCTCATGGCAGCCGATAATCCCTTATAAGGGGAAAGCGTCATCCCCAAAGGCGCCCGGTTGGCAAGATTAGCAATAGTCAGGTGAGTAAGTAATCCAATTCCTGCCAGGATTACCAGAGAATGCACGAGACGCCAGGCAGAAGGAAGAGATCTGCTCCTGAGGACACCTGCTGTAAGCCCAAGGAGGATCGCCCCCAGGACAGCACCTGGGACACCTGCCGCCCACATCACCACTGGCGCTGTTAATACGCCAGCTGCTGATCCGGCAAGGTTCGAAGCATAAATCCGCTGATTCTGTTCACTAAAAATAATCAGTGCCCCTCCGATCCCCAATCCTACAAACAAAAAAGGGACCGTCAATGACAGGTAGTAGAGTGCAAATAACACAACTTGTCTGTAATCCCAGGCAACACGGTAGCTATCAAAGGGCAATAAGTTGACAATGCCGTAGGCGAAGATTACACTGCCAGAGAATCCCGTACCGGACAAGAGCATTAAGCGACGGCTGGCTAAATTTGCCTCAATTGCTTGGGCTGACCATCTCCGGACTGCCCTTAGATGCAAGATAGAGCCACTTGCGCCGAATCCAAGCAAGGCCAGGCTGACGACCAGGAATGCGAAGTGGTAATATTGAGCAACTGCCAGAAACCGGGTGAGCGTACTCTCAAACATCAACGCTGCAGCTGCCAGCAGTGAAATCTTGAATAAGATCCCCCTGTCAAACCCGGCTGATGTTTGATTGACCTCGCTGCCGCGACGTCCTCTCATAGAAAAATGCAGCAGGTTTCTGAAATATCCTTCAGCTAGAAAGTACGAAGATACATCTTTCCGTTTGAATTCGAAGTGAATGTCAGCGGACCTTGAGGGATGTAATTGTCGATCTGCAGCAGTCCCTTATCCATATACTCCCACATAATTTCAAAGGGCTGTTTTCCAGGGATCCACTTCTCGACGATGACGATTCCATGTCCCGGCAAAATAGTGAATACGACCTGCCGGCGGTCCGAGGGATTTGTCAGAGCTTCAGAGTGAGAAAATGCTTCCACAATCGCATGGGCTTGAGCTTCTGTAGAACACGATACCGGATAGTGATAGTAAGGTGTGTTTAGATATACATGTTCGACGAAATTTGGGTCGTATACCCTGACGCTCCTGTGACCATGGAGCTTCGAACGCGAGACCGGTACCTTCTCCCCGCTGCCAAGCACGATTTTTGGGAGGTCTCTGTCCATCTCCATTAATTCAACTGCTTCTGAGGAAGGGGGATCGTTGCGCAATCCTTCCACATGCCTGACTAATGCTCCTTTTCCATCAGGACGGACGCCTATAATCACGGCAAGCTCATTGTCACTCAGGTTGTCTTTATCAACTGGTCTGGCGCTGCCGGTAACCGTCGTCACGAGTGCATGCAGGAGTGGATCCCAAGTAGCGAAACACCCTTCACTATACTGGCTTGAGATTGCATCGGGAACTGACGGGACTGAAGCCAGATTTGTCACCTGGACCATCTCTGTAAAAAACGATCGCCTTCCAAGCTCGAGACCCGCGCGCCGCATAGCCGCCGGTGTGGAGAGCTTCAGCCAGGTTTCTCTTGGAATAAGCGGTTCGACAACCTGGTGAGCTGTGATCTCGTGGGTGCTGGTGGCAGTCACAATTCGCCCCAAAATATCCAGGTAAAAATTATCGAGGTCAGCCGCATCGATGCGGGGATGGGCTCCTACCAGGTCAAATGTGTAAGCCTCGACAGGTCGATCTTCACCGATCATCAATAAGATGCGGATGCTCATGGCCTGAGTCTGCACCACCCTGAGCAGCGAAAGCATCGGCCCGCCCCGTCGGCCCTGTTCGAATAATGTCTGGTAGGCTTCAGGTGCCAATCCAGGGAAGCTGTAATCCTCACGAACAGGGGGATCTTTTCTCAGGACCTCCTCGAAGTGCTTATATAAAGCTTGGAACTCCACCGGAGTTGCGTGGACGATCGTGAACACGGACGGCGTGCGATCCATGTTAAAGCGCCTGCGCGCGGTAAACATCATCGCTTCTCTCCAGCGGATTGGCACACCGAATTTCGCCGTAGTCAGGATGACGTCTGTGCCGCTGACAGGTACCTGGTCCACAATGTGTCCATGGTTCTGAAAATAATCCATCAAACTCTCGGACACATCGCTTAAAAGAGGCGTCATCGGTCCGGGCACGAATGCAATGCGAACAGTCCTCCACCAGCTATGGCGGATCAATCGTTTCTCTTCGGTATGTTCTAAACCCATTTTCACTGTCCTTCCTCGGCAGGCAAGATTTTCTCGGTTTTATCAGATAGCAAACGGGAAATTATCGCCAGAGACATGGTTCTTGAAAAAAGTCCTTTACATCCGTCTGGAATTTTAGCAGAAAACTTGGTCTCCACCAGGAATCAAATTCTAGATTAATTAGGAGTTACGCAACTCAGGAGAAATTGAGGATGTTTGGATGGGCTCCGCCCGCCCAAACACTCCCGACCTCCAGCCAACTGCGTAAGTCCTATTATATACTCACCTGTCCTATCGGCCCTCGTCGGGTGTCCCTTGCGCCCGGCGCTTTTTTTCTGTATACTGCTCCCCTGGTTGAGATCGTTGGTCTTGATTTGCAGGCAGATGGTGGTACTCATATTTAAAATACCTCATGCGTCGGTTGAATCCAGATCGTTGACTATAAAAGCAAAGCCAAGACAAACTAGAGAACTTACATTGAGCTGGATCCAGGAGATCTGTTCTAAGGGCCATTAATGATGGGTCTGAACTCGGAAGTCGTCATCTGCGGTGCCGGGATCGCGGGAATCAGCGTGGCATACCATTTAATCATGGACCACGGGATCACCGATATTGTTCTCGTGGATGAACTGCCTCCATTGAGTTTGACGAGTGATAAATCAACCGAATGTTACCGCAATTGGTGGCCCGGTCCAGGGACCTCGATGGTCGCGCTGATGAACCGGAGCATCGATCTGCTGGAAAAATTGGCGATAGAGACCAACAATTTTATGCATCTCAACCGTCGTGGGTACCTCTATCTCACTGGAAACCCCCAAAAAGCTGCGGAGATTGAAAAGGATGCTCTGGCGATCTCAGCTCTCGGAGCGGGACCGCTGCGTGTGCATCGAGGACGACCAGAAGACCCGCAGTACATCCCGTCGGAAGCGGAGGGATTTACTCAGGAAGTATCTGGCGCGGATCTGTTTCTCGACAGAAACCAGCTCCTCAGTTCTTTTCCTTTTCTCTCAGAGTCTGTAGTGGCGGGGCTGCACGTACGCAGGGCTGGCTGGTTCAGCGCACAGCAGCTCGGCAGGTACTTATTGGACTGCGCTCGGTCTCGAGGGCTCCAGTTGATTCAGGCCAGGATCAACGCGGTTGACAAACGGTCGATCAACACGCTTGTTGTTCACCTCTCGAATGGGGATTCGATATCCGCGAAACACTTTGTCAACGCTGCTGGACCCTATCTCAAACAGGTCGGAGAGATGCTGGGGATAAGCATTCCCGTGTATTGTGAGCTGCACCAAAAAGTTGGATTTAGAGACTATTTGGGCATCCTTCCGCGGGATGCCCCTCTGTTAATCTGGTCCGACCCACAAAAGCTGGATTGGTCCGCCGAAGATAGGCGGCTTCTTGCAGAAGATCCGGACAGTCAGTGGTTGTTGGAAGAGTTCCCTGCCGGAGTGCACACCCGGCCGGAAGGTCCACCTGACAGTCCGGTGATCCTCCTTCTCTGGGAGTACCATACAAATTCCGTCGAACCAACCTTCCCTCCCCCGGTCGATCCGCTCTATCCTGAGATTGCTCTGCGCGGTCTCTCAAGGATGATCCCGGGTTTGACAGAATACTTCCACAGGCTCCCCAAACCGGAACTGGATGGGGGGTATTACACCAAGACGCTCGAAAACAGACCCCTGATTGGACCCCTTCCAAGAAAGGGCGCCTGGGTGATTGGAGCCTTATCGGGATATGGGTTGATGGCTTCAATGGCTGCGGGAGAATTGCTTGCCAGACATATCGCCGAGGATGAACTCCCGGCTTACGCGCGTGATTTCTTGCTTGAACGTTATCAAGATCCCGTCTATCAGGAAATGTTAATCCAGTGGGGAGATTCAGGACAATTATAAGAATAAGGCGATCAAGAGCTTTCTAATTTAATCCCTGGTAGTCGATCCAGTCTCAAACATATCCTGAAGACAGATCCCTGGCAGCCATTATTGCTGCATTGTAACCAGGCAAACCAGTGACGCCACCCCCTGGATGCGTGCCCGCCCCGCAGAGGTACAGCCCCCTGATCGGCGATCGGTACCTGCTGTATTGGGGGACCGGTCTCATAAAAAAAAGCTGGTCGAGTGCCATCTGTCCGTGGTGGATGCACCCTTCTGGTAAGCCAAGCTGTTTTTCAAAATCATCAGGAGTGATTATTATCTGGGCTTCAACTCGCTGTTTGAACCCAGGCGCATAATCCTCGAGGACGTCCTTCACTCGATCGATGAAATCGCCCTTCTTTTCATCCCAGATGCTGTGTTTTAGTTTATAAGGGGTATATTGGGCATCGACCAGCATCAGGTGTTTGCCTTTTGGAGCACGGGAGGGATCCAGAATTGTGGGAATAGCAATATCCAAAACAGGCTGTTGAGAAGGATTCCCATATTTTGCCTCATCATAAGCCCGTTCGAGATATTCGATGCTGGGAGAGATTATGATGTGCCCGCTTAACAAAGCCCCCTCTTTCAGATCGTTTTCCCTGTATGTAGCCGAACGGAATCTCGGTAGGTCGTTCAAACCAAAGGCCAGCCGGGCGACGCAACCTTGGTACCGGATATTCATCAGCTCCCGGACGAATTCGACTGGCAAATGTTTGCTTCCCACCAGGTCCATGAAGGTGTGACGCGGGCTTGCATTCGAGAGAATAGCCTTACTATGAATCACTGTGCCATCCTCTAGGAGGACTCCGCATGCCCGATCGTTTTCGATCAGGACTTCTTTCACTTTTCCACCAGTCCTGATAGTTGCCCCCCGGCTTTGGGCCTCATTTGCGAGTGCTCTCGAAAGGTTTATCATTCCTCCCCGCACAAAGGTGCTCGCATAAACCTGCCCGGGATGGCTGCTGAGTGTGTTGTAGAGAAACATGAACGCCGTTCCCGGAGAAGATGGTCCTGACATCAGACCTGTAACTCCCAGGCTTCCGAGCACTCCTTTCAGCAGAGCCGTCTCGAACCACTCGTCGAGCATATCAGCAACAGGCATTGGCAGAAGGCGTATGAGCTCCGCCATCTCATCTCTCCCCAGACGCTTTACATCCATGGCATTTCGTATCCACGGCATGATCTCACTCATTGGGTATTTCCGGAGATCCGGTGGCGCTAATTGGATAACCGATCGAAGAATCGCTCCAATCCTTGATATTTTCTGCTGAAATTCAATAAAGTTGGCTGCGTCCGGCTTCGAGAAACGGGCGATCTCGCTCTCGTTGCGCGTTTGATCTCGCCACAACGTCAAGGCAGCGCCATCGACCTGGGGCGCAAACGCCATCACAGGGCTTTCGATGAACCGGAGGTCATGTTTCCTGAGGCCAAATTCCGAGATAATCCTCGCTGAAAACAGGCTGGCATCGAAAGATCCCGTATCGACCCAATATCCGGGCAGGATGGCTTCCGTCGATGCCGCTCCTCCCACAATGTCACGTCTTTCGAGGACAAGCACCCGATATCCAGTTCTGGCCAGGTATCCTGCAGCAACCAGCCCATTATGCCCTGCTCCGATGACGATCACATCGAAAGAATATTCTGGCATCTATCCAGTAACCTTACGAAAGTCTTTTAATATCTCCGCAGCCGCAAGCCGGCCCGGTGCGCCTGTTATCCCCCCACCCGGGTGTGTGCCCGATCCGCATTGATAATAATTCTTGATCGGAGTCCTGTAGCTGGCGTAACCAGGTACGGGCCTCAAGAAGAAGAGCTGCCACAAACTCAGCTCCCCCTGGAAGATATTCCCTTCTGTCAGCCCGATCGTTTCTTCAATATCCAGGGGAGTTAATACTTGAGCATGCAATAAGATTTCTTTCAGGTTGAGGATATATTCGCTCAAAGTGTTGATGACTGTCTCACCAAACGCACTTCGCTGATCTCCCCAGGAACCTTCTCTCAATTTGTAAGGAGCATATTGGACGAAGCACGACATGACGTGTTTGCCGGGTGGGGCCATGTCCGGGTCGATCATTGAAGGGATGACTATATCGATGTAAGGTCGTTTTGAAAAGTCCCCATATTTGGCGTCATCGTATGCCCTTTCGATATAATCAACGCTTGGGCTGATTGAAATCGCCCCACGGAGGTGCATGCCTTCCTCCGGCCAGCAGGCGAATTTTGGCGGTGCAGAGAGCGCCAGATTCACCTTGCCCGATGAGCCGCAGATCTTGTAGCGGCGGATCGCGCGGACAAAATCCCCTGGCAGGCGTTCGGGATCGATCAAATCGAGGAAAGTCCGCCGTGGGTCCAGGCTTGAAACAACGATCTTCGCCTCGATTTCATCGCCGTTTTCCAGACAGACCCCAGACACTCTTCCATCTTTGATGACCACCTGTTCGACCGGCGCATCTGTGCGGATGTCTGCGCCAAAAGATCGTGCGGCTGAGGCGATCGCTTCGGCTATGGCGCCGGTCCCGCCCTTCGAAAATCCCCAGGCCCGGAATACACCGTCGATCTCACCCATATAATGGTGAAGAAGGACATACGCGGAACCTGGTGTCCTTGGTCCAAGAAAAGTGCCGATGATTCCGCTCGCGGACATTGTGCCAATCAATGGCTCAGATTCGAACCACCTCTCCAGGAAATCCGCAGAGCTCATCGTCATCAATCTCACGAGTGTGTGGAGGATCTCATCCGGCAAAGCCAGGTAGTGGGAGGCAAGCTTCACGAGTCTGCTCAGGTCAGATGGGTTTAAGCTGACTGGATCCGGGGGAACCACACTCAAGATGTACCTGACTGCTATTGCCATCAGGAACATGGTCCTGCTGTAATCTTCGTATCGGTCTGCATCTCGTCGAGAAAAACGAGCGACTTCCCTGTATGTCCGATAGTGGTCCCCATCTCGGTACAGCCGGTCTCCATTCGGGAGCGGCGTAAGTGTGCTCTCGAGCGGCAAGATAGTCAATCCGTGGGCCGGAAGGTTTAATTCCCGGATGATCTCCGGGCGGAGCAAACTGACGACATAGGAGAAGACGGAATATTTGAAACCTGGGAATATTTCCTCCGTGACGCTCGCTCCACCAACCAGGTAGCGTTTTTCCAGGACAAGCACTTTTAGGCCGGCTCGCGCGAGATACGCAGCAGTTACCAGGCCGTTGTGCCCTCCTCCTATCACGATTGCGTCGTATTTTGCAGACATTCGATAACTTTATTCCTTCTTCCGGGGTGGATTGAAGAAAGGCAGCCTGGCGACTCTGGCCCTGGCCATTCGCCGTTCGTATTCGACGGTGACTTCAATGCTGAGTTCAGTTCCAGGCTTTGCGGATCCGCTCTCCAGGGTTGCAATGGCGATATATTTCTTGAGAATTGGTGAGAACGCGTGGCTGGATGCATGCCCTACCTGACGTCCCCCCTTATAAACAGGAATCGCAGACCGCGAAGCCCGACCAGCAACCTGAGGTACAAGGTCTACCCTGCCATAAACCTTTTCTAGGGATGACCAGTCAACTTCCAATCCAACCAGCTTCCACCGGATGCCACTTCCAAGCTGCTGTTCTAACGCTTTTTTCCCGATGAAAGACTCCTTGGATAGATCGACGGTCCATCCCAGACCGAGCTCGTGCGGGGTTGATTTTTGTGCTTCTATCATTGCCTTCCTGCTGGAAATATAGTCCACCTGGATGAGCAACAACCCTGCTTCGACGCGGGCGATATCCAGAGCGACCATCCCAGCGGCGATTAAACCAAAGCCATTCCCGGCATCCACCAAAATGTCCCACACCCGGGTTGCATGTTCGGGATCAATCCAGAGCTCGTAACCCAAATCTCCTGTGTACCCCGTCCGGCTGATCGCGATTGGCATCCGATCGATAGTCGCCTGCATCCACCGGTAATATCCAAGCCTGTCAAGACCTTCCAGACCATGAATTGATTTTAAAATCTTGCGAGAATTTGGACCCTGCACTGCCAGCGCAGCCAGGTCTTCTGATCGATCGGAGATCGACGCCCTGAAGCCAATCGCGCAATCCTGGAACCAGGCTAAATTCGGCTCGGCAGCAGTGATCCGAAATCTGTCCTCCCCCAGCCTGGCAACAGTGCCATCGTCTATCACTTTCCCGTCGTCATCGCACCACGGAGTGTACAAGACCTGGCCAACGGAACACTTTGAGATGTCTCTGGGGATGATCCGGTTTACCAGATCTTCAGCCTGTGGGCCGCTGATATCGTACTTAAATAACGGGGATACATCGATCAGCGCGGCAGCATTTCTAATCGCGTAATATTCGTGCTCGTGGGACGGATGGTAACTTGCCGCAGCCAGGTAACCAGCCCAATCTTTCCACTCGTAAGTGTGACAGAGCTGCGATGTTCGCGGGTGGAAAGGAGTAGGTATCGGCATGGAAATATTTTATCGGATATTTATGTAATTCCCCTGTTTAGCGGGGAGATTATACTCGATCCTGAATTCCAATTAATTGGCTGCTATTACCGTTTCAAGTGATAAGGGACATCAATGATCACACGCTGGAATCCCAGGTTCCGCCGCCGGTAAAGCAAGACTGTTTTCAGTAACCAGGCAGTCTGGTTGTGGAGCAGTGTCTGCCACCATTTTGCCGGAATGAATTCCGGGAGGACGACGATCGCCAGCTGACCATCGTTGTGCTTCAAATCATTCTCATCCAAGAAATCCAGCAGAGGTCCGATCACCGACCGATACGGAGAAGCGACGATCTCCAGGGGGACATCCGGCCACCAACGCTTCCACCTTTCCTTAACTTTTTCGCCAGTGCCGGGATCCAGTTCGACATACACCGCGGTGACATCATCCGAGATCGATCGGGCGAAGGCGATGGCATCGATCATCCCGCGATGCACGCCGGAGATGGGAACCACGACCCTCGGTTTCGGCGCAGGTTTCAGAGATGGCGGCAGGCCGCGCATGGATAATTCACGGGATACCTCCTCGTAATGAGCCGATATCTTTAGAAACAGCGCGACGATCATTGGCAACAAAATCAGTGTGATCCAGGCTCCCTCAAGGAATTTACTGACAGCAATGACGAACAAAGTTGTCCCGGTGACAATTGCTCCGAGGCCATTTAAACCCAGCTTTAACAGCCAGCCTTTTCCCTTCTCTCGCCACCAATGGAGAACCATCCCACCCTGGGATAATGTAAATGCGAGAAAGGCTCCAACCGCGAAGAGCGGGACAAGCAGGTGCGATTCTCCCCCGAATACTACAATCAGTAACCCGGTCATCAAAGATAAAGCGATAATACCGTTCGAAAAAACAAGGCGGTCTCCCAGCCCTGTGAATTGACGTGGCAAGAATCCATCCTTTGCCAGGATCGCTGCCATTCTGGGGAACCCAGCGAAGCTCGTATTCGCCGCGACAGTCAGAATCAATAACGTGGCGGTCTGAATTAAGAAGTAAAAAGGTCCTCCTCCGAGAATATGTCGAGATAGAGCAGAGAGGATGGTTTCCTGTTGGCCAGCTATTATCGCGAATCCCTGTGTCAATCCAATGCTTCCGATGAATAATGTACCCATCAATATCGCCATGACGATCAATGTCCGCCCTGCGTTCTTCGCCTCGGGAGAATAAAAATAGGGCACGCCGTTGCTGATCGCCTCGATCCCGGTCAGAGCAGTACAACCAGAAGAGAAAGCATGCAACACCAATAAAACCCCCAAAATTTCCATCTGTGGCGGTGCAGTAACGGCATAAGAGTGTAATCCTTCTCTTGACAGACGGAATAATCCATAGCCAAGCATTAATAAATACGTGAGCAAGAATAAATTAACAGGAATCGACATGATCGTGCCTGTTTCCCGTATGCCGCGCAGGTTGATCATCGTGATCAGCAGCAAAAGGAACAGGGATAGATAGATCCGGTTAGGCCACAGAATCGGGAAAGCCGAAGCGATAGCCTCGACGCCTGCAGTCAAACTCACTGCGGCTGTCAGTAAGTAATCAATTAATAATGCCGCAGCAGCGACCAGCCCCGGGATTCTTCCGAGATTGCTTTTGGCGACAAGGTACGATCCGCCTCCCGAGGGATACCCGTGAATCGTCTGATAATAAGAGAGGGCGACGATAGCCAGCACACCGGTAATAGCCAGCCCGATGGGCCAGGCCATCACCAGTCCCGCGCTGCCAGCGACGACCAGTCCCAGGTAAATCTCCTGGTTGGCATACGCGATGGAAGAGAGGGCATCCGGTGAAAAGGCTGCCAGGGCGCGAATCTTGTTTAATTTTTCGTGTCCGATTTCGTGGGTCGAAAGAGGCGAACCAAGGATGAGATGATGGAGGCGATTCAATATCGTTCCATTCATATTTTTTATTCTATCTCAATCGGGTGGAACAATGAATGGATTGGTCAAACACAGCGGATATTGTTGGTAGAAGAGATATCTCATCCAGATAATGCTACACCGATGTCATCTCCATTCCCCACCACGCAGAGCGGGATTCCCAGAAAGCGCAGCATCTCGCCCAGCGCTTTGGTCCCTGGAGCACCGTCGAACGTGGCTGCATCAATCAGCACTACGACAGGGCGCAAACCACGCCTCACCAGGTAATCTGCCGTCAAAGCGATCTCCTCCCTTATCGAAGGGCTAATAATGACCACCGTGCTCCCGCGTGGGATATGTTGGGCCTGGAGCTCTATCAGCCCTGGCAGAGGCAATTCTCCTGATGCATGCAGCAACGCCAGGGATTCCAGGATCTTACCTAATTGTCTGCCTCCCCGGTCGGCGGGGATAACAGTCAGGGATTGCCCGGCAGATGCAAAACCGACCGCTCTCCCGACGCGCAAGAAATATCGAGCGATAGACGCTGCGATGCTGATGCAATATTCTTCGGTGGAGGGCGGTAGAGTAAAACTGTATTTCCTTTTCCATAGATCGTCGGCAGATTGTTTTGGAGGCGTATATGGCAGCGACGCCTGGACGGATTTCTCGGCATCGAGAAAGATCCAGACTTCTGCCAGGGGATCGAGTTCAAATTCCTTGGAGATCAAACGATCTCTGCGCGCCGTGCTGACCCAATGGATCCGGTTGAGGGGGTCCCCGGGGGCGTACTCGCGCACCCCTGCGGCATTGGGCGTGACCTGCTGGGTCCGCCGGCGCAACGCTTCCCCGCCTGGCAGCACTCCAGCTGGACTCGGAAAAACATGAATATCCACAATCAAGGGATAAACCAGCAGCGTGTCATCAGCAGAGAAGAGCCTGGATACAGGAAACAGCCCGAATGGGTCTCCCGATTCTAGGAGAGTCGGTCCAAGGGAATAAACCCCGCGCTGCAACAGCCGGTTCCTGGACAGGTATGTCCTCCCTCGCCTGCCTTCGATCACTGGAAACAACCGCGAGCCTTGCGTCCCAGGCAGTGATGATGCATCACGCACTGCTATCCAGAGGCGCGGCAGCCTGCCTTGATTCGTTACTTCGATCCTTTCTTCCAGGATCTGCCCCACCTGAGCACGGGTCGAGCGGGCGCGGCGGATTAATCCCACTCCTCTCAGAACATGCCAGGACCAAAACCAGCTGGCTATCAGCACCATGCCCCAGACATAAGCCATCCGGAAATAAAACTGCGATCCTGAAACCGAGCCGGCTACCAGGCTGGCTACGAACAAGATCAGGACGATCCTGGCATTGATGCTCATTGATTCATTCTGCCTGCTGAATTCATCTCACCAACCAGCTCCCCACCAGGAACCGGGACTGAATCGAGAATCTCCTCGATGATCTCCTGGACGTTCAGGTCGCGCAGCCGGGCAGCCGGGCCAAGGATCACACGGTGTCCCAACGCCGCTTCAGCCAGCGCTTTCACATCATCCGGGAGGACGTATTCCCGCCCCCGCAGAGCGGCCAAAGCCTGACCCGCCCTGTGTAGTGCCAGGCTCCCCCGTGGGCTGGCGCCTAAATAAACGTCCGGGTATTCACGTGTCCGGCGGGTGATCTCGACGATGTACCTTTTTACACCGTCGGATACGAACACCGATTTCACAGCTTCCTGAGCTTCCATCACTTCCGAGCTGTCAAGGATATCCTCAAGTTCCTGGATCGGGTGGGTGAACTGCTGCCGTTCGAGCACGATGATCTCTTCGGTAGCGGAGGGGTATCCCAGCCGTACGCGCAGGAAAAACCGATCCAGCTGGGCTTCTGGAAGCGGAAAAGTTCCCTCGTATTCGATTGGATTTTGAGTGGCTAAGACCATGAACGGCTTTGGCAGGATGTGGGTCACGCCATCCACAGTGACCTGTCGCTCTTCCATCGCTTCCAGGAGTGCAGCCTGGGTCTTGGGCGTTGCCCGATTGATTTCATCTGCCAGGACGATCTGCGCCATAATCGGACCAGATCGGAATTCGAACTCCTTAGTTACTTGGTTGTAGATGGATACTCCCGTCACATCGCTCGGCAACATATCCGGCGTAAACTGGATTCGGCTGAACTTGCAGCCGATCGATTTAGCAAGGCTGCGCGCCAGCATGGTCTTACCGACTCCTGGGACGTCTTCAATGAGAAGGTGTCCCTGGCAGAGCAGGCTGATCACCGTGAGCTCGACACTCTCTCGCTTACCAACAATGACTTTTTCGATATTTTCGATTAATCGACTTCCGAATTCCCGCACATTCATCTCATTAACTCCTTCTCGATGGCATTACTACTAAGAGCTATGCAGTTCAAGAGATTTCCTACCAACTGCGTAACTCAGAACTAATAAAAAAAGCCAGGCGAGCCAGGCAGCGGCGCTGACCACTCCTCCGACCAGGAAGCTGATTGGCTGGTATTGCATCTCAATGACATGCTCACCGGCCGGGATGAATATCCCCCTGAATAAATAGTTCGCCCGAGCCAACTCAACTGGTTGCCCATCTCTATACGCACGCCATCCAGGATACCAGACGTCTGAGACTACCAGGTAGCCAGGGTTCGATGCATAGATTTCTACTTCCAGACGATGGGGTTCGTCTGTCCTGGTGCGCAGCTCCACTTGTGAATCCTTTGTGCAATCCTCATCCACCTCTTCTGTCCCTTCAACAACTGCCGTCTCCTCGAAATTGACCTCCCCACCGAAGACCAGATTAAAGGCAGCATCTCCGGAGCTGGCTGATATACCACATGGGACCCAGTTGATGCGTGGAATACTTTTATGGGAGATAAACCTGACTTCTCCCTTCTCGGTTAAAATTTCCAGGACAGTCACTCCCATCAGGCTTATCAGTTTGTCGCGATTTTCGCCGGATAATTCTGAAAGGGATGATATCCATTTCGCATACCTCTCAGGCAGCAGGGGATCAAAATTATTGGCAGTAGGTATCCTGGCAAGTAGGGTCAGG
>CAYQDF010000014.1:0-3189 GCA_964416175.1 uncultured Anaerolineaceae bacterium
CGAATGCCTGGTTGATCGGCGATATGCCCTACATGAGCTACCAGCCCAGCGTCGAGACTGCCATCCGGAACGCCGGGCGGTTCATGGCTGAAGCAGGCTGTGACGCGATCAAACTCGAAGGGGGCGCGGAGATGGCTGACCGGATCGCCGGGATCGTGCGGGCGGGGATCCCGGCAATGGGTCACCTGGGCTTGACTCCGCAGAGCGTCAGCGCCCTGGGTGGTTTCCGGTTGCAGGGCAAAGGCGCCCAGCAGGCTAAAAAGATCTGCGACGATGCCAAAGCGCTCGAAGAAGCTGGCGCATTCGCGATTCTCCTGGAACTGGTCCCCGACCGCCTCTGCAAGCTGATCACGGAGCGCGCCAGACATTGCTTCATCATCAGCCTGGGTTCAGGTCCCTACGCACATGGCCAGCTCTTGATCTACCACGATGCCTTTGGCCTTTACCCGCGATTCAAGCCGCGCATGGCAAAGGTCTTTGCGGACGCCGGTAAGATGATCCAGGATGGGCTGCACGAATATGTAAAGGAGGTCACCAACCGGGAATTTCCCCAGCCGGGGAACTGGTTTGGGATGCCAGATGAGGAATACGATGAACTGCTGCGCCTGATCGACCATCCGGGTGACAGCCAGGTGTAGGAGCGCTGTGGACTTTCTCCCATGCATTGTTCTATCGATTCGCCGTGCCCCTGTCGTTACCAATTTACTCTCGAGGAGGCCACCCCATGTCTGACGAATTGCGCAGAAGGTTGACAATCCCGGCTCACTGCCTGGATGACATCAATGCTGTGATGCTGGATCCCGAAAGCCGCGTCATTAATGACTTCCTGGACGTTGTCGCCAGGTACGGGACGCCCGAAGAGATCAATCGGAAAGCCCAAGAGGCGCGCCAGCTGCCGAACCTGATCAGGCGGGTAGAAGCAGCCAAACCCGAGTATGTTGAGGATTTGCGCTGGCTCGAAGAGCAGCGCGATCGGGGCGCATTCATCAGCGTGGCAGATTACCGGCGCAAAGTGCTGGGCGAAAAAGCGGACGAGATCGAGTGGAACGAGGACTGCCCGGTCACACTGGAGGTCAGCGCCACCCAGTATTTCCCATGGGTCATCCTGGCTGCCCGCCGCGCGATCCGGGAGGGCAGCCTCGTACCAGGGCGCTTCATCAAGGTGAGGAAAATGAAGGAACAGGAGGCGGATGGCGATCTGCCTGCCTTCATCGCCGCCATGCAAATCATTGGAGCAAGCTTCGTCGAAACACTGGACACCAAAGGCACGGACGGGTCGAACGTCCACCTTGGAGGACCGGAGACCATCACCGGCTATTTCGGCGGCATCGGGCAGCCAAACCGCCACGCTCTCCAATGGCTGGACGAGTACCTGTACTACTACACAAACTACGGCGTCCAACAGGTGCTGAATATCAATCCAGGCACGGTGATGCTCGGCTACATGCTCCACCGCCTGGGCGTCGACATCGAGTTCAAAATATCCGTATTCATGGGCAACGACAACCCTTACGCCGCTTTCTGGACTCTGCTGGGCGCCAAGCTGTTCGCCCGACCCGACGGCTCCTCACCTTTGATCGGCTTCAACTGGAGCAACTCTATCGACAACGAGACCATGGAGATCACCGCCCAGTTCCGGAAGCAGCTTGGGTTCGAGGACGTTGTCCGGTTCGAGCATCACATCGTGGAAGCTTACAAGAGCATCGTCCGCCAGCCGTACAACCGCCGGGCTGAGCTCGTCGAGATCGCCGATCACGTGCGCAATATCTCCGCCAAGCACGAAGGGGCCGATCCAGAAGTCGACGCCGCGCGCGACCACCCATCGGACATTCTGGATTATTTCAGAGAAAAAGAGGAGATCATCGCCTCGGGCGATTGGGAAGCATTGACCCAGAATTTTTTAGACAAGGTTGCCGCAACGAACAAGACAGCCTGGGCTCTGACCGAGCGAGGATTGGCGTTTGAGGCGGCGAAGCGGCTTCATCTATAGGCATGGCTTCTGCTCGAGATATCCCTGCGAGCGGCTTTTACGAAGCAGTCTCCTCTGTGAACAGGGGGATTGCTTCGGCAAAGACCGCTTCGCAATGACAATTGCCCACGACTTTGAGAAAGCCATGCCAAAGAGGTCATCCGACCTCCAGTAAATGCCAATGTTCCTGTGATGATCGGGACATTTGCCACTATGAAAGCGCGGTGAATACAGCGATAATACCAGGTGAGGATAGTTCCAGAGTTCACAAGGAGCGCAGGTATGATCACAAAAGAGGAAGTCGCATACCGCCAGCTGGTCACCCTGCCGGACGGCACGCGTGTGCTCTTCCGGCCACTCACCGCGGACGACCGCCAGGCACTGATCGCGTTATTTTCGAATGTCTCCGCTGAAGATTTGCGTTACATGCGACACAAAGTGACCGACCCAAAGCTGGTGGGGAAATGGGTGGACGAGCTGGATTACAACCGAGTCCTTCCCCTGGTCGCTGTGATCGGCGAAAACATCGTCGGGAACGCCACGCTGCATTTCGGAGAAGGCCCCGCCCGGCACCGCGCGGAAGTGCGGATCTTCCTTGCCAAGGAGATTCGCCGCCGGGGAGTAGGAACCCGCATGCTCCAGGCATTGATCGACCTTGCCAGGCGGCGCAATATCTACATGATCGAAGCACAGATCATCAACGACCAGACGACGACGATCAAGGCATTCCAAAAGCTTGGCTTTGAGATGAAATGCGTCCTCGAAGACTATTTCATCCTGCCAGACGGGGAACTCCGGGATGTCGCCCACCTCATTCTGAGGCTGCGCGATTCGGGTGGAGAGTTCTAAACGACACGCCAGTCATCGATTCGCTCACTTCCCATAACCGCTGTGCCAGTCCAGAATCATATGAAGAGGGAGACGACCGGCGCGGCTGGCAGTTGACGAAGTATTTCCCCGTGATCCCATCGACCTCCGGAGAGGATGCCAGATAAACACTGGTCCGGGCGCCTTCTTCGGGGGTCTTTCCGCTGACCGCCTGGGTGAGCCGGATTCCCAGGCGTACGATCGGACCGTTGTTGTGTCCGAAATGGGTGGCGACAAATCCCGGGTGAAGGGCATTCACAGCAACCCGAGTCCCAGTCAACCGCCGCGCAAGTTCGTACGTGAACAGCACGTTTGCCAGTTTGCTTTGTCCATAGGCCCCGAAGCCCAGCATC
>CAYQDF010000014.1:3199-43574 GCA_964416175.1 uncultured Anaerolineaceae bacterium
TGATTGGGCGTATGCTTTCCAGCCGTTGTATCGGTTTTTCATTTCCAGGTCATCAAAATGGATCGCTCCGCTCTGATGCGCTTGCGAAGATACGTTCACTATCCGCGCCGAGGGGGCGGCCAGAATCAGGTCCAGCAGCAGATTCGTGAGCAGAAAATAATTGAGGTGATTCAAGGCAAAAGTCATTTCGATGCCTTCCCCGGTCACCTGCCGCCGGAAGAAAAAACCACCCGCGTTGTTGACCAGCACATCTAGCCGGTCATGGCGCTTTCGAAAATCTTCAGCCAACACCCGAACCTGTGCAAGCTGCGCGAGGTCGCAGACGAGGAATTCGACCTGGGGATTCCCAGTCACCAGGCGTATTTCCTGGGATATAGCTGCGCACTTCGCCGCATTGCGCCCCACCCCAACCACGGCGGCGCCCATCTCGGCCAGGCGGAGCGCTGTCACCTTGCCGATCCCGGCTGTTGCGCCGGTAACCATGATTGTCTTTCCAGAGAGATCATCCATGTCTGTTTCCAATCTGATCACTTGAATAGCGGATGACAGGCGGTGTTCGATGATCACGTGATAGAATTTTCGCCAGACAGGTGTTTTTGGGCAACCTGTGCGACCAGCTTTAACATGAATTCGGGATCGAACCAACCACGCGCAGAGCGGAGAGGCGGGCTTCTGCGACTACTCCCGCCCAAGTTCGGGACTTTGACTCCGTTCCGCTCAGACATGTCCCGCGGGTACTGAGGGGATGCCCGCCGCGCAGTCGAAGCGGCGGTTATTCCGAACTGACGCAGCATTAAGGAGACCTGTTAGGGATGCCACACCCTGACGCAGTCCGATGGAACGCTCGCTACATGCAGGAATGCGAGAGCTGGCTTGCGCGTCCTCCGAAAGATCTGCTGACAAAGCACGTGGACCTTCTTCCAGAGGCCGGGCTGGCCCTGGATGCCGCAAGCGGCGTATCCGCCAATGGGTTGTTCCTTGCCCGGCGCGGCCTTCATGTGATCGCCCTGGATATCTCCGAGTACGCCCTCCGTCTGGCAGTGGAACGAGCGAGGGAACAGGAACTTTGGTTAGCTGCAGCCGTCTACGACCTTTCTGCGCCCTGGCTCCCGCCTTGCAGGTTCGATGTCATTCTTAATTTTCATTTCCTCGAGCGCGCCACTCTACCGGTCTACGCTTCTGCGCTCAAGTCCGGCGGACTGCTCTTTTTCGAATCATTCGTAAAAATCGAGAATGTGCCAGAAAATCCGGTTTACTATTTCGATCCCGGCGAACTAAAGGATTATTACAGCAATTACGAAATCATCTATTACCAGGAATCGCATCTGCCGCCCGGCGAACGGCATCCTGAGAGAGGCCTCGCGCAGCTGGTCGCTCGCAAACCCTGAATGCGCTAAAGGGATCCATCACAACACCTCATCCGTGACCTCCTGGGCACAGCGCACGAAGTCCAGCACCGTCGGGACATTGCGCATCATCACCGCCATACTGCCCTGGACCTGGAGCTTCCGCGTCATCATCGCCTGCATGGGGTGCATCTCGCCTTTTAGAACACGAATAAAATTCTCGTAAGGCGCCCTGAGTGTGAACGCCGGCTTCAGACCCGAGAGGTCCTTCCCGTAGGCTGCCTCTCTGCAGGTCCCATGCCAGAGGTCCAAATAGATCACAACCTTCTGTTTGAGCGGTCCGCCTGGTTCGATGTCGAACACCAGGTCGCCTTCCCAATTACGTGCAATGCGGGCATACTGCTCGTCTGAATTCAGCTTGTCCATCAGAGCCTGGGTCCATTCTGGGGATGGAAATTTCGCCATGGTGACCTCCGACGCTGTACAAACTCCTCAAGCCTCGACCTTCCTCTCCCTGGGCGAGAGAATATCCGCCAGCTCTTGCTAAATTCACCGACATAATCTATTCTTATAGCCGGCGTTCACCCACCAGCGCCAGCAGATGAAGAAAACCGCCCCACACCAGTCGAAGTTGGAAGTGGCTCAGTGCGCTGGGTGGGAGTTGAACCCACACGCCTTGCGGCACATGGCCCTCAACCATGCCTGTCTGCCAATTCCAGCACCAGCGCGGAAGCACAGGTATTATAATCTTCTCTGGAGAGCTGTCAATAGGTGCACATCGCGAGCGCTGCGCGACCCCTGGGATTTCAGCTGTCCGCGAGTCTTCGGTGAAGTTTTCACCCCGATTCAGGAGCATCTATGCGCATTGTCTTGGACGCAATGGGCAGCGACGATTGCCCAGAACCCGAAGTTAAGGCAGCGGTACAGGCCGCTGCCCAGTTTGGCGATGAGATTCTGCTCGTCGGCCCAGAAGACCAGCTGCGCCGCCGCCTCCAGACAGTCAATGGCTCTGCGAGCCTGGTCCAGATCGTCTCTGCCCCGGAAGCCATCACCATGCATGATAAGGGGCTGGCTCTGGCATTGAAAGCCAAGCGCCCTCAGGCAAGGAATTCCATGGCAGTCGGCATCGACCTCGTGAAAAGAGGCGAAGCGCAGGCGTTCGTGACCGCCGGGAACACCGGCGGCGCCATGGCGACCGCCTTTTACCGACTGGGCACGATGCCCGGTGTGGAACGCCCTGCTCTGACAGCCCTCTTTCCGGTCAAAGACGGCTACTGCGTCGTGCTGGATATCGGCGCCAACCCCGACTGCAAACCAGAGCACCTTTACCAGTTCGCGGTGATGGGATCCATCTACGCGGAAAAAGTCCTTTCAGTCAAGGAGCCCAGGGTCGGCCTGCTGTCGAACGGTGAAGAACCCGGCAAAGGCAACCAGCTGATCAAAGACACCTTCCCCCTCTTGCAGTCCAGCCGTTTGAATTTCATTGGCAATGTAGAGGGCAAAGAGTTGTTCGGTGGAGAGGCAGATGTGGTAGTGACCGATGGATTTACCGGCAACATCCTGCTGAAGTCCAGCGAAGCGGTCGCGAAATTGATCACCGATACGCTGCGGCAGGAAATTATGAGCAGCCTCCGCACCAAGATCGGTGGCGCCATCGCCAGACCGGCGTTCACGGCTATCCGAAGAAAGCTGGACCCCCGCGAAGTCGGCGCAGCCCCTCTTTTGGGGGTGGCCGGACTGGTATTCATCGGTCACGGTCGGTCGGATGCGTACGCCCTGGTGAGCGCCATTCAGGTCGCCCGCCAGGCTGTGAAACGTGATTTGATGGGGGCGATGGCAGACGCGATCGCAGCGCAGTTGAAATCTGCGGAACCAGCAGAAGCATGATGAGCCAGCCGCGCGTCGTCATCACCGGGCTTGGCGCGCTGTCGCCCCTGGGCACCTCCGTCGAAAGCTATTGGAACGGCCTGGTGGAGGGGCGATCAGGCATCCGCCGGATCACGCACTTCGATCCAGCAGACCTCCCATGCCAGATCGCTGGGGAGATTCCGGATTTCGACCCGGCTGAATTCATGGATAAGAAGGACGCGCGCCGGATGGCCCGATCGTCTCAGATCGCTCTGGCAGCTGCGATCGAGGCCGTGGCAGACGCCGGCCTGCCGGAGAGCATGCCGGATCCCGAGCGGGTCGCAATTTCCTTCGGGACTGGGATCGGCGGTCTCGATGTTTACGATGACGCCAGCCAGGTCTATCGGGAGAAAGGTTACGAGCGGGTCAGCCCATTCGCCCTGCCGGCCAGCATTCCGAATATGGCAGCATTCGCCATCGGCCAGCGGTTCCGATGCCTCGGTCCGAACTGCACCATAACGACCGCCTGCGCGACCAGCACCCAGGCGGTTGGCGAAGGCGTGGAGATGATCCGGAGAGGCATCGCAGACATCGTGATCTCGGGCGGCACCGAAGCCATGATCCGGGACTTCGCCGTTGTCGGCTTCATCGCCATGCGCGCCCTGCCCGTGAATTTCAACCACTGCCCGGAGAAAGCCTCTCGCCCTTTTGATGCACGGAGAGAAGGTTTCGTCTTTTCCGAGGGCGCTGGCGTGCTCGTACTGGAGGACCTGGCACACGCCCTGCAGCGGGGCGCGCGGATTTACGCTGAAGTCGTCGGGCATGCCGCCTCTTCAGACGGTTATCACATCGCCGCAATGGACCCGGCGGGGGCTGGCCCGGCCCGGACGATGCGGTGGGCCCTCGAGGATGCCAGGATATCCCCGGTGGATATCGGGTACATCAATGCCCATGGTTCCAGCACCAAGCTGAACGATGCCACGGAGACTCAGGCGATCAAAGCTGTATTCAAAGATCATGCCTACCAGGTCGCCATCAGCTCGACCAAGTCGATGATCGGGCACGCAATGGGCGCCTCAGGCGCGCTGGAAGCCATCGTATGTACGCTGGCCATCAAAAATGGGTTGATCCCGCCCACGATTAATTATGAGAACCCCGATCCGGATTGTGATCTGGATTACGTCCCCAACCGGGCACGGTCGGCGTCTCTCGAGTATGCCCTTTCGAACTCTTTCGGCCTTGGCGGGCAGAACGCCTGCCTGGTCATCAAGAAATTTCACGAATAAGGTGAGGCTCAGATCATACAACTATGGAAATCATCAGCAATGAAAAATTGATCCGGCGCAACGCGCGCATCGGCCAGTTCAGCAGCATCGCTGGCCTGCTTATCCTGGCTGGCGGCATGTTCGTCTCATTTACCCGCCAGGATTTGTTTTTCATCTCTATGATGGCGCTCTTGTTGGGGTTTATACTTTCGCAGATCGGCATTTTTTTCGGCAACCGCTGGGGGCGCCGTCCCCGCCCGGACGAAATGATCAGCCAGGCATTGAAGGGCCTCGACGGCCGCTACAGCCTGTATCACTACGCCTCGCCCACTTCGCACCTCCTGGTTGGACCAGCCGGCGTGTGGGTGCTCATGCCCCGCCACCAGGCAGGGACCATCACCTATGACCCGGTCCGCCATCGCTGGAAGCAGAAAGGGGGAAACCTGTATTTGAAGATCTTTGCTCAAGAGGGCTTAGGACGGCCAGACCTGGAAATCGGCAGTGAAGTCGCCTCAGTGCAGACATTTCTGAAGAAGAACCTCCCGGATGGGAAGGTCCCTGAAGTCCGGGCCGCGCTGGTCTTCACCAACGATAGAGCATCCGTTGAGGCGGAAGATGCGCCTGTGCCGACGCTTCAGGCGAAGCGGCTCAAAGAGCTCATCCGTAAGCAGGCCAAGAGCAAACCCCTCTCTCCTGACCAGCTGGCAGAGGTCAAGAAAGCGCTCCAGCCCTTCCAACCCCAGGCGGAGGATTAACGAAAGACTTCGGGAGTATGGTACGAAACTCCCGAAGTCTGGTCGCACCAGGGATATTTTTCCTGTCTTTCGGTTTTATCCCTTCAAGAACTCCTGCAAAGCTTCCCGGCTGATGCGGAAGGCGTTGCCCAGCTTGCGCGCTTTCAGATCCCCGGCACTGATGGCTGCGATCACATCTTCTTCGGATACTTTCAGGAAGGCGGCCGCTTCTGCCGGGGTCATCACGTCGGGCATGCCGCCAGCCGGAGGCGTTCCACCGCCAGAAGGAGCGCCTGCACCCGAGCCCGTCATGCCTTGCAGCGAGGAGCTGATCACGCTTCCCACGCCCATGCCCGCTCCGATGCCAGCAGTCAGTCCTGCGCCGCCGCTGGGGTTTTGCGCGGCATCGCGCAAGGCGTCTGCCGCCTGGAGCTGGGTGTATGTCTGCATGTCGAGCATCCCCATCGCGCGCAGTTCCTCAGCCGACTTGGTCGAAGGCTTCAGATTTTCAATGTAGAAAGATTTCAGCGTCAGCCCGATTGCGGCAAAATCGTCCTGACCCTTCGCCCTCACCCCCGCGCCCAGCTCCTCAGTCAGGCCGATCAATTCGGGCACACTGTGCTGGGTGGCAGTTTCACCCAACAGGTCTTGCAGCTTCGAGAGCAGCATCGACCGCAGGCGGCCTTCGATCTCGTTGGTGCGGTACATCCCCTGCGCGCCCACGATCTGAGTCACGAATTGCTGCGGATCCTTGACCTGGAAGCTGTACGTGCCGAACCCTTGCATCAACGCAACGCCCAGGCCCATGTTCGGATTGCGGACGATGATCGGCTGCGGAGTGCCCCATTTCCGGTCGGCGAATTCGCGCATCGAAACAAAAAACACCTCGGCCGGGAACGGTGTCCGGTCGTTGAACGCTTTGCCGATAAAATCGATGAGCAGGGGGATATTGGCGGTCGAAATCGTGTGCCGACCCGGTCCAAACACATCCAGGGAATTTCCATCTCGGAAGAACACTGCCGCCTGTGATTCGCGGACGATCACCTGCGAGCCGATCCGGAAATCCCCCGATCCCGTCTCCGGAAACCTGTGGACGATCTCATCCCGCATTTCATTTGGATATTCAATCACGTCAAATATTCTTGCCATGGCATTTTCTCCTGCGTTTTATGAACTACAGTCGAAATCGGGACCGACCGCAGTCGGAATTACCCCGAGATCCCAAGAATGACCGACTCCCGCTGGTCGTAAGCTTCGACGCACTGCATCGCTTTCGACTCCAGGTTGCGGATGGAGGCCGGCAGTCCATCGGTCCCCACTGAGCTTTCGACGTTGTCGATTGCGTGGCTGACTTCATCAACCAGCCCCAACAGCGTCGCATCGTATTCGTACAGGCGGGTCAGCTCTTCTTCATTGATTTTTACCGCATCGAACATCCCGGCATACCCGCGCGGCGCGGTGCGCAGCCGGTCTGCGAAAGTGCGCAGTTTGATCGCCGTCGCTTCCAGATCATCGACGTACCGGATGTCCCCCTGGCTGATGAAATCTCGTTGCATTCTGGATACTCTTCCCTCGAGCTCCCTGAAACGATCGAAGATGTGCTCCCGGATCAGTTTGTCCGAATCGCGCCGTTTCTGCCGTTCGATGTACCCTCCGAAGCCTGGGATCTTGTTCAAGATCTTCTTGAAGAAGTCCATGTCTTCGGTAACCTTCCCGAATATTTGATCCTTCATGTCTCCCATTCTAAGCTCCTTGTTCCTGTTTTCCGATACTCCTGAAACCTGTTGGCGTTGGTTCGGATTATAGCCTCTCTTGGTATTGCGCGCAACACATTCACCATCGCGCGCCCGGACCGGCACCCATCCCCTGTCAGCGGCGCCGGTAGTGTATATCGGGAAGGGATTTCAACCTGGCAGCAGCTTCCTCAGGAGCGAGGTCTCGCTGCGGCGAGGCCAGCAGTTCGAATCCGACCATGAACTTGCGCACCGTCGCGGATCGGAGGAGGGGCGGGTAATAGTGGGCGTGGAGGTGCCAGCCTGGCTGATCGCCGCTTCCGAATGGCGCCTGGTGAAACCCCATCGAGTAAGGGAAAGATATCTCGAACAGGTTATCGTAGCGTGTGGTGATCCGCTGCATGATCTCCGCCAGTCCGGCACTCTCATCCTCTTTCAGGTCGAGGAGGCTGGCGACATGGCGGTTGGGCAGCAACAGGATTTCGTATGGCCAGACCGCCCAGAATGGCACAAGCGCAGTGAAGTGCGGGTTGCTTACCACCACCCGCTCGTTGGCGTGGAGCTCCATTTTCAGGTACTCGCACAGCAAACAGGTTTTATTGTTTATAAAGTAGTCCGCCTGGTTACGCTGCTCTTTGGCGGGCTCGTTCGGCAGCTGGCTGGTCGCCCAAATCTGGCAGTGCGGGTGTGGATTGGACGCGCCCATCATGGCGCCCTTGTTCTCGAAGACCTGGACGTAACGCACGAAACCTTTTCCAGAGAGGTCCGCATTCTGGGAGATCCAGGTTTGCACCACCGCCATGACCTGCTCCTGGGTGAGCTCCGGGATCGTCAGGTCATGTCTGGGGGAAAAACACATGACCCGGCAGAGGCCGTATTCAGGATCTGCGGTGAAGATCTGGGCTGTCTGTTCAGGAGTGACCACCCCGGCAGACTCGCCGGGAAGCAGTCCACTGCCCTCGCCCTCCGGGGCGAGGAGGGCGGGGTAATCATTATCGAACACGTACGTCCCGGTGTACTCCGGGTTGCGCTTGCCTCCGGCGCGCAGGTTCCCGGGGCACAGGTAACATCCCGGGTCATACGCTGGCAGCGCTTCAACCGGCGCTTGTTCTACCTGTCCCAGCCAGGGTCGCTGTGTGCGATGCGGGGAGACCAATACCCACGCGCCTGTCAGGAGATTGAGCCGGCGGTGAGGGGATGCATACAACGCCATGGCTAAGGTTCACTCCCTGGCGAGATAGAACACCAGGAGGGTGCTTCCATACCGCCGCCGGTCGAACTCCTCAAGGATCTTCAAGGCACGCGCCTCGTACTCCTTAGGATGGATCTGGACGATCACCCAGCCATTCGCTCCCAGCCAGGCAGGGTGCTCATCAATGAGCTCTAGAGTTTTTACCCACAGTCCTTTGAACTGGGGCGGGGCAATGTAGATGTAATCATAGCTGCCCCTTGGAGGTGCAGCCAAAATTTTGAGCGTATCTCCGCGCATGACCTCGGCCCGATCGCTGAGGCCGGCCGCAGCCAGGTTGGCGCGGATTGTCTCAACCGCGCGCCGATCAGAATCGATGAACAGGGCATGCGCTGCGCCGCGGCTCAACGCTTCGATACCGACGCTCCCTGTCCCTCCGAACAGGTCGAGGAAGGATGCGTCTACAATGTCCTCTCCGAGAATGTTGAAGAGCGATTCTTTGGTGCGGTCCGTGATCGGCCTGGTGGCATCACCAGGCACTGGCCGCAACCTTCTCCCGCGTGCAATACCGCCAATTATGCGCAACCCGGAAACACTCCGATACTCTGGATGAATGACCAACAACCAGGGGCGAATAAAGAACTCAGGTCATTCATCTTTAATCATCTTCCTTGGTCCTCCGCCAATCATCCGCCTCTACGCTCTGGCGCGCCGCCAGGATATTTCCTCGCGGCGTCAGAACCGGCAGCACACACCCGGTGCCCAGGATGAAGCGCTTTCCCCCGGTATCCCGGATCGCCCCCCTGGCTTCAGAAGCCACCTTTTCGGGTGTGCCCAGGACCATCGTCTCCCAACGATTGAGGCCCCCGCAGACCGCCCCTGGGAACCTTGCCTGAGCTTCCACGAGGGAAGGGCCGGTCTCCTGGTCGTGCCAGTTGATCACCGAGACGGGGTAATCCAGGAACTTCTCGAACATGATCTCTGTGCCGTGCAGGTGCAGCACATTCATAGGAAGGTCCCGCGCCGCTTCGAGCACCTGGAGGTCGAAGGTCCGGCCAAAGGTGTCGTATTCCTGCTCTGTGAGCAGCCCATATTGGGCGTGCTGGACTGCATAGAAAACGCCATCGACTCCCACCCCGGCGGCAGCTTCGACGAACCGCCGCGTGCTTTCGGCGATCGTTTGCAGGCCGGCCAGGAGCGCCTGCGGGTTCCGTCTCAAGTGGACGGTGATATTATCCCGGCCGATCAGGTTCTTCGCCTGGGAGAGCGGGTTGAAGACCGTTTGGATGACCGGCACTTCCGATCCGAGCTCCGCCAGGATCATTCGAAGGCACTCGATCTGCCTGGCGAGGTGGCCGGAGGCCGGATCGAGGACCGGCAGCCTCTCCCAGTCTGCGGGGTGCTGGATCACTCGCCGCGTGTAATCTCGCGTCCCTTCCGGGTCGCCGCGCCATTCATCGTCAGCACCCCAGTCTTTAATGCAAAATGACGATGAGGGAGTGACCTTGACCAGGTCCAGATCGAAAGACCGCTGGAAATCAATGGTGGCAGATGCCAGCCCGCCCGGGGACTGGTCATCCACCGGGAAATGCCGCCAGAATGCGACTGGAGGCCGGTCCAGGTCTCCACCTGAAACACAGGCCTCCATCCTGTCTCGATGGGTTCGTGTATGGGTTTCCAACTCGTCTCCTGGTGAAACCAACCGTCCTCACCCCCGCCGGCCGGCAGGAAAGAGGGTCAGAGAAGTATCGCGGCAGTCTGCGAACTTCTTCACGGCTGAGCTACATGATATTCTCAGGCTTCCTCAGCGAAAGCAAAATCGTCGAACGCTGGCAGCAAGTCGGGCATTTCGTCGAGCACGTCGATCGTCTCGTATTTCAGCTCAGCCATCATTGGGGGAAGCGGGACCAGAGCCGGAGGGACCAATCGCGGCGGAGCGGGTGGCGGGTCCCGCCGGGGGAGCTGATGCCCATCTGCTCTGCGCCGCAGGATGCGTCGGTCGCTGCTCAGCCATCCAACGTACTGACCATGAATGGAATAGACTTTCTTATCCTCGGTTACCCAACCAATCCACTCTCCCGAGTAATTGTACAGGTACGGGTAGGCAAGGAATCCGGCTGTGTCGCCAGAGCTGGTGTAGAGCGGAATGGGTTCTCGTCTGCTCTTCAACATACAAGATTTTATCCTCCCCGGAAATATTTATCAATACCCTCAAGAGATATCATTATAAGTCCAATAACGGTTGATGAAGAAATTCCAAAACATCACAACGATCACCGCGATCGCCAGAGCGAGGTTCCCGGCGATCACCTGATAAGGGATGATTCCAAACAGCAGCTGATTAAATCCGGCAAACAGTCGACCAAACAGGCGTTCGAGGCTCACAACGATCGGAGTGCGGATGGCAAGCCCGACGACGCTCACGAAAGCGAACTGGCCGAGCTGTCTTGCCAGCGGTTTGGTGCGCGAATCCGGATATGTCCAGAACCGGTTCCACGTGAAATTGCTGAGGATTGCGGCAATAAAAGAAAACACGCTCGCCCACAGCACCGGCAGCCCTGCCCCGGAAGAGAGCAGATTGAAGGTGCCAAAATCGACCACAGCGCCGATGATCCCCACTGTGGCAAACTTCAAGAACCGAGTCCGCTCCCGCGGGTTCGTGACGATTGAAGTCAGCGTCATCACAGGCCCATTTTTGTTTTGAAATAGGGGATGGTCTTGATCAGGCCATCTTCCATGCAAACCTTTGGTTCCCATCCCAGCACCTGCCGGGCACGGGTGATGTCCGGTTGCCGCCGCTGGGGATCGCCTTCACTCCTGGCTTCGGGCTGAAAGATAATGCCCGCCGGGTTGCCGGTGAGCTCGTTGATCATTTTTGCAAATTCCAGGATCGTGGTCTCAACCGGGTTACCCAGGTTTACCGGGCGGTGTTCATCGGAGAGTAAAAGACGATATATCCCCTCGATCAGATCGTCCACGTAGCAGAAGCTGCGCGTTTGACCTCCATCTCCATAGACCGTGAGCGGTTCCCGCCGCAGAGCTTGCTGAAGGAAATTTGGCACGACCCGGCCATCATCCAGGTGCATGCGCGGGCCGTAGGTGTTGAAGATCCTCACGATACGGGTATCCACGTTGTGGAAACGATGGTATGCCATGGTCAGCGCTTCGGCAAATCGTTTGGCTTCATCGTAAACCGAGCGCCGTCCAATGGGATCGACGTGACCCCAATAATCCTCAGTCTGGGGATGGACCAGCGGGTCGCCATAGATCTCGCTGGTCGAAGCCAACAGGAATCGCGCTCCTTCTGCCCGCGCCACACCGAGCGTGTTGTGAGTCCCCAGGGCGCCGGCTTTCATGGTCTGGATCGGAAGGTTCATATAGCCAAAGGGAGAAGCAGGGTTCGGACTCGCCGGAGAGGCAAAGTGCATGATTGCATCGATCTTCCCGGGCACAAAGATGAAATCCGAAACGTCGTGACGGATGAAGGAGAAATGTTCATATCCTGTCAGGTGAGCCAGGTTGGCCGGGTTGCCGGTCACGAAATTGTCCATCCCGACGACCGCGTGGCCTTCAGCCAGCAGTCGATCGCAGAGATGTGAGCCAAGAAACCCGGCTGCGCCTGTAACGAGTATTCGCATCTTATTGATAACTCCACATTTCCAAGATTATTCCAAGGTTTGTTCGAGCCTGGTCCGGGAAGATGGCCGCGCGGCGGATCAATTCCAATCCACCCGGCTCGTGAGGCTGTCCCCGGTGATCTGCCAGGCTTCTCCAGTCTTGCTATCTACCAGCCACAGGTCCTTCTCGTAGATGACCGCCAGCGCAGGATTGCCCGAATCGGGTAACGGTCCAGGCCCCCAGACGACCTCCTGAGGGTCGAGGCCGCCTGAGCCGTCGGCAGGGAAAATCGTCTTTCGATTCGAACCATCCCGGTCCATGACCACCAACCGGTACCGGCTGCTCTCGCTCTGCGCGGTAAAGATCGCTTGCAGATAGGCGATCTGGTAGGCGAGTTCTCCCTCGGGCAACTCTTCCAGGTAGGAGAGGGCCGGATATGCGAACATGCCTGCATCCCCGGCGAGAGGTAAAGTGCTGCCATCAATCATGTTTGTCACTTCCAGGTCGAAGCGTTTCGATTCCGCTGGCGGATTGTGCGTAACACTGTACAGGAAGTCTCCATCAGGACTCCAGGCGATCCCGGGCACCCACGCCCAATCGCCAAAGGTCTGGACGGGTGAAAACTGCTGCAGGGCTGCCGGCAGGCCATCATCCAGAGACAGGATCCCCACTTCATCCGCTCGGGCATACGCCAGTTGCTGGCCGTCGGGCGCCCAGGTGAAATCCGTGCCCCACCAGCCATACAGGCCTCCGGAATTCGTCTCAAGGAGGGGCGGCAGATGACGCACGAATCCTGTCTCGCTGAAGGTGAGCAGCGCCAGATCGTTGTTCGCCTGCCAGCCTGGGGCGCCGGGTCGGGGCTCGACGGTGGAGTAGGCCACCGTCCGCTCTGCCCCAGGCTGCCAGTCGGCGAAATGCACCACGTTCGCCACGCCCAGGTCGATCTCTTCGCCAGACTCACGGCCGGCAGGCGCCGCCCACAGGTGATTGATCGTCCCCGCCTCCTCCGCAGAGCGCGTGAACAGCAGCCATTCCCCATCCGGAGAAAGTGAGAAAACCCTTCCATCCAGGTCACCGCTCGCCACCAGCTGCCGGCGATTAGCAGTGCTGCCCTCGATCACCCAGGCATCGCCATCCACCAGGTAGACCAGCCTGCCAGGAATCGAGATCGGGACAAAAGCCCGCTGGACGCCAACCATTTTGATCTGGGGGACTGGTTCCTTGACGACCACCGATTTCACCACGCTGGTCGACACTTCTTTCCCATCCTCGAACAGGCGGCGGATCGTGATCTCCTGCAATCCGTTCTCGCCCAGCTGTAACCAATATTCTTCTCCGGCTGGCAGAGATTCATTCCGCAATACCTGACTCTCGAAAGGGATCACCTCCTGTTCGATCGTAAATTCCTCCCTGACCCGGATCACCCGCGCCTGCGAGCCTTGGCCCAGCACCGTGTACAACGGCGGCTCGGTCCGGTCCAGCGAGTCGAGGATCAGCCCACCGGCCTTCAAAGCGTCGTCAACAGTGCTGCCTGCCGGCACTTCGACCTGGACTGCTTCACCATCGACGAGCAGCTCGACTGTGATGCGCCCCTCGCGTACCTGGGGAGCGATGCATCCCACCAGAAAGACCAGACTGACCCCGGTTATTAACCTGGAAACGCCATTTCCTGGCCGGCAAACTGACATCTTGCGCGTTAATCCATCCGGCCGGTGATCCGCATGGATCCACCCTCGATAACTATGCTCTCTATGAACATCTCTGGCGCAGCATCAGCGATTTGTTCCCGAAATGCCCGGTTGATCCGCGCCTCGATCTCCGAAACCAGGTCAGCCGGTAAAGGGATTGGTCCAATTCCGGCGGAAACCACCTCGAATACAGGCCTCCCGGCGCTGTCGACGCTGACTTCCATCACGATCCTGGCCTGGGCTGAGATCCCGGTCGCTTTCGCCTGGGCGGTGATGTGAATTTGACCATCATCCAATTGGATCTGAGGATCTGTAATGCTCTTGCTGCCGCTTTTCTCCAGCTCGAAAGCCACGATGGAGGTCAGCTGGGATTCGGTGATTACCAGATTAATTGCGCCAGTTTGTTGGGCTTCGTCGAAGGCCTCATCAACGGCCTCCTCCAGGCTCTCCACGGCCTCCGTAGAGACCGCGATGGTCGGTTCAGGTGTGGCTGCGTTCCGCCCAAGGTTGCACGCCAGGCTCATGGCTGCCAAAACAGATAGTATAATCACCAGGGTTCGTACATTTTTCATCAAATACACCATATCCTTTAACGCTGTTCCACGAAAAAAGTTTCAACCCGCCGATTATAGCATGTCCGACGCTGCGCCATACAAAAATGAAAATCAGATCAAACAGCACCTGGAAGCCCTGCTATTTGTCGCGTCCGAGGCCGTGACCCCCGCCCAGCTGGCTGGCGCTCTGGACCTGCCGGTAACCGCCGTCGAAGAAGGGCTGAAGCAGCTCGACGTCGACTACGCCAACCGGGGACTGCGGCTGCAGCGCCATGCCGGTCGAGTCCAGCTGACGACTGCCCCAGAATTTGGAGCAACCGTAGAACGTTTCCTCGGACTGGAGGCGACGACCCAACTCAGCCGGGCAGCCCTGGAAACGCTGGCGATCGTGGCCTACGAACAGCCAGTCACGCGTCCGCAGATCGACGCCATCCGCGGCGTAAACAGCGAAGGCGTCTTGCGGAGCTTGCTGCATAAAGGCCTGGTGCAAGAAGTGGGCCGGGCAGACGGACCCGGCAGGCCGATCCTCTACAGCACCACCCCCGAATTCCTCCAGCAGTTCGGACTTAACAATCTGGGCGAGCTGCCGCCACTCGATCCAATCCCTCAGGAAAATATTCAACCACCGATGAACACAGAATCACACCGGAAAGAATCATTATAACCAACCCGGTCAAAATCTCTACTGAAATGGAAGAACGATTGCAGAAAATCCTCTCACGCGCCGGGTTTGGTTCACGCCGCGCATGCGAAAGCCTGATCACCTCCGGGAGAGTGCGAGTCGATGGGCAGATCCCTACCTTGGGGATGAAAGTGGACCCAGAAAAATCCCGGATCGAAGTCGACGGGCGTCCAGTTCCGAAAGCTGAGGAATTCCTTTATATTGCGCTGAACAAGCCCCGCGGGATCGTCTCGACGGTGAAACCCCAGGATGATCGCCGCACGGTGCGCGATCTCGTCCCGATCCCCGGTCGTCTCTTCCCGGTTGGACGCCTGGATGCCGAAAGCGAAGGCCTGATCCTGCTCACCAACGACGGGGCGCTGGCGAACCGCCTCACCCACCCGCGCTACGGGCATGAAAAAGAGTACAGAGTCCTCGTTGCCCGCCGCCCGGACGAAGAGCAGCTCGGCACCTGGCGGCGCGGCGTGGTTCTCGAGGATGGTTACAAGACCGCGCCGGCCGAGGTGCGCTTCGAATCTCCCTATGGCAAAGGCGCCTGGCTGCGGGTGGTCATGCGCGAGGGCCGCAAGCGCCAGATCCGTGAAATTGGCAGGACTATCGGCCTCCCGGTGGTCAAGATCATCCGGGTGCGCATCGGCGCGCTGAACCTGGGTGGGTTAAAGCCGCGCGAGTGGCGGTACCTGACGCAGGAAGAAGTTGCGGGATTAAAGGGTGACCCGCTAAAGAGCCGTCCCGGGCGTGGGAAGGGAAGAGCCACACAGGAGAAACCAAGGCGAAGGCCCCCCACCCGTAACCGGCCGCGGAGGAGCGGGGAGTCCAACCGACCAAGACGGGGGACGGAGAAAGGCAGACGCGGGTAAGAATATATTCTTCTGTGAATTTCAAGAAAGTGTTCTGTGAACCCACCGGAAGAGAGGAATATCTAAGGAATGACCAACCAGAAAGTCACCTGCCTCCTGGTCCGCCACGGCGAGACGGAGTGGAACCGGATCGAGCGCTTCCGCGGGCGGGCAGACGTTCCACTGAACGAGACCGGCATGGCCCAGGCGGAAGCGACCGGGCGGCGCGTGGCAGCAGAATGGAAGCCCACCGCGATCTACACCAGCCCGCTCGTCCGGTCGGTCAGGACCGCGGAAGCGATCGCCAGGCACTTTGGCCTGGCGGTCCACACGCTCCCCGGCCTGGCCGATATCGACTACGGAGCCTGGCAGGGACTGACACCAAAAGAAGCGCGGGAACGCTGGCCGGAAGAGATCGACGCCTGGTACAACCAGCCCCACCTGGCGCGCATCCCGGGGGGAGAGACCCTGGATGCCCTGCGCGCACGCGCCATGGATACGCTGCGGGGACTGGTCGCCCGGCACTCCGGAGAAGTCATCGTCCTGGTGGGTCACACCGTCATCAACCGGATCATCCTGTTGGGCGTCCTCAGGCTGGAAAACGAGCGCTTCTGGCGCCTGCGCCAGGAACCCTGCGCAATCAACGTGTTCGAGGCCCAGGGCAATGATTTCACCGTTGTGACCCTCAACGACACCTGCCACCTGCGAGCGCTCACAGTCCCGGGTGTTTAGTCCCGGCGCGTGCGCCGATCTGCCCACCATCGTCTACCATGAGTTGCTCGGAGCCGGCCAGAATTTTCGAGTGGGGCACAAGAGTCTGACCCCGGAGGCGCAGGGATATTAACTGTGGAGGACTGCACGCAGCAGAATCTGGCGGTCAACCAGCCCCAGAGGCCTGCCCTCGGAATCGACAACAACCAGCCATTTTCGCCCTTCAGCCAGCATCTTCTTAATTGCCTCTGCGACGCTGATATCGGCGCCAGCTGTGAGGACCCCAGGCGACATCAGGTCGCCCGCAGCGACATCGCTGGCGGGAGCTGGAGAGACCCTCCTCAGCGCCTTGAGCACCCCGTGGCGCTCGCCTGGACCCACGCGCGCCACGACATCCGCATCGCTGATGATCCCTGCCACACGTCCTTCGGCGCTGACCACGATCAGCCGGTGGGTGTTATTCTCGATCAGCGCCGCGATCACCTCCGGCAGCCTGGAATCGATGTTGACAAGCGGGACTTCGGGCGTCATGATTTCCTGGACGGTCCGGGCTGCACCCCGCGGCATTTCCACGCGCCGGACTCTGGTTTCAGCTGCCATCACCTGGTTTAAGACATCGCGCCTGGAAAGCACGCCGGCAAGGCGGTTGGACTCATCGACGATCGGCAGGCGTTTGACCCCATATTTGGCCATGCGCAGGGCAGCTGCGCCGAGCGATTCGGTGACTTTCGCAGTGATAACCGGCTGAGTCATCACGTCCGCTACACTCAGGGGGGATTCTCCAAGGGCTGCCAGCTCACCGGCAACCGTCTCCGCATCCAGGCGCTCCGCCACCGACAGCCGCTGGTTCAGTCCGGCGCGGCTGAGCAGGTCCTCATCCGTGAGCATGCCCACCACCCTGCCCTCGCGCGTGACGACCGGCAACGCTTTCAGCTGGTGTTCCAGCATGCGCTCCCACGCCAGGGCGATCGGCATCTCCGGATTTACAGTGACGACCTCGCGCGTCATCACCTCGGCGACTGGCCGATCGGAAGGCAGCGGATTCAAATACCGATGGGTGTACTTGATTACCAGGACATCGTCCACGGTAATCAATCCTTCCCTGACCATGGGCGCGATGACTTCGATGGCGCGATCGATTTTGTCAGGGGAATCGATCACCTCGATGCGGAGCGGCAGGTCTTCGGAGAGGCGGAGAATCGCAGCCGTGTGGATTCGTGAGTGGGCGCCGAACCCGGCCACGCCGCGAGTGACGGTCGCTCCCGCGACGCCTTCTGTTCTAAGCGCCTCCAGAAGGGCCGCGTACAGAGGTCTCCCCTGCCAGCGATCACTCTCGCCGAGATAGATAATCAGACGCCGCGCGGTCTTGCCGATCTCCAGACCCAAACAACACCTCCTATTTTAATCATAACATCCTCCCCAGCAGGATGCCGAGCAGTCCAGCGACCCCGCCGAGAAATGCGCTTCCGAAAAGGTTGAGCAGGCCTAATTTCCACTGCCCAAAAAGGATCAGCTCCAGGCTTTCGTACGTGTAGGACGAGAAAGTCGTGAACGAGCCCAGAAAGCCAATTGCGAGCAGGACGCGCCAGCGGGGATCGATGATGAATCGTTCGGTCGCCAGCGTCATGAACAAGCCCAGCAGGAAGCTGCCGCTCAGGTTGATGATCAAATTGCCGTAGGGGAAGCCAGCGCCGAAACGTTCAGCAGCCCATCCACCTATCCAGTAGCGGGCATTCGCACCCAGGAGAGCGCCGAGAGAGATGATCAAGAAGGGATTATTCATAAGGGTGGGTGCTTTTCGCAAACAAAAAACCTCTACCGAAAACCGTTCCAGTAGAGGCTATCAGTCGGTGAGACGGTTGTGGCGAGCCTCATCGCCAGAGATATTCGCCCCCAATTTTACTACAGGGTGGATAGAGAGTAGTTTTTTCGATGGATTCGATTAAAATTGCCTGAATGATGAATCCCTCCAGATCTGATATGATTGCATTCCAGGGAAGGATTCATCCCCTCTTCGCCACCAATTATCTCGAACCCAAGGCAGCTCCGATCACAAAACCTCCATGGAATTGACCCAAACCACCACCCAAGAAGACGCGCTCCAGTTGCTCGAGAAACCCATCCTCAGCCGGGCGGCGGTCCAGTGGACGACCGTGGTCTTCCTGGCTATCCTGAGCCTGACTGTCTTCAGCCGGCTCTACCTCCTCGGCGCACGCGTGATGAGCCACGACGAGACTTCTCACGTTTATTTTTCCTGGCTGCTCGAGCAGGGCCGGGGATACAAGCACGACCCCATCACCCATGGGCCGCTCCAGTTTCACCTGATCGCTCTGTCCTATTTCATGTTCGGGGACAACGATTTCACCGCCCGCCTCCCGCACGCCGTCGCCAGCATCCTCACGGTTTTGTTCCTCTGGAACTACCGGCGGTACTTCGGCAAGGTGGGGTGGCTGGCGGCAGCTTTTCTGATGCTGATCTCCCCTTACATGCTCTACTACGGCCGCTACGCACGGAACGAGTCCCTGGTCGGGCTGTTTGGAGTCATCACCCTCTGGGCGATCCTGCGTTACCTGGAAAGCGGCGAGCAACGCTATCTCTACTGGCTGACAGCGGCCACCGCGCTGCACTTCACTTCTAAGGAGACCGCCTTTATCTACACTGCCCAGGCTATGGTCTTCCTGGGCGTCTATTTCCTGATTCGGCTGTATCAGAACCCCTGGCCGCGTCCGGAGTACCGCACGCGGTTCCTGCTGACCTTCCTGGCAGCCGTGTTGGGGTTCGCACTTGCAGCAGGTGGATTCGTCCTGAGCCGGGGAGGCGGACCCGCCAGCTCCACCGAGACCGCTCCGCCCTCGGTTCCCGGGGAGAGCGTCACGGCAGGGGCGGCGCCGCTGGCCCTCCCCGTCCTCCTGATCGGCTTCGCTGCGCTCCTGGTTTTGATCCTCGCGATTTATTTCCTGCTCCGCGGCTACTCGCCCGAGAAGCTGCGCTCCGAGCGCGCGTTCGACATGCTGATTGCCCTGGGAACGATGGTGCTGCCCATGGGGGCGCCTTTCCTGATCAAGATCCTTGGCTGGGACCCGCTGGACTACTCCTCACTGGGTATGCTGCGCACCGGGCTGTTCCTGGTCCCCCTGGCGCTCCTGGCGATCGGCATCGGTTTGTGGTGGCGGCCGCGGTTATGGATCGGGAACGCTGCGCTCTTCTGGGCGATCTATATCGTATTCTTCACGACCCTCTTCACCAACGGCGCGGGGTTCTTTACCGGGGTCGTCGGTTCGCTGGGATACTGGCTGGAGCAGCAGGGCGTGACACGCGGCAACCAGCCCTGGTACTACTACATCCTCGTCCAGATCCCCATCTACGAGTACCTGCCCGCGCTGGGCAGCCTGCTGGCGTTCGGAATGGCCCTGTTTGGGAAGCGAGAGCTCGCGGCACCGGACACCTCTCCCCAGGAAGACCCGCGCCCCGCTGCCAGTCCTCAGCGCCTGGCCGTCACCCTCCTTGGCTTCTGGACCATCACCAGCATCCTGGCATACACGTACGCGGGAGAAAAGATGCCCTGGCTCACCGTGCACATCGCCCTCCCGATGATCCTGCTCTCCGGCTGGGGATTCGGCTACTTGATCGAAAGCGTGGACTGGACCAGGTGGCGCGAGCGGCGCAGGGTGATCGCCTTCCTCCTGCTGGTGGTCTTCCTGCTGAGCCTGGCAGGCCTGTTCGGCTCCCTCCTGGGGACCGCTCCCCCCCTCCAGGGGAAGACCCTCGAACAGCTCCAGGCGACCAGCACTTTCTTATTCTCTCTATTTGCCTCGATCGCCAGCGCCGCGGGCCTGGCCTACCTGCTGAAATCCTGGCCCCTCGACCAGATCGCCAGGATGTGCGCCCTGACCTTCCTGGGGCTGCTGGCAGTGCTGACCACCCGCACCGCGATTACGGCCTCATTCATTAATTATGACTACGCCAATGAATTTTTGGTCTATGCGCACTCCGGCCCGGGGTCCAAGCAGATCCTTTCTCAGATCGAGGACATCTCCCGCCGCACCACTGACGGCCTGGCCCTGGCCGTCGCTTACGATAACAAGACCACCTATCCCTTCTGGTGGTACCTGCGTAACTTCCCAAACCAGCGCTACTATCACACCAATCCCACGCGGGACCTGCGGGAGGCCCCCGTCATCATCGTCGGCAGCGAGAACTACGGCAAGATCGAACCGATTGTCGGACAGGCTTTTTACAGCTTCGAATACATCCGGATGTGGTGGCCCAACCAGGACTATTTCAACCTGACCTGGGAGCGAATCCGCAACGCCCTTACGAACCCGGCCATGCGCGCCGCGCTGTTCCAGATCTGGTTGAACCGCGACTTCACCGAGTACGGGCAGGTGGTCGGGCGTGACATGAGCCTGCCGAACTGGCAACCATCCGAATCGCAGCGCCTGTACGTCCGCAAAGACATCGCAGCCAAGATCTGGAACTACGGAGTCGGCCCCAGCCCGGAGGAAATTGTGGCCGACCCGTACGAGGGGAAAGAGACCCGCCTGACTGCGGACCTGATCCTGGGCGCGCAGGGAACCGAGCCGGGCAAATTCAACCGCCCCCGCGACCTGGCCATCGCGCCCGACGGCACCCTGTATGTGGCTGACACCGACAACCACCGCATCCAGCACATCGATCGGGAGGGGAACGTGCTCCACGTCTGGGGCAGCTTCGCCAGCCTGGAACAGGGGGCGGCCCCCGGCGGCACCTTCTACGAACCCTGGGGCATCGCCATTGGGCCGGATGGATCGGTCTACGTCGCCGACACCTGGAACCACCGCATACAGAAGTTCTCGCCAGATGGCGAGTTCATCACCATGTGGGGGTATTTCGGGCAGGCGGAAGCTCCCGAAGCGTTCTGGGGGCCGCGCGATATCGCCGTGGACCCCGAAGGCAGGGTGCTCGTCAGCGACACCGGCAACAAGCGCATTGTGATCTTCGATCCGGACGGCAAATACATCACTCAATTTGGCGGGGAGGGATTCGATCCCGGACAGTTCAACGAGGCCGTCGGGCTGGCTCTCGGCGCGGATGGACGCTTGTACGTGGCCGATACCTGGAACCAGCGCCTCCAGGTCTTCGAACCGGACGGGGCGGGCAGTTTTATCCCATACAAGTCATGGGATATCTACGGGTGGTTCGGCCAGTCGCTAGACAATAAACCTTACCTCGCCGTCGATGATCGCCAAAACATCTTCGTGACCGATCCGGAGGGCTACCGGGTGCTGCAGTTTACCGGCGAAGGCGAAATCCTTCGCTACTGGGGCGATTACAGTCTTGGGGAGGATGGGTTTGGTCTGGCCGGTTCGATAGCGGTGGATCCCTCTGGTGGGGTGTGGGTGAGTGACGCCGGGAACAGCCGGCTGATGCACTTCAGCCTGCCATAAGAACAGGTGGTATAATCCGGCGGGCTGTCCGGCCCGACATCGTCCCTATCCTCGATGAGAGGAGTGAGCTTGATGAAACTGCACGAATACCAATCCAAACAGATCCTTTCGAAGTACGGCGTCCCCATCCCCGCAGGGCGCGTGGCGGCTACCGCAGCTGAGGCGAAGCAGATCGCCGAAGAGCTCGGTGGCCGGGTCGTCATTAAATCACAGGTGCTCGTTGGCGGGCGGGGGAAAGCCGGCGGCATCCGCCTCGCCAGGAGCGCCCGTGAAGTGGAGGAACTGGCCGCGGAGATCCTGGGGATGGAGATCAAAGGGCTGCCTGTGCGCAAGGTGCTCGTCGATGAAGCCGCCAGCATCGAGACCGAGATCTACCTGGGGATCACCAACGACCGGAACGCACGCAAACCGGTTATGATGGCTTCTTCTGCCGGGGGAGTGGATATCGAGGAAGTCGCCCGGGAGGCTCCGGAAAAGATCGTGAAAGTGCACATCGATCCCCTCCTGGGGCTGCGCGACTACCAGGCCAGGGACCTGGCAGCCGGGATCGATCTCCCTCGCCATCACTGGCGATCTTTTGGGCAGATCGCGAGCGCTCTCTGGCAGGCGTACCTCGACAGCGACGCAACCCTGGTGGAGATCAATCCCCTGGTGATCACTTCGGAAGACAGGTTGCTTGCCGTGGATGGGAAGATGGTCATCGACGACAATGCTCTTTTTCGCCACCCCGACCTGGCGGAGATGCGCGACCTGGACGTCGAAGCGGATGCGGAGATCGAGGCGCGCAAATACGGCCTGTCTTATATCAAACTCGATGGGGCGATCGGATGCATGGTGAACGGCGCCGGGCTGGCGATGACCACCATGGACATCATAAAATTGTTTGGCGGAGAGCCGGCAAATTTCCTGGACATTGGCGGTGGTGCCAGCGCCGACAAAGTGAAGGCTGCGTTGCGCATCATCCTGGCGGATCCGAATGTAAAATCCGTGCTGCTCAACGTTTTCGGCGGCATCACACGCGGGGATGAAGTCGCCCGGGGGATCCTCTCTGCATTGGGCGAAGTGAAATCCAGCGTGCCGATGGTCATCCGCCTGGTCGGGACGAAGGCCGCGGAAGGGCGACAGATCCTGGCCGAAGCGAACATGATCACTGCGGAATCGCTGGTAGATGCTGCCAGAAAAGCGATTGCGGCTGCGCATGGAGCGTGAGCAATGAGTATCCTGGTTGATAAGTCCACACGACTACTCGTCCAGGGGATCACCGGCAACGAAGGGCTGTTTCACACCCAGCAGATGGTCGCCTACGGGACTAACATCGTGGCCGGAGTGACCCCCGGCAAGGGCGGCGAATGGGTGCTCGATGGAAAAATCCCCGTCTTCGATTCCGTACGGATCGCCGTGGAAGCCACCGGCGCCAACGCCAGTGTGATCTTCGTGCCCGCCCGGTTTGCCCCGGACGCGATCTATGAAGCTGCCGATGCGGGCCTCCCGCTGATCGTCTGCATCACGGAAGGCATCCCTGTCCAGGACATGATGCGCGTCCGTAATTATCTCGACCAGAAACACATCCGTCTGGTTGGTCCTAACTGCCCGGGTCTGCTGACACCCGGGGAAGCCAAGGTCGGCATCATACCGGGGGATATCGCCATCCCCGGAAATGTCGGGGTGGTGTCCCGCTCAGGGACCCTGACGTATGAGGTGCTCTATGCACTCAAAATGGTGGGCATGGGCGTGACGACCTGCGTGGGCATCGGGGGCGACCCGATCAACGGCACCAGTTTCATCGATGCCCTGGGAATGTTCGAAGCGGACCCGCACACCGAGAAAGTGATCCTGATTGGAGAGATCGGCGGAACCGATGAAGAGCGGGCAGCGGAATTCATCGCCGATCAGATGACGAAGCCCGTGGTCGCCTTCGTCGCCGGGCAGACCGCGCCTCCTGGAAAGCGCATGGGACACGCCGGCGCGATCGTCGAGGGAGGCTCCGGCACAGCCGCGGAAAAGATCCGGGCCTTCGAATCGGCAGGCATTCGGGTGGCGCCCCACCCCGAAGCGATCCCTGATATGCTCGCCTGACCCAACATCGATCCCTCCCGCCTGGCGTAGCCTGGGCTGGTTAAACATAACTCAGAGCAGCGCTTCACATGTCTCGAGCGCTGCTCTATCATTCAATAAAGGGGGTTTTTACTGGTATTGGCGTCGGCGACCGGCGGCAGCGGAGGCTAATGCACCATGTGCGTGTTGATGTACTTGACCGCTTCCCCAACAGTGCTGATCTTCTGGGCGTCTTCGTCAGAAATTTCCCCCCCGAATTTATCCTCGAAAGCCATGATCAGCTCGACGAGGTCGAGTGAATCTGCCTCCAGGTCTTCCCGGAATCTTGCATCCTCAGTGACCCTGGATTCGTCCACATTGAGTAAGTCGACGATAATCGACTTGACCTCAGAATATGTATCAGCCATTCGTTCACCTCTCCTTCTGCACGACGTATACCCGCCAATTGTATTCAAGCTGTTGGATCTGTCAAGCTCCGATTAATTTACAGGTCACCCTGCGATCGAAACACAATCAATTAATGGAGCGATCCGCCAAAATGAGATACAATGGCAGGCGCAACGCAGACTGCCTGGATACCTCGATTCACTTGAACACCTCGGCATGCCAAAAGTTACGCAGATCAGCTCCCGAAAAACGGATCACATCCGGATCAACTTGAACGAAGATGTCCGCTCAGGCCTGACGACAGGGCTGGAGCGCTACCGGTTCATCCACCGGGCGCTCCCCGAGCTGGACCTCGAATCCGTGGACACCCGGGTGCAGGTCTTCAACCGCACTCTTCAGGCGCCGGTCCTCATCTCTTCGATGACGGGCGGCACCCCTGAAGCGGGGAGGATCAACCACCTGCTGGCGGAAGCTGCCCAGGCTTCCGGGATCGCCATGGGCCTTGGCTCTATCCGGGCCGCGATCGAAAACCCCGAGCTGGCTGAAACGTTCCAGGTGCGCCGTGTCGCCCCGGACATCCTGCTCTTCGCCAATCTGGGCGCCGTGCAACTCAATTACGGATATGGCCTGGACGAATGCCGGCGGGCAGTTGAAATTGCCGAAGCGGATGCGCTGATCTTGCACCTCAACCCCCTCCAGGAAGCTGTCCAGCCCGAGGGAGATACGCGATTCGCCGGGCTCCTGGATAAGATTGCAGCGGTCTGCCGCGCGCTGCCGGTGCCGGTCGTGGTGAAGGAAGTGGGCTGGGGGTTTTCCGAGGAGGATGCCCGGCGGCTGGCGGCGATTGGCGTCTCGGCGATTGACGCGGCTGGGGCTGGAGGGACTTCCTGGTCGCAGGTGGAGATGCACCGCGCGATCAATGACTACCAGGCCCGCCTGGCGGCCGCCTTCATCGATTGGGGCATCCCGACCGCGGAGGTTATCAGGAACATCCGGCGCGCGGCCCCTGACCTGCTCGTGTTCGCCTCCGGCGGTCTGCGCAACGGCATCGACATCGCCAAGTGTCTCGCGCTGGGCGCCACCCTGGGAGGGATGGCCAGTCCATTCTTGAAAGCGGCTGCGCAATCTCTGGAAGCTATTCTGCTGGAAATCCAGCTCATCACACGCCAGATCCAGGTGGCGATGTTTGCCGCCGGTGCGGGCGACCTCAACCAGCTGCACGAAATTAGATTAATAGAAGAGGGTCGTGAACAAGGATAACCTGACCGAAGTCATGCTCGAATCTATCGAAGAGGAACTCCGGTCCGCCATCGGGATAATCGACCAAACCGGTGCCTGGGGGAGTTCGCTTCGGGTATTCCGCGCCATGCTGGCATACCACCTTGGATGGGAAGGAGAAGGCGCCGGTCTGGAAGCGCGCGGCAAACGCATCCGTCCTCTGCTCCTTCTCCTTACATGTGCTTCCGCGGGGGGCGAATGGCAGCAGGCGCTGCCAGCCGCCGCCGGCGTGGAGCTGGTACATAATTTTTCGCTCATCCATGACGACATCCAGGATAACAGCCCTTACCGTCGGGGTCGCGAAACGGTGTGGAAGCTGTGGGGCATTCCGCAGGCGATCAACGCCGGTGATGCGATGCTGGCCCTCGCCCACCTCGGGATTATGCGCCTCGAGCAGAGCGCTTCGCCAGAGGTAGCCTTCCGGGCAGCGCGCATCCTCCAGTTGGCTTGCCTGGAGCTCACCAAAGGACAGCACCTGGACCTCGCCTACGAAGCAAGCCAGCGCCTGACTCTGGATGAGTACTGGACGATGGTGACCGGGAAGACCGCCGCGCTCCTGGCAGCCTGCACCGAGCTGGGCGCCCTGGTGGCTGGCATTCCCGATGAGTGCCGGGGACACTACCGCGACTTTGGACTGAATCTGGGACTGGCTTTCCAGGCGCAGGATGACCTGCTCGGCATTTGGGGAGACGCCGCCCTGACCGGCAAGTCCGCTGAAAGCGACCTGCTGGCGGGAAAGAAATCCCTGCCGATAGTGTTCGGCTTGAACCAGGAAGGAGATTTTGCCCGGCGTTGGGAACAGGGCCCGATCCGGGCCGATGAGGTCCCCGCCCTCGCCAGGCAGCTGGAAGCGGAAGGCGCACGGGCTTACGTCCAGGAGTGTGCCGCGGGGATGACCAAACGCGCCCTGGCAGCGCTTCAAGAGACAGAGCCCGAGGGGCAGGCGGGGGAGCTGCTCGTTGCCCTGGCGACAAGGCTCCTGAATCGATCCGGCTGACAGCGATCCGGGTCTAAACGAACCGCATGAAGACCTGATTTCCCAACAAACGCCCTCTGGCTGTGAGCCGCAGGCTCTCTCCCCCTTCCTTCGATACTTCCAGCAGCCCGAGGTCTACCAGCTCCCTGATCTCTTCCCCGAACTGCTCCTGCAGCGAACACCCAAAACGCTCCTGGAACCCCGCAACCGACACCCCTTCCCGGGTCAGCCGCAGGCCCATGAACAGCGTCTCGCTCATCTCGGTCCTCCGGTCGACACGGATGGTCTCGACCGCGGCCGGGCTGGCAGGGAACTCCCCGCTGGCGGTCGGCGGCTCCTCCCTTATCAGCCGCCGGATGAACGCCTGTGGTGCGTAAATGTTGACGGTGCGCACGCCGCCGGCGTACCCGTGCGCCCCTGCGCCAAAGCCCAGATAAGCCAGATTGCGCCAGTACTGCAGGTTGTGTCGGCAGGACAACAGTTCGCCGCCGCCATCAAAGCGCGCCCAGTTCGAGATTTCGTACTGATGGTACCCGCGGGAATCGAGCCTTTCTCCCGACCACTCGTACATCTCCGCTGCCAGGTCCGGGTCAGGCAGAGGGAGCAGACCGCGCTCGACATAGTGCGCGAGGGGCGTACCGTGTTCCAGAGTCAGGGCGTAGAGTGAGAGATGTTCCGGTTCGAGATCCAGCGCCGACATCAGCGAGAGCCGCCAGTCTTTCAGGGTCTGGTGCGGCAGGCCGAAGATCAGGTCCAGGTTCAGGTTGGCGAAACCGGCCTGGCGGGCAGCCTTTACCGCTTCGATAACCGTCAGGGGATCGTGCGTCCGTTCCAGCAAGCGGAGTTCGTCGGGTCGGGCGGACTGCATTCCCAGGCTAAGGCGGTTGAATCCCATCGCGAACAGCTCCCTCAAGTACGCCCTGGTCAGCCCCTCTGGGTTTGCCTCGAGGGTGATCTCCGCTGCCTCCCACACGTCGAAAGATTCCCGGAGCGTGGATAAGAGACTGGCGAGATCGGCTGCCGGTAGCAAAGAAGGCGTCCCGCCGCCGAAAAACACCGTGTGGACCGGGAGGCGCTCGCCGGCTGCTGAAGATACCCACCAGAGCTCTTCGTGGAGCGCTGCGACGTAAGCCGGGATCTGGCTCTCCAGCCCGGCGTAGGTGTTGAAATCGCAATACCCGCAGCGATGGCGGCAGAACGGGATGTGCAGGTAAAGACTGTAGGGCTGCATCTCCCGCGCAGTATACCAGCTGGCGGGCAGCGCATCAGGCTGATTTTCTTCTCCCAGGCAGCGAATTTACGCCAGCCCATATGGCGTAAAGGCATTCCCCTGGCATGACTGCTGACGAAGAGCGGAAGGATAAAAGGCTGGTATAATCCCGGCAGCTGGCAAGAAACGGCAGGTCAGGAAAAAGGGCTGCGAAGTCTGGCATGCCAGTATCCTGCCGAAGCTGCCCGGAAAAATATATGACTGCTGAAACCCCCTCAAAACCCACCCGGCTCTGCCCGACCTGCGGGACGCGCGTCAGCGAGGACGCCACCCGCTGCCTGGTCTGCGGCAGCGATCTAACCGGACCTGAGAAACCGATCCGCCAGGCGCGACCGGTCCAGGGCAGCCGGATGCCCGAAATCACCCTCAGCCTGCCGCTGGCCCTGGGGCTGCTGGCGGTCTTCCTGGCCGTCGGAGCCGGGATCGTGTTCCTCGCCTTGCGCCAGACCGGTCAGGCGGTTGGAACTGTTGCGCCGACGCCGACTGAAACCATGACGGTCACCCCGACGAGCACGTCCACCCCAGCCACACCCACGCCGACCGATACTCCTGCCCCTACCCCGACTCCCCAGGTTTACATCGTCAAGGCAGGGGACACCTGTGCACAGATCGCCTTCAGTTTCGGCGTCTCGGTGCAGAGCATCGTTTTGCTCAACAATCTCTCCGCCAGCTGCGATGTGTTTGAAGGAGATGAACTGCTCATCCCCCAACCCACGCCAACTGCCACGCCGCTGCCCTCGGCCACTCTGAGTCCAGCCGATGCCACCGAACAGGCTTGCGAGAAAGACAGCTACGTCGTCCAGGCAAACGATACCCTCTCCAGCATCGCGAACGCATACAACGTGCCAATGGCGGTCATCCAGGAATACAACGGCCTCCCCTCGGAAGTGGTCTTCAGCGGGATGACCCTGACTATCCCCCTGTGCGAGCGCTTCCCCACGCCGGGACCTTCGCCCACCCCGACCTTGCCGCCTCCGTATCCGGCCCCGAACCTGCTCCTGCCGCCGGACGGCTCCCGGTTCATCCAATCCGGGGACGCGGTCACCCTGCAATGGGCATCCGTGGGGACTCTGCTCGAAAACGAAGCCTACCAGGTCACAGTCCTTGATTTCACCGAGGGCGAGAACCGGCGCCTGGTCGAATACGTCACAGACACGAAATTCATCGTCCCCATCTCGTTCCGTTCGACGGACAGCCTGCCCCACATTTACCGCTGGTGGGTGATGGTCGCTCGCCAGTCCGGCACAGACGAAAATGGGAACCCGCAATGGGATTCGGCAGGCGCTGCCAGCAGCCAGCGCGTGTTCTTGTGGTCCGGGGGTCCAGCGGCAGCCACGCCCACTCCCTGATCCTTTCGATGAACAGAAAGCATCTGGCGTTCATCCTCCCGGGTCTCCTGATCACGATCCTGGTCGGTGGGCTGATTTATTACTTCTCCCCACGCCTGGCCGCATCCTCGATCCTGAACCCGGTGGGAAGGGGCGTGATCGGACTCACCGCCGACACCGTCCCTGCCAGGGTGGTGGAAGTCGTCGAATCGGGCACGATCACCCTTGGAGACCGTACTCAGCCTTACCAGATTTTGCGGGTCCACCTGCTCGAAGGAACATTTGCCGGGCGCCAGGTCCTTATCGATTACGGCCAGCGTCAGGTCCGTCCTCCAGGTCTCGACCTCCGCCCGGGAGACCGGGTGCTGGTCACTGTTGGAACGGATCAGGATGGGAACCTGACTGCTTACTTCACGGATTACATCCGCAACAGACCGCTGCTTTGGTTGTTCGCCACGTTCGTCCTGTTCAGCATTTTGATCAGCGGCTGGAAAGGAGTGCGCAGCCTGCTCGGATTGGGCTTCAGTCTGCTGGTAATCATCGGCTTAATCATCCCGCGCATCCTGGCCGGGGATGACCCTGTGCAGGTCAGCATTGGCGGCGCCTTCCTGCTCGTATCGGTGACCCTCTACCTGGTTTACGGTTGGACGATGAAGACTCATGCAGCCGTTGCGGGGATGACGATCGCCCTGGTGATCACCGGGCTGCTCGCAAGGTATTTCATCGATCTGACACGCCTGACCGGCTTTAGCAGCGAAGAGGCCACCTTCCTTATCCAGCAGAGCGCGGTCGACATCAACCTGCGCGGTCTAGTCCTGGGAGGGATGCTGATCGGCGCTCTGGGTGTGCTTGACGACCTGGTCGCCACCCAGGCCTCGGCGGTATTCGAATTGCGCGGCGCTAACCCGGGAATGCAACTGCGCACGCTCTACCGCAGCGCCATGCGCATCGGGCAGGACCACGTCGCCGCCACGGTCAACACGCTGGTGCTTGCCTATGCCGGGGTCGCGCTGCCCTTACTGCTGCTTTTCTCCCTCTCCGGGGAATCCTTTGCCTACCTCGTGAACCTGGAGTTTGTGACCGAAGAGATCGTCCGGACCCTCGTCGGATCGCTGGGCCTGATCTCCTCGGTGCCCATCACAACCCTGCTGGCCTGCCTGCTTGCACTCTACGATCACCGCCTGGGCCGGCTGCGGCGCTTCTTAGGACCCGCACCTTATCTAAGCGAAAGCCACCCCCATTAGCGGATTACAGCTTCTCGACCGCTGTCTGGGTGGATTGGGCAGCCTCGCGAGCGATCTCTTCGAGCATGGCAGTCGTCAGGGATTTGGGCCGCTCGATGGGTTGCCCCAACGCCCGCGCCCAGACGGCGTTGGCGCTCACCCCCAGCGCCCGTCCGACCCCGAACATCACGGTGTAGAATTCGAACTCCTGGACCCCATAGTGGTATTGCAAGGTGCCGCTGATGGCGTCCACGTTTGGAGAGGGGTTCCTCGCCCTCCCCTGCTCGATCAGCACCTGCGGGACGACCTCATATACGAGCTTGGCGATCCGGAATATCTCGTCGTCTGGCATGTGCTTATCGGCGTATTCGTACTGGGCGGTGAACCGCGGGTCTGGCTTCCGGAGCACTGCATGCCCGTAACCCGGGATCACCTGCCCGCTGTTGAGGGTGTCCCAGGCGTACTGCCTCAGCTGCTCTTTCGTTGGCACACCCCCGAATTTCTGATGCACATTCAGCAGCCAGCGCAGGGATTCCTGGTTCGCCAGCCCGTGCAGGGGGCCGGCCAGGCTGTTCAGACCAGCGGAGAAAGCGTAATAAATATCCGAGAGTGTGGAGGCGGCCAGGTGTGTGGCGTGGGCGCTTGCGTTACCGCTTTCGTGGTCTGAATGCAGAATAAAATATAATCGGGAGAGGTCCATGTACTCCGGCGTGGGGTTGCGGATCATGTAAGCAAAATTGGCTCCCCAATCCAGGTCCGGCCGGGGTTCGAGAAAGCTGCAGCCCTTATACTTCAAGCAATAGATGAATGAAGCGATGGAGGGCAGTTTGGCAGTCAAATTCAAACTGTCTTCGAGCATCGGTTCCCAGTACTCGTCCCTGGTCATGCCTTCCCGGTAGCGCCTGGCGAAGATAGATTCACTCTGCAAGGCCAGGATGGCTGTTGAGAACATCAGCATGGGATGCGCCTGGCGCGGGAGTGCATACAGCACGTCAAACACGAACTGCGGGATCTGTGCGCGCGCCCGCCACTCCGCTTCTATTTCAAGGGCCTGCTCCCGGCCTGGCATCCTGCCCAACAGCAGGAGGTAGTAGAGCCCGCCCACGTAAGGTATTTCAGCCCCATCCGGCTTGGGCAGCTGCGCCAGCACTTCCGGGATCGTGAAACCGCGGAAACGGATGCCTTCATTCGGATCAACGTAGGAGATATCCGTGACGAGTGATTTCACCCCTCGCATCCCCCCGTAGACCTGGGCGATCGTGACATCGCCGACCCTGACATCTCCGTTTTCTGTGAGGAGCTTTTTCACCCTTTCCCGCCATTCGGGGAGAATTGCCGCGAGTTCTTCTTTAATGCCCATCTTCCGCCTCCAAATCTTATATTTTGACGAGCGACTCGAGCATCGCTATGGACTGGCGCACTGCCTCAGCCGATTTCTCCAGGGCGGCGCGCTCCGCCTGATTCAGCCTGTACTCAATGATTTTCACCACGCCGCGCCTGCCCAGTTGCACAGGCACTCCGAAAAAGATATCTCGCAGGCCGTATTCCCCGCGCATGTACGCTGCAGCAGGTACGATCAGATGCTTGTCTTTCAGGATCGACTCGACCATCTGCGCCACAGCGGCGCCAGGCGCGTAAAAGGCGCTTCCTGTCTTGAGCAGACTGACGATCTCGCCGCCTCCCTTGCGGGTCCGGTCCACGATCGCCTCCAGCCGGGAAGCCTCGAGGATCTCCTGTAGCGGCACACCAGCGACGTTCGAATGCCTGACCAGCGGCACCATGTCATCTCCGTGCCCGCCCAGGACATAGCAGTGGATGTTCTCAACGCTGACGCCGAGTTCCATAGCGACGAACGCCCGCATGCGCGCCGAATCGAGTATCCCGGCCTGGCCCACCACCCGCTCCGGAGGCAGGTTGCCGGCTTTCATCGCCAGGTAAGCCATTGTATCGAGCGGATTGGTCAGGACCACCAGGATAGCTTCCGGGGAATATCTGAGCGATTCCAGCGTGGCAGATCTCACTATCTCGGCATTGGCTGCCAGCAGGTCTTCCCGGCTCATCCCGGGTTTGCGCGGCAGGCCGGCAGTGATCACCACGATATCCGAACCGGCGGTCGCCTCAAATGAGTTGCTGCCAGTCACGCGCACGTCTTTCCCGATGACCGGCAGGGCTTCCTGCAGATCCAGCGCTTTGCCCTGCGGCATTCCCTCGACGACATCCACGAGGACGAGGTCAGCCAGTTCTCGTTCGGCCAGCCAGTGCGCAGTGGTCGCGCCGGTCATCCCGGCCCCGATAATTGAAACTTTATTGCGCATATCAAATCTCCTTAAAGAAAGCGGGTCTGCGGCCTGGCTGACGCCCACCGCAAACCCGCTTTTTCCATCCTGGATCTGATCTTCGCCGCCATCCTTCTCAGGCCTGGTCCAGCGGATGTTCATCTAGGAAGCGACCGGCCTCGATCGCCGCCGCTGCCCCCATCCCGGCAGAGGTGATCACCTGGCGGAAGTGCGGATCGGCGACTTCGCCTGCCGCATACACCCCTGGCACGTTTGTCCGCATTTTCTGATCGACAACCAGATATCCGTGTTCGTCCATCTCCAGCTGTCCTTTGAACAGGCCCGTGTTTGGAGAATGACCAATGAAGATGAACACACCGTCTATCTGGCGCTCCTCTTCATTCCCGGACTGGGTGTCCTGGAGGCGGACAGTTTGCACTGCACCATTGCCAGAGATCTCCTTGACGACTTTATTCCATAAGAATTTTATCTTTGGATTGTTCAGGGCGCGGTCTGCCAGGATCGGGCTGGCGCGCAGTTCATCCCGGCGGTGGACGATGGTTACCGAATCGGCGTACCGCGTCAGAAATAGGCCTTCTTCCACAGCGCTGTCGCCGCCCCCGACAACGACCACGTCTTTATCTTTGAAAAACCACCCATCGCAGGTGGCGCAGTAGGAGACGCCGCGCCCGGTGAGCTCATCTTCCCCGGGGACATTGAGGTGGATGGCGCTCGCGCCGGTGGCGATGATCAGGGTCGCCGCATGGTAAATCTTACCGTTTTGGGTCAATACGCGATAGGGGCGCTGGGAGAGGTCGACCTCCGCGGCGGCATCGAATTCGATGCGCGCCCCGAAGCGCTCAGCCTGCTTCTGGAACAACTCAACCAGCTCCAACCCACCGATACCATCCGGGAAGCCGGGGTAATTTTCGACCATATAGGTCAGCGAAACCTGACCCCCCAGTTCCATACCGCTCAAAACCACTGGCTCCAGGTTGGCTCGGGCTGCGTACAGCGCAGCGGATAAGCCTGCCGGACCGGAGCCCAGGATCAATACTTTGACCAATTCTTTGTTTGAGCCGCCGTTGCTTGGTGAGCTCGATGAAAGGTTGCCCAAATTTATATCCATTTTCCTTCCTTGATTCCCGCAGCCCCCCTCGGGCAGGAACTCTCCCGAACAGCGCTGCGCTTATTTTCCTGGTTTGTCCACCTCGCAGGGGCTGGTACGAAGTGGTCTTCCCGCTTCAAACTATCTACCTATCAGATGCACACTTCACACGAAAAGTTACATTAAAGATCAATTAACAACTTCCCGTTCGGGGGTCGATACCTCCTGGGGAACGTAATCCAGCCACTGCTCAGCCTGCTTGCCGCGCCCGCGCACGACTTCCAGAAAGCTCTGGAGCAGGGCGCGCGTGATGGGGCCTGGCCTTCCCTCGCCGATCTTCCGGAAGTCGATCATGCGGACGCCCACGATTTCAGCTGCTGTCCCGCTGATGAACACCTCGTCTGCGGTGTACAGCTGGTCGCGCGTGATCATCGCCTCCACGACCGGGAGGTTCAGGTCAGCAGCCAGGGCGATCACGGTCGATCGCGTGATCCCCTCCAAAATCGAGCTCAGGGGCGGAGTGTAGAGCACATTCCTCCGCACCATGAAGATGTTTTCACCTGTGCATTCCGCCACGAAGCCAGCCGGATCGAGGATCACCGCTTCATCATAGCCGGAACGCAGCGCAAGAGTCTTCACCAGCATCGAATTGGCGTAATTGCCCGTGATTTTCGCCTTTGTCATGTTGATATTGGGGTGCAGGCGGTTGTACGAGGAGACCATCATGTGAATTCCGGTTTCCCGCGCTGCCTCCCCGAGGTACGGTCCCCATTCCCAGGCGGCGATCGCCAGGCTGGGCCGGGAGCGGTCCATGTTGAGCCCCATCGGCCCCTGCAGGTACATCAAGGGACGGATGTAACACTCGCTGAATCCATTTGCGGAGATCGTCTGGTGAACGGCCTTGCGAATTTCCTCCAGCGTATACGGAAAATCCCTCACGCCAAGGATGTGAATCGACTCCAGGAAGCGTATCAGATGGTCCCTCAGGCGGAAAACAGCCGGCCCTTTAGGTGTCTGGTAACATCGAATGCCCTCAAAAACGCCAACTCCGTAATGCAAAGTGGGGGTGATGACGTGCACCTGCGCTTGCTCATAGGGTACCAACGTCCCATCCATCCAGATAAAATCAGATTTCATCAGGCACTCCTTGAGATTTTAAGATGCGGGCTGTACAGACAGGAGGTATTATATCAGGATCAAAATGCGGGCAACTTGTGCCCGCATCAGGAATTACCTGCGATTGCGGTCCCTGGGCCCGCGGTTGCGATCCCCGCGGTCTCCTCGATGCCCGCCGCCCGAACTCCGCCTTCCGCCTCCTGGGGATCGCGCGCCCATCCGGTCGCGCTGGATGGCTTCTTCAGCAGTCCAGCCTTCGAGGACCGCTTGACGGGAGAGCCGGATCTTGCCGGCAGGATCGATGTCCGTGACCATCACGGTGATCTCGTCCCCCATTCGGGCGACGTCCTCCACCCTTTCCACACGTGAGCTGTCCAATTGGGAAATGTGCACCATGCCGTCGGTGTTGGGCAAGATCTCCACAAAAGCCCCGAAATCGGTCACGCGGACCACGCGACCGGTATATATCCGGCCAATCTCGGGGCTCTCGGTGAGCGAGAGGATGCGATCCCTCGCCATGAGTTCCCCCTCAACATCGGTTGCAGCGATGAAGATCGTTCCATCTTCTTCGATGTCAATGCGGGTCTTGGTCTCGTCTTGCAGGCTGCGGATGGTTTTCCCGCCAGGCCCGATCACCGCCCCGATCTTATCAACCGGAATGTGCAGGATGCTGATCCGTGGGGTATGCGGCTTGAGCTGTGGGCGCGGTTCCGGGATCACCGCCAGCATCTTATCCAGGATGGCCAGGCGTGCAACCCGCGCTTGCTCCAGGGCAGTCGCCATGATCTCCGGGGTGAGACCTTTGATCTTGATGTCCATTTGAAGGGCAGTCACGCCTTCCTTGGTGCCAGCCACTTTGAAATCCATATCGCCCAGCTGGTCCTCCATGCCCAGGATGTCCGTCATGATCGCGTAGCGATCATTCTCCCCTTTCACCAGCCCCATTGCCACGCCAGCAACCGGGCTCTTGATTGGCACACCCGTATCCATCAGCGCCAGGGTGGATGCGCACACCGACGCCATCGAGCTCGACCCGTTCGACGATAAGACTTCGGACACCAGGCGCATCGTGTAAGGAAAATCGTCCTCGGGCGGGATTACAGGCAGAAGCGCACGCTCCGCGAGGGCGCCGTGGCCGATGTCCCGGCGGGAGGCGCCGCGCAACATGCGGACCTCACCAGTCGAGAAAGGCGGGAAGTTATAGTGATGGATATAGCGTTTGGAAGCGCCCGGAGAGAGTGTATCGAGTTCCTGCGCTTCTCGCGGTGTTCCGAGCGTGGCGAGGGTGAGAACCTGAGTTTCGCCGCGAGTGAAAAGGCCCGATCCATGGGCGCGTGGGCTGACATCCACTGCACACCAAATTGGGCGGATTTCAGTGAGGCCTCTGCCATCCGGACGGAGGCTGCGCTCGAGGATCCGCTGGCGCACGACGGTTTTTAACGCCAGGTCGAAAGCTTCGCTCACGCTCCCGGCCAGCGTTTCATCCTCGCCGGAATACTCGGCTACCAGCGCGTCGCGGAGCGCATTGATCTCCTGATTGCGCGCGGTTTTATCCAGAGGTTTGTCGAAAATCTCTTCCAGAGGGGCGGCGGCTCGTTCCTGGATCGTCGCTTTCAAGGCCTCATCGAGTACGAAGGGCGGGTATTCGCGTTTGGGCTTGCCGATCTCGGCAGCCATCTGTTCCTGGATATCGATCAGCGGCTGCAGGATTTGATGCGCAAACTGCAGCGCCGCGACGAGCACCTCCTCCGGGACCATGACCGCTCCGCACTCAACCATTAAGATCGCATCTCGAGTGCCGGCCACGCGCAGGTCAAGATCAGAGTCGTTCTTTTCGCTGAAGGTCGGGTTGACCAGGAATTCTCCGTCGATGCGCCCAATGCGCACTGCTCCGACCGGCCCTCCCCAGGGGATATCCGAGATCATCAGCGCCGCCGAGGCAGCATTGACGGCCAGGATATCGATCGGATTTTCCGTATCCGCAGAAAAGGAATACACGATCACCTGCACGTCGTTGCGCAGATCCTTGGGAAATAAGGGGCGGATCGGACGGTCCGTGAGCCGCGCAATTAAAATGGCTTCTTCGCTCGGTCGTCCCTCTCGCCGGAAAAATGAACCGGGGATCCGCCCTCCGGCGTACATCCGCTCCTCATAATCTACTGTCAGGGGGAAGAAATCGATCCCTTGGCGGGGCTCATCCCCCATCGTCGCCGCGGCGAATACCATGGTATCTCCAGTCCGCACGGTCACCGCCCCGCCGGCCTGTCCAGCCAGGTGGCCGGTCTCGAAAATGACCTGCTTTCCGCCCACCTCGGCTGTGTAACGCTTTGATTCTGGTTGCATTTTTACTCCTTAACTGGCGCCATGCAGATCAGGGACTGGTCTCTGCTGGCAACCTGCGCCAGGACACGCCATGCACAAGTTGTCATCAGTCACCAATACCCGACCTGCTGGCAAAGATATGATTTGGATTGTTAGTTGTTCCCGATAAGACAATTCCGCAATCGCGTTTCCCCAGGCGGTCAATTGAACCTGCTACGGAATTCAACGAATCGCTTCTGGATTGGACAGCTGTTGAGAGATTGATAAGACCGTCGTATCAAGCGTGGACGAGAGCCCGGCGCAACTACTTTCTCCGCAGGCTCAACCGGTCCGTCAGCGCCTGGTAGCGCTGGTAGTCCTTGCGGCGGATGTAAGTCAGGAGGTGCCGCCGTCTTCCGACCAGCTTCAACAGGCCCCGCCGGGATGATTCGTCGTGTTTATGGGCGCGCAGATGCTCGGTCAGGGTCTTTATCCGATTGGTCAGCAAGGCGATCTGGACTTCCGGTGAACCGGTGTCGTTCGCGTGTCGGGAAAACTCTTCGATAACCGCTTTTTTACTGTCTTTATCCATACTCATGACGTCTGCAAACTCCAAGAGCAAGCCAAATACTGCAGGTCTCCAAACGAGCAGACGGGAATACTCCCGACCACCCGCCGGTCTAGTCAGCACGAAAATTATACCAGATATACAAAGGTTTCTTGGTCTATTCTCACCAACGCTTTAATCAGCCTGTCAACTGTTCTCCCGCAGTCCCTCCCGAAGGTAATCCTGGGTCTCTACAGGAAAATCGGCCAGGCAGTGCCTGATCAGCCAGGCGGTGTTGAGATTATTCACTTTGTGGACCAGGTTCTGGCGCAGGAAGAATCCGGTCTCTTTCGGCGATTTCCGCCCCAGGGCTCGGACCACGCGGAGCAGGTCCGGCCGAAGCAGCGTGGAGCCGGAACGCAGGAGGGGTTCCAGGATGCGCGTGACCGAGGGGTAATCCTCAAAATCCTGCAGACAGACCAGTTGCTCCAGACACTTCAGACCCAGCTGCTGAAAGAACACATTGTCGCTTTTCAAACATGCAGCTGCCTCTTCCAGATAACGCTCCCGCTGTTCCTGCCTCATGCGCGACAACCCTCGTTCGACCAGCAATTCGACCAGCCGCCTGTCAGTTCCAGGGCGTGCCCAGCTGGCAAAGCGCTGCAGCACCGCTCCTGGTGGATCGACAGGGATCTGGCCCAATAGAAAAACTGCCAGCAAGCGAGATTCGTAATTCGGCTCCGACCAGAGCGCATCGCAGAGCGCCAGGACTGCTGTCTCATCTGTTTCGACAAACGTCTGCAGAGCGCTGAGGATCTGCTTCAGGACTGGCTGAGGGACATGATACGCGGGCAGCAGTGGCGCCAGCTCGCCTCCCTTACCCGGGCGGTAAGCCCGATTCGCATAGCTCTCAAGCAGCTCGGATAGAGCTCGCCGGAATTCCGCGGGCGAACCGGCCTTCTGCGCGAGCGACTCAGCCTGGATCTTCAATCGCGCCGGCTGAATGGCAGGCAACTTCGGACCTCCCTAATAAGCTCTGGCGAAAAAGACCTGTGTGACCGCCGGGCGGTCGCAGACGATGCAGCGCCCCTCGCCGCCAGGCTGCTCAAAGGGGATGCAGCGAGCCGTCGCCTTTGTCCCCTCTTTAATCTTCGCCTCGCAATCTCCATCGCCGCACCACCATGCCAGCGCCCAGCCGTTTTTTACGATCTCGGAGAATTCTCCGTAATCCCGCGGCTCGTGTGTGTTCGCTTCGCGAAATTTGAGCGCCCGGTCGTAGAGGGATTTTTGGATGGCATCCAAGGCTGCTCGCACCGTGTCCGCCACACCCGCCTGCGGGGCAAACGATTTACCTGCCTTGCCAGGGAGATCGCGTCTGGCAAGCGCTACCATCCCTTTTTCCACATCTTTTGGACCGACCTCGATCCGCAGCGGCACACCCCGCAGTTCCCAATCGTTAAATTTGAATCCCGGTGTGACCCCCTCACGCCCATCGACAGTCAAGCGGAACTCGCCGAGATTGCCCTGCAACCGCTCGACCACCGGCATGACCAATGCCTTCTCCGCATCGTCCCGGTATATTGGCACAATGACCACCTGGAAAGGCGCCAGGCGCGGCGGGAGGATCAGCCCCTGGTCGTCGCCGTGAGTCATGATGATCGCGCCAACGAAGCGCGTTGACAGACCCCAGGAGGTCGTCCAGGCGTATTGCAGCTGGTTGCTCGCATCCAGGTACTGGATGTCGAAAGCCCGGGCGAAATTCTGCCCGAGGAAATGAGATGTCCCCGCCTGGAGGGCGCGGGTATCCCCCATCATGGCCTCGATCGTGTATGAATCGACCGCTCCCATGAACCGCTCGCTGTCGGTCTTTTTCCCGGGCACGACTGGCACGGCCGCCTCGTTCACCGCGAAGTCCGTGTACACGTCGAGCATGCGCCGGGTCTCTTCTTGCGCTTCCGCTTCGGTGGCATGGGCGGTGTGCCCTTCCTGCCAGTAGAATTCGAGCGTGCGCAAGAACAGTTTCGTCCGCAGCTCCCACCGCACGACGTTGCCCCATTGGTTGATCAAAATGGGCAGGTCCCTGTAAGACTTGACCCATTTGGCGTACATGTAGCCAACGATGGTCTCCGAGGTGGGGCGGACGACAAGCGGTTCCTCCAGTTGCTCCCCTCCCCCGATGGTGACGATCGCCAGCTCCGGGGAGAATCCCGCCACGTGTTCTTTCTCTTTTTCGAGAAAGGACATCGGGATCAGGAGGGGAAAAGCGGCATTCACGTGGCCGGTAGCTTTAAAACGTCGGTCCAGAGCAGATTGGATGTTCTCCCAAAGCGACCAACCGTAGGGACGGACGACCATGCAGCCTCTGACAGGTGCGTAGTCTGCCAGCTCGGCCGCGATCACGACCTGGTTGTACCAATCTGAGAAGTTTTCACTGCGCTTGGTTATCTTTTCAACAGGCATCGTCTTCCTTTTGCTGGACTCGAAGGATCGCTGAGGTGTGGGAGTAATCTCCTCGCTCGCCGCGACAGGATCTGTTCACTTCGATCAGCGCGATCGCCGCGGCAAGATCATACGCTACATCAGCTCCAGCGCCCTGCAGGCAGCCTCTGCATCCTGCGCAAACGAGAGCAACCTTCGATGGTTTTCCCCAACATAAGCAGAAAAGCTCGAAAAATAATGGTCCATGACCGCCTTCCACTCAGGTCCGATCAGGATCAGCGTTTTTCTCGGGATACTTCCGGTTTGCAGCTGCGACCACATCGCCGCCATCTCGGAGAGTGTGCCGATTCCGCCGGGCAAGACCAGGGCCGAATCGCACTCATCGATCAAGGCGAACAACCGCTCGCGCAGCGTCACGTAGCGCAGCTCCTCCTGCAC
>CAYQDF010000015.1:0-329 GCA_964416175.1 uncultured Anaerolineaceae bacterium
CCATGCCTCCCTGGTTGTGGACTGTCAGCGGCTGTCCATAGGGTTCCATCGAATTGAACAGTTCCGCGAAGCTCTTGATCTGATCGGCTGTGTAAGTCTCGTTGTATTCTTCAGCCAGGTTCCAGTACAGTCCATTGAAATGTCCAAAGCGGGCGATCATCTCACGGTAATAGAGGCTGCGGTTGAAACCAGTATATGCCGAATCATCTTCAAATACCAGGTGCAGGACGATCCCCTTGTTTTGAATGTATTCGAACAATGCCTCCCATGCAGCCAGCCTGGCTAGGTCGAAACGCTCGGGGTTGTTTTTCGCTTCTGCTGCAGTGGCT
>CAYQDF010000015.1:339-10117 GCA_964416175.1 uncultured Anaerolineaceae bacterium
GTCTCCGTCGATGTTGTGCATCAGAAAGTACATCGAATTGACCCCCATGCTGGCAAGGTAGTCGACGGCAGCTTCCTTAGTGGGGAAACCGCCGGTCTGGGACGGCGCGAGGAAATCCTCGGGTTCGTCGACGCCTCCTTTTAACCAGTAGAGACCGGTTGAGAATTTCAAATAGTGCTCGCCGGTGCGCGATAGTTTTCCAACGCATGGAAAGTTCGGCAGTCCTTCTTCCGTGTACGGCTGGCAGCTTCCCGGGTCTCCGGCGAGGAACGATCCCGTTTGTCCGTTCAAGATCGGGTTGGAGCTGCTGGATGAATACACCCACTCGCCGGCTTCATTCGGTGTGAACCGCACCCGCCACACGTTCCCATCCATCCCTCCAGAACCGTCGCCATCGTAGAATGCCGGCGCAGTGAAGGTCTGGCCTTGAGGGCCGGTGAAGGTGACGTTGACGTCGATCAAAAAGGGGTTTGGCGTGCCCATCCCGGTCGACTCGGGTCCGGTCAGATCGATTTCGATGAAGCCGTATAGCGTTACATCAGGGGTTGAATTGTCAGCAAATATTCTGTCCAGCGGCTGGAAATCCCCCGCCTGAACAAACCGGTATGTCACGAGAACAATTCCCGACGAAAGCAGCAGCATTCCAATGGTTCTGACAGCCTGAATCCATTGTGCGGCTCTCTTTAATTCCTGGTGAACGGCGCGGGCCTCATGCATCTTGTTAATCAATTCGATTCGTGACACATTCCCGGAATCTCTGCAACTATGGAATCGGTTCCTTCGGGAGCTCCTCCGCTTCCCTGGCCTGGCGGATTTGTACCCCACGCAGGGCGAAGATCACCCCGCCGATCACCCCCTGCGTGAGCGTGAGGCCAAATGAAATCAAAGAGAGCGCAATGGCGTCGTTCGCTTCGACGCCCAGGCTGGTGAGCAGGAAGACGAAAACTCCCTCCCGGATCCCAATCCCGTTGATCGAGAACGGGATCAGCAGCACCACAAGCGCAACCGGGACGATCATGAAGAAATACAGCACAGACACGCCCAGATCCAGCGACAGGCCGATGAAATAGTAGAACAGGATCACATTGACCTGGAGCAAAATTGAAGAACTCAGAGCATTTAACATCACGCCCGGCCTGTCCTTGAACAGGTGGAGCGAGCGGTACGCCTTGTCCAGCTGGTCCGCGATTGAGTTTAACCTCACAACTCTCAGGAAGCGGTCGTTTAATACCGCAAGCCATTTTATATAAATCAGCAGCATCCCAAACGCGCTCATGACGAACACGATGACCACAGGCAGGGCATAGAAGCTGACTTCTTCCCCCCTCAGGTATCCAGCAGCCAGGGCGAGGAAAGCCAGCAGGGTCAGGGCGAAGACCCCGATCAGCCGGTCGGCGAACACGGAGATCGCCGATTTTAGCGATTCCTTGCTCTGGGCAGCGGTGTCGTACGCCCGGATGACATCCCCCCCGACCGTCGTGGGCAAGAAGCTGTTGAAGAACTGTCCGACGAATACCGAGGCAATGAGGGTCCTGAGGGGGATGTCGACCGCCTGGGCCTTCAACAATCCCTGCCACCGGTATGCCGTGATCACCTTTCCAATATAAAGCATTATGAACGCCAGAACCAGCCAGAGGAGCCTGGCAGATACCAGGGTCGCATATACCCGCGACAGTTCGGTCCGGGAGAGCAGGAACCCCAGAAGGGACAGGCTCACAAGAGCCTTGATGATGAAAAGGATCGTATTCTTGATTTTTTTTCGATCTGGTTGCCAGCTCATATTCGCCTTATTTCAACGTCAATTTGGGCTGGCGTTCCTTTTCGTCCCATATTCACGTTATGTCAAATTCGCTTCCAGCCAGAGCTCCAGGACCGCCAGCGTCCAGATGCGGTGCGAGTTGTTGCGCCTGTGGCTCTGGTGATCGTCCCAGAGTCGAGTGAGGTATTCGGGCTCGAATATACCACGATCTGCCAGCCTGCCGCTGAAAAGAATGTCACGAACGTAATCCCTGACCTCCGGTTCTGTTCGCAGCCAGTTCTTGAAGGGGATCGAGTGCCCCAGCTTGTCTTTTCGGTTCAGGATCTGGTCGGGGATGATCCCGGACAGGATTTTCCGCTCGATGTACTTGGCGTCCGAAAACCCCCGGATCTTCAACTTCGAGGGGATCGCCGCGGTACGTTCCACAAGCCGATAGTCCAGGAGAGGAAACATGGGTTTCAATCCGAACTGGCGCAGCACGCTCATCCTTCGCAGGTGGAAATTGACCTCGGTGTGAAAATCCACAAAAAGAGATCGTTTAAGAGGGTCGGCGCTGCCAGCTTCCGCGTACAGACGAATGACATCGGAAGCCAGGGCGGAGTACCCGCGCCCGTCGAGCATCTTTTCCGGGCTCAGTAACTGGTTGAGCTCGTCAAGGCCGTAGTAGATCCGCCAGCGGTATGTGTGCAGCTCCCGTGGGTAGTTGTAACTCTCCGAGAACCTTTTGAGCTTGACGGGGGCATTGAGCTTCTTATCGGAATCTGGCAGATGCCGGAGGCTCATGGTGATCGGGGACACCACGAAGCGGGGAAGAATATCGATAAAATTCGCTACTCTGTCCGCGAGGTACACCGGGTGCCCGCCGAACAGCTCGTCCCCTCCGTGACCCGAGAAGACCCGATCGACAAGGCCTTCGGCTTCTCTCCCCAGAAGATAAGTTGCTACGGTTATTCCCAAACTGCACAGGGGTTCATCCTGATTCTTGACGATCTTTTCGATGAATCGCATGTCCCGAGGGTGGAAGACCACTTCGTGGTGGTCGAACCGGCAGGATTCGGCGACGATGCGCGCGTAACCCGATTCGTCGTAAGATTTTGCCAGGGTCCGGTACGAAAACGATCGGATCGGCGCTCCGCTGAGCTCCCGCATCAGGCAGGCGATCCCGCTTGAATCCAACCCGCCGCTCACGAAGACCCCCAGTCTTTCGTCGTTCCGCATCCGGATGGCGACAGCGTCTTTGATCAGGCCCCGCAGCGCATCCACAAGCGCTTCTTCGCTCTGCGTTTGGTCGCCATCGGCTGGGACCTGCCAGTAGGTTATCTCCTGGATGCCTCCCTCGCCTATGCGCAGCAGCGTACCCGGGCGCACTTTCCGGGTATGGCAGTAAAACGTATCCCATCCGGGATTGTACCCAAATACCAGGTAGCGCTCGACCGTTGTGAAGTTCAATTCACGCCTGACGCCTGGACACCTGATGATGGGATCCATCCTGGTGCTGAAAACGATTTTTTCGGCGTCTTCGTAGAGATAGAGGGTCCGGATGCCCAGGTGATCGCGGCCCAGGATGATTCCTTCATCTTCAGAATCGTGGAGCGCAAATGCAAACTCGCCGTTGATCCGATGGAGCATCTCTGCTCCGTTCTTGCTGAAGTGTTCGTAAAACAGCTCTCTGTCGGGTGTGTCTGTCGAAACGTTTGCCCGGCCTCCGAGTTCTTCTAGAATTTCTTTCCGGTTGAAGACCTCGCCTTCCCAGGCCAACATCCTGCCAACCCCCTCAGGGAGGCCGGATACCGATGCGGTTTCTCCGTTCCCAAATTCCGCGAAGATCACAGCCCCTTTCTTTCGGACTCCAACGGTGGATGCCCCAATTTCATTTTGCAGCCAGTCAACAACCTGTTCTGACCAGAGCGGATCACAATTCGGTTTCCGATAAGCGCCAAACAACATGGCATTTCCCTCCCAGGACTATCTGAACAGACGCTCTATCCTGAACGGACCTCGTTATGGCTTTCTCAAAGTCGTGGGCGATTGCCATTGCGAGGCGGTCTTTGCCGAAGCAATCCCCCTGTTCACAGAGGAGACTGCTTCGCAAAAGCCGCTCGCAGTGACATCTCGAGCAGAATTTCTGACTTTGGGAAAACCATAGGACCTTGCTGGAACCTCTTCACCGACTCTCTGAAAAGAGGGATAATCCATCTTTCACCGGTTTGTTCACGCAGAGCCGCCCTCGCGGGTCTTTTTTATCTCGGCAGGCACTCCGGCAGCGAGGCTGTAGGCGGGGACATCCCGGGTAACCACGGCTCCGGCAGCGACGATGCTCCGTGTTCCAATCCTGACCCCGTCCAGGACGATCACCCCGGCTCCGATCCAGGCGAGATCCTCTATGAAGATTCCCTTCGTTTCAATCCGCTGCGACGACGGCAGGACCTCTGGAGATGAGTAGTCATAACTCCCGCCTGAGAAGTGACTCCCCGAACCGATGTCGATGCTGTTGCCAATCACGATTTTACCCTTGTTGGCCGCGATGATCTTCACCGAAGTGCCAATGTTCACGTGCGAGCCAATCTCGATATCTGCGTTCTTGCAGACGATCGAAGAGAACCTGCCGATGGTCACCATGTCCCCCAGGGTGATCCCGTGGTTGTCTTCCCCTTTGCCATCCAGGAGGCAGTCGTCATCGATGATCACGTTGTCCCCTATGGATATCTTGTGGGGCTGGCGGAGGACGAGATTCCTGCCAAAAACCACGTTTCGCCCCACGCGCCGAAACAGCGGTCTGTAAAAAGTATTCCGCAGAGCCAGACCCAGAACGCCTGGAACCATACTGAAGAGCAGGATCGTCAGCTCGTAGCGTAGCAACGCGCCCCACCCGCGATCCCCAACCACCATTTCTTTGTACCGGGCTGGCGCGGATTTTCTTGGATTGAATACCTTGGCGTGCAAGCCGGGCCACTGCTCTGCGGAATGCATCGGATCGGTTTTTTGTGGATCCACGGGGGTTACCTCTTGACGGGCAGAGATCTATCGACGCGAGCCAGACGCCCTTCGTACGGCCGGGGCGAACCCGACATCACGCAGGGAGCACCAGTTCACCGCAGATGAAAATCGACTGTCCCTCGGCGATTATCCGGCGGCAGGTGTCCCCAGGTTTATTTGGCAGAGCTGGGAGGCAGCTTCCCTTCCTGCTGAAGCCAGTGGTAAGTGCGTTCCAATCCCTCCTCCAGATCGACCTTTGGGTTAAATCCGAGTGCGGTCCTTGCCTTCTCGATGCTGAATGCGGTGTTCCCGGTATAGAATTTTAAGCTTCTCCGGGTAAAGGGAGCCTTCATCCCGGTTATCTTTGAGCCGGCTTCGAGCACCACACAGCCGGCCCAGACCAGCCCCAGCGGCAGCTTCAGGGTTGGGGCTTTGACGCCAACACATTTTGCGATATCCCTGGCGAGTTCTTCCAGCGTAACTGCCCGTGGCCCCGCGATGATGTAGACCTCCCCCGGAGGGCTGCTGTGCTTGGCTGCGATTTCGAACGCCTCCACAATGTCTGCGATGTAGATCGGGTGGCGAAGTTTCCGCCCATCGCCAACATAAAAAAACCGGCCCTTTGCGATTGTGCGGAACAGGCGCTCTGTGCGCGGATCACGCGGCCCATACACCCAGGCCGGGCGCAGGACGACCAGATCGTACCCAGCCTCGCGAGCAAAATCGACAACCGCGCGTTCGCCAGCCAGCTTCGATTTCTCGTAAGCCACCTCCGGCAAGCATTCCGAGTCCTCGTCAGCCGGGGGATTCTCGATATCACCGTACACCCCGACGCTGCTGCAGTGAACGAAGCGTTTCAGGCCTGCGGCCTGGCAGCGCTCAACGAAGGCCAGGGTGTTTTCCACGTTGACCGACCAGAAGTACGCGTCGCTCACATCCGTCTCGAGATGAGCGCTCGCGAGGTGGAAGCAGATGTCATGGTCGCCCAGCCCTGGCTCTGGCAGGTCCGGGTTGGCGAAATCCCCCTCGAGGATCTTCAAGCGGGGGCTGCCGGCTAAAGGCCTTAAGCGGTCGGTGTTGATGTCGAGGGCTGTCACCTCCCGCCCGCGTGCCAGCTGGTCGTCCACCAGATGGCTGCCGATAAATCCCCCAGCTCCGGTGATCAACACTCGCATCGGTCAGTCCTTCCTGGCTGCGACGATCACGGCGTAGCCGCGTGGCGATAAATCCAATACATCCAGCCTGGAAATCAAATAAAAGATGGGATATAGCACTGAATAGAGTTTGAGCGTCTTCCCGACGGATTTCACCTGGTCAATGTTTTGGGGGGCTATCTGCCCTTTCTCCACCCTGGCTCCGCTGCGCTTCGAAAGGATCTTGACATATACGAAATTTATCAACAGCTCCAGCATCTCGGTGAAGAAGCGGGCGTAGCTCCCTCGAAGATACGGCGTCAGCCCAGCTGCTTTCAACTGTCTTTCCAGTTCAGGAACGTCATATCCCACGACAAAATGCCCGTAGACTTCCGGTCTCATCCCAATGAGATTCTTGATCCGCACAGCCAGCTTTTTTTCGTCGCCATTCGGAGTGGTCACGATCACCCGCCCGCCGGGTTTCACCACGCGCGCCAGCTCGTGGTTCAGGAGAGAGGGATCTCTTAGATGCTCATGCACGTCGATGGTGATCGCCGCGTCGAAAAAGCCGTCTTCGAAATTCAGCACAGGGTTCTCTTTGTCCATCTCCAGGACCGGATCGCCCGTTACCGACCCGATCTGCGCGATGCTGTCTTTTTCAGCATCGACCCAGCTCCATTCCCCGCCGTGGTGCTTGAAGTGCCAGTTCATCGCGCCGTTGTTATCGCCGCAGGTGACCAATAAACATTTAAGGCTTTCAGCCGCGCCTAGCACTCGCAGGAGCGCACGCAGCTTTTGCTGTTTCTTGAGCGAGCGGCGGAACATCTTCAGCTGCCAGGGCTCTGCAGCTGCTCTTTCTATCCTGTTTTGAACAGTCGACGACTCCATATATTCTCCAGCTATCCCAACAAATTGCCTCACACCCCGAGGCTGGTGTAGATCGCTTCAACGGACTCAATTTCCAGTTCTCTTTTGGCCTGATCCCATCCCAATATCTCTCCCATCATCCAGGCGCAGGTCCGCAGCAATTCTCTTCCCGGCCTGCCTGCCGATCCCAGACCTGTCCTGCGGAAGATTACGTCCGACAGGGTGATCGCCATCTCCTCTTCGACGGCATGCTGGATCTGTGCCTTGAGGACCTCAGGAGAATCCAGCTTGAGGGACGGGCCGCTTTCTGGCGTCCAGGCGCTTGCTTCGCCGCCCTCGGCAAGCCGGACAGGACCGCCCACGCCGTGCGCCAATTCAGGTCTGGGCTGGTTATTCATCTGGATCCGTCTTTTGAGGGAAGGGTAATCGGAACCATAGTTTTTCACAAGGGCTTCAACCAGCTGCGGATCCATGGACCCTCCCGCTTCTTTCAAGGCTCTTTCGAGGTAGCCGGAAAAGCTATCGATCTGGCCATCTGTCAGGCGGGTGATCCGTGTCATGCAGATCGGCGCGGGCACCCCTCGCTGCTCGAATACCAGGTCGACCGCCTTCTCAGCTACCTGGCGCGCAGATGTATACTTGACGCCGACCACAGTGATTAATCCTTGCAATCCATCCTCCGCCCGGTGGTCGATTACCCTCCCCGAACGGACCAGCTGTACTTCCTGGCTCCCTGATCCGATCTCGGGGAGAAAGCCTTTGTGCACGAAGCGGATGTCCTCCAGGGTGAGTCCTGCTCCAGGATAACCAGAATTGAACTCATCCAGGATCTCCTGCAACTTCTCCTCCCGGACCCGAAATTGTCCAGGATCGCCCTGGAAATGCGAATGGAACGTACCTATAATCGATCGATCCCTCCAGGGGGATACAAACAGGATGTGGGATGCCTTCTCATCCGTGCGTTGTGCTTTCACAGGCCAGCTTGGAATCCCGGCGCCGTACCCGTGGATGAGCCGGTCAGTAACGATGTTCATCGCCAGGGAATGGCGGAATTTTTTCTCCTTTTTCTGCAATGGTAGTCCATCGAGTAATTGATCGACCCAGGGTCCAGCGGTGTTTATAACCTGCCTGCCACGGATTTCAAACTCGCTTCCAGCCTGAACATCGCGCGCCACGACTCCTTTCACCCGTGAGCCGTCCTGCAAGAACCCTCGCGCTTCCACGTAGTTCGCCGCGATTGCGCCCTTCCCAACCGCAGATTTGATCAGAGAGAGGGTGAGACGCTCGCTGTTGTAAACCTGACCGTCGTACCAGACAGCGCCTCCGGTGATGCCTTTATCGACGATGCCAGGCAATACCCTCAGGCATTCCTGTCTCGAGATCAGCCGCCCAGGTGGGATATGCCTGTCCTCGTCCAGGTGTTGGTTTCGATTCCTCCCGAACAGGTCGTTCAGCAACAACGCTGCGCCCATCACCGGCTTGCTGCGCATCCACCCGGTGTAGGTTGGGACAAGACACGGGAGAGGATGAACCAGGTGAGGCGCCACACGCAGGTACGCCGACCTTTCCTGAATCATCATACTCACCAATCGTAGATTGGCATCCTGAAGATATCGCAGACCCCCATGGATCGTCTTGAGACTGTTCGCAGAGGTCTCCTGGCCGTAATCACCGCGTTCGATCAGGGCGACCGAAAGCCCGCGCAGCGCTGCATCCCAGGCAATCCAGGCGCCGTGAATCCCCCCTCCGATAACGACAAGGTCGAAATGACCCTCAGTCAGCGCGTTGATATCTCTCTTCATCTCGGAGTCATGGAACCGGGTCTACTTTGTGGCGAAAGCCATCAGGTGCCACCCGAGCGGGCGGACCAAAGATCGTGGCAAGATGTTGAACAAGCGCACGAAACCCCCGTTGTAAAGCGCAGCCTTAATCCCATGATGCAGGCGGGTTTCGACTGGAAAGCGCTCCGGCACGATGCGATAGTGGGTGAATATTCTCAACAGCTGCCTGAATTCTCCTATCGAATATTTCTTGAGGACCGGCGCATCCTCGTGTTCCAGCTCCACGTTCATCACCTTCGACATGGCATTCAACCAGGAGTATTTATTGTAGACCATCAGGATTGCTTCCCCGCCCGGACGCAGGACACGGTGCAACTCGCTCACCATCTTCGATGCGTTGGCTGTGTACTGCAAAACACCGTGGGCGTAGACCACGTCAAAGGCATCGTCCTCAAAAGTCAGGTCTTCACCGTTCATCACCAGCAGTGTTCCAGGCAGCCTGTTTTGCTCGAAATTTGCCCGGGCGAGCTCGATCGCCGTCTCCGCCAGGTCCACTCCGGTCACCATCGCCCCCCCGCGGGCGAAACGCACCAGATCGATCCCAACCCCGCAGCCGACCTCGAGGAGGTTCTTCCCCCGATACGCCCCAAAATCGACTAGCCGGGGAAGGTAGCGGAGCTTATCGAAGCGATACTCATCCAGTTCGGCGAAGAAGCCAGCCGATCCGGGCGGCTCTTTCGCAACCTCCAGGTCGTGAATGTGCTCATTCCAGTAGACCCGGATCGCTTCCAGCAGCGGGTCTTTGAGAGGCAGTGCGCTGGACTCGGATTTCTTAGAAAGCGCGATTGGCAGGGTTCTTGTCATACCGGAACGGATTCCCTGTGGATGGTCCTGGCGTCCATGACCTGCTGGGACCAGAGCTCGAAGACCATCAATGCCCACAACCGGTGGCTGTGGTTCTCAGCCCCGCTCAGGTGTTCCTTCGTCCACCTCGAGATCGTCGCTTCGTCAAAGTACCCGCGCTGCCGGATCCTCGCCTCAGACAGCAGGTCCATCATCATCGGTTTGAGAGGACCTTTCAGCCAGTTCTTCAGAGGGATACTGAAACCTTGTTTGGGTTTATTGAGAACCATTTCAGGCAGCCTGTCAGCCATAGCTCGCCGGAGAATTCGCTTCGTTTGCCCGCGGCGCAGCTTCATATGGGCGGGTAAATTGACTGCCAGCTCGACGATCCGGAAATCCAGGAGGGGCACGCGCGCTTC